>JAISWT010000084.1 GCA_031271005.1 Prevotellaceae bacterium | reverse complement strand
CCCGCCAACCGGTAGGGTTTATCGAACATGTTCCCTACATAACTTGCTTTTATTTGCTTTCCCTTCATGTTCACATCACCCTTTCCACGCCCGCTGCCTACGTAGCTGTCGCCGATGTTAAGCCAAAGCGTGCCGGTGGGTTTCAATACCCGGTGCACTTCTATAAACACCTCCCGCAGCCGTTCGATATACGCTTCCGGTGTTTCTTCAAGCCCGATTTGATTATCAATTCGGACGGCTCCGCAGGTAGGACAAACGTCTTTTGCTTTTCGCAAACTACCGCAATTTGTTTTCTGTAATGCGCCGGCTGCGTTCCCATCTCCCATTACAAAATGCTTGCAATCGTGATTACCACCTACCCATGTAGCAGTTCCGTAATCCCGCAGTCCGTAATAGGGCGGCGAGGTTACGCAGCAGTCCACGCTGTTATCCGGCAGCGTTCGTAGAACGGTCAGCGCGTCGCCAGGTATGATGGTGTTCGGGGTCATCGGATGATGAAATTAAATTCGTTCATTTGTTAAGTCTGTTGATTTTTTTCTTGCTTTTTTAGTTGAATTGCTTGTTTCTGGCAATCTCCAACCTTTTATCTCTGCGACACGCCTGTTAAATTGTTCCCATACCTTTTCATCCACAAATTCAAAGTGCATGGTTCCTTTCTTATAACCACGTATACGGAAGAAGCCCCATTCGTACCACTTCCCCCACTCAATTTGCAGTCTATTTGCGAAGACATTTAATGGTGTGCATACATCATAATTTGTTCCGGAAATATAGCACAATGCTTTTATGATGTCATCTATATAAATGCTACTGTTATAATTCAAACCCACAAGATTTTGTTCTCTCCAACTTCTACGTTCACAGATATAAGGAACAATGAATTTCCGGTTTACGATATAATCAGAATTGGTTTTCCAATGCTCGCCTCCCGTACAGTTGTCTTTAAAGGAGTATTTGCAAATGGTTTCAAAGGCATCAACAATTACTTGATTTATCCTATTACCATGCGTACAAACAATGATTTCAATCATTTTGTAAATATTTCTCACTGTAAACGGCACATGTACCTGCTGTTCTACAAATTTATTGATTGTGGCTTTCACGCCACTGGTAACGTATTTATCCATATTCATGTCAGAAAAAATACGTTCCCATGCGGATTTTTGAAGTTCTTTTTTGTAGGTTTCGCGGCTTATTTCATTATAATTCGATTTCCCTGTCTCATAAGCACCGAATTTAATGCCGTACTCCGAAATAGGCTTTGTCAATTTATTGATTTCCTGCGATAGGGGAATAACCTTATCCCAAAGTTTGATTGCGCACACATAACGATTGACAATGTCGTGCACATAATCATATTTGATAATACCTTCTTGAAAATATTGCTCCTCATCGTCAGTAAGCGAAAAATAATCGGCAAATTCATCATCTCCGGTTTTTGGCTTGTACAGCCAAATACAGGCTACATTTACGCCTGTTTTGCGTTCTGCATCTGAAAAACAGTCGCCTAAATATTCCTTTCTGCCATACGTGTTTACAAGTTCAACGATTTTTCGCTGCTTGCTGTTATATGGCATATCAACTGTATTATCATTGCAAAGCGAAACAATTGTGCAGCCGTCCGGCGCTATTTCCCATGCGTGCAGGATGTGATTTTCATCAGCAGAAAATGGCGGATTCATAACGATTAAGTCCACGTGCGAAATTTCGGTTGCCTGTACCGTTAAAAAGTCATTGGCTAACAAACGACATTTGCCAGAAACTATTTTCGCTAAATCATTATTAACTTCACAAGCTATAACCTCTTTTGCGCCATATTCTTTGAGATAATCCACAATATTACCCTTGCCGGCAGACGGTTCAAGAACCGTCTTTCCAATAATATCAATGCTAAAAAGCATTTCGTCAATTACTGTTTTTGGCGTGGGATAGAAATCTTTTGTAAACATATTTTATTTTTTATATTTGTTTCGTGTTATTTTAAGACGTTTTTAGGCTGTTTTTTTTCTGCCTATACCCTTGTATTGTTTTTTGATTTTAATTTGAAATTTGGGGCATTTCTTTCGATTTTATGGCTATTTCTATTATGTTTACAATCCCGCGAAAAAACGAATTATATTTCATTTCATCTTCAAATTTTTTCAGATAATAAATCACAGTAGAATGGTTGCGCCTAATTTCTGTAGCAATACCCGTAATCGTTGCGCCCCGCTTCTTGCTAAAATAAGCGTATATCATACGGGCATATACGTTATTTCTCTTTCTGTTTTCACTTACAATATCGTAAAATGAAACGTCCATTACTTCGTAAATAGCTTGTTGCAATGCAAAAAATACCGGGATTTCTTGGTAAATTATTTTCTTATCTGTCAATTCCGCAATAGTCTTTTCGAGCGTAGCCCCTTTTGATTGATTCCAATTCGGTAGTAAATAAATGGCATCGCATCCAAGTAGAAAAAGTATGTCCATTGCTATATGGCTTTCCCATGGGAAAGCATAAGGTATTCCCGTTTTTAAGGGGGATATTACCTCAAATCCTTTTTCCAATAAATACTTTTCCGCCTCGTTAAATTTGGCAGTTACTTCATCAAAAGGAAGTCCTGTTACCTGTCCTGAAATGTATATTTTCATCGTCTAAGTTGTAGATTATTATCGTAAACTTTCACCCTCAAATACAATAGTTTTACATAGTCTTCCTAACCGGTCAAGTGTGCGGCTGTCATACCTTTCCAAAAGTTTTTCAGGTGCAAGGTTCGTTGTTATGAACAACGGCTTGATGTATTGTTCTGCTTTGTCAATAATTTGGTTAAATCCCTCAAATTTTTCACCAAAATCATTTACTTGCGGTTCAATACCAAGTTCATCAATGGCTGGGAAACGGGTTTGCTTCATATATTCCAAATGTGGAAAATGCGTGTTTCTACTTGCCGCATTGTATTCTTCAACCCCTATATCATTTGCCTGTATTGGTTTAAATATAATCCTTTTAAGCTTGAATAAAACAGGCAAAACACTCATCAGGATTGTTGATTTTCCGCGTCCTTTTGCGCCACGCAACAACAAGCCCTTGCCGCCGGTATTTGTCATCCAACGAATGATTTCTTCATATTCGGGAATAAACTTAAATTCAACCATCGTTTTATCAACGGCAATAAATGTCCGGACGAAAAGTTCTTCGCACTGTTCGAGGTTACCCCACGATAATACGGTCGGCTGCCTGACAATACGTATCTTTTGAAAGTCCTGTAATTCTTCAATTGCATCATTGATTGCTTTTTGCAAATCCATATTAACCTCCTATTTTTGCGAGTAATTTATTTTTTTCATCTTCATTGTCCGGTGGCAAAAATTGACCGGCACGCTTATTCGTGGACGCTTTTCGCAAACCGTTTTCAAATATTTTATCATTCCACGCCTCTTGGTTTATATACGTTTCAAAGTTTTTCCTGTATTGAATATCCGGCGTTGCTGCAACGTATTTTGGTATATGCACAACTGCGAGTTGTTTCGCCTTCTTCGGCAGTCTATCCCATTTTCGTTGGCTTGTTTTCTTGTTTCCTTTTCGTCCGTACATCGCCCAAACTTTCTCAAAACTTAGTTCGTCGTCGGCTTCCTGCAATTTTTTTTCAGGTTCGCCCTCTTTTTCCCCCATACCCCCTATATCTCTATTTTCATTTTCATCTCTATTTTCATTTACAGTATTTGGGTTATCTTTTGGGTTATCTTTTGGGTTATCTTCTTGGTCATCGTAATATGGATTTTTTTTGCCTTTTTTAAAATTAGGATTTCCGCCTTTTTTCCCGTTTTCTCGTTGTTTATCAAAAAATTTTGAGCGTGATAAAATTTCTTTTTCAAGTCTTTTATTGTAATACAATCCGTTTTCATCTTGTGTAAATTTTTCTAAAACTTTCGGCAAAACTTCAAAAGATGCAAGATAACCGTACATAACTTCATGGATAACTCTGTTATTTGGTTGGGTTATCTTTTGGGTTATCTTTATATGTCCCTTTTGGTGTTGAATACACATAAGTGTTATGTATTGACCTACTTCTTCGTTTGTCATTTCGCAAACGCCTATTAAAAAATCTGCCGGATAAAATAAAAATGCGGGGTCTTTCATGCTGTCAATGCTTGTTTCAGGTTCATATTTCCGTTATGCCATATAATATTTTCCAATGCCCAACGTTTATAATCGGCAGGAATGTTCCGTATAAACTCGCCCTTATGCTTTCCAAACGGCATTATTTCAATCGGCTTCCCTGCCCATTTTTGGGCGGCTTCGGCGCGTTTTGCTATTACGTCATCACGCTTTACCGTACCTAATTCGTGAATGGGTAATCCCGATAAAAGTTTACCGCCCGTTCCGTACATGCGCCATAAAGTATCTTTTTCAAATACTATATCCTCTACCCGCCCAAAGCGCTCTACATTACCGGAAAGGTCAATAATAAGGCAGTCCTTTTTGTTGGGGTCAATACGCGTTCCGCGCCCTACGATTTGGTAATACAGGGCGATTGATGCTGTCGAAATCCCGAAAATGATACAATCTATTCCGGTATAATCAAATCCGGTTGAAAGTACCCGCACGTTGAATATTACACGGGTTTTTCCGCTACGGAAATCAGCTATTACCTTTTCGCGCTCTGCCTTGTGCATGTCGCCGTAAATGGCTGCGGAGTTCGGATATTCAACCGCCATTTGCTTTGCCTCGCCGACGGACGGGACAAATACTAAAATGTGCTGCCGGTCGGCATGGTTGTCAAGTTCCTGAAATATCCGGTCGCGTGTATTATTTGCCATAAATGACAACTGCACGCTTTCTTCGGTATATTCCGAGCGCGAGGAATTATAGACCAGTTTTGACGCATCAAATTCCGTTTGCTGGTATTCCAACTTGCTCCAAAAGCCCAACTCTACCATTTCCTGCACTTGCCCGACGTGGATAATATCCTTGAAAAAATTGCCCTTCTTGCTTCTGCTGGTCAGCATTTGCAGTTTTGAAAAGCGGTTGCCGTTCAAATCCGTGTTTTGCTGCAATTTAATCGGCGTTGCGGTTATTCCCAAAACGTGGGTAATGCCGCTTTCAGCAAGGAATTTCCCTAACATGGAATCGGCTTCGCGCGGGTATAGGTGTGCTTCGTCGATAAGCATTTTCTTAAATCCCAGTTGTTTGAAAAGTGCGCCGATGTTCTTTATGCTGCCTATCGTGGCATAAGTGATTTTGTTTATATCCTTGCGCCCGAACGATGCGGAATAAATTCCGGCTTGTACCTGTAAATCATTGCCGCAAAGGGTTATGTATTTTTTGTAGTTCTGTTCGAGTAGCTCTTTGCTTGGTTGTAACACCAATAATTTTCCTTCAATTTCCTTTGCCGTGAACGCGGTTAAGATAGACTTCCCCCACGCCGTCGGTAACACAATCAAGGAAGGCGCGGGGTTCTTTGCGTTAAAAAACTCTACCGCCTTTCGGATTGGCTCTGTCTGATTTTTGCGTAAAGTAATCATATTTTATCAATGTGATTATAAAATTCCTGTTCTGTAACAATCCGCCTACTTATGTTAAGAAGTTGCTCCCAATCTTTTGACCTGTTCATGCGTTTTTTTGCATCAAATATTCGTTTTACCGTACTTATTTCAAAACCATCAACGGTAAGCGTTTCAATGTGGTTTTTTTCTTCAAAAACATCAATCTTTGTTTGCTCATGCATGAAAATTGCCAAGTTTTCACTTCCGGTTGTTGATTTTGCGGGATACTCTTTCATCAAACGTTCGAGTGTACTCTTGGCTTCGTTTGTTGGATTAACAAGAATAATGTCAATATCATTGCTTTTTTCCTTTAACCCAATTCTCTGCAAAGCGTATCCGCCGGTTACTACAAATTGTTCGCAGGGTAATAGCGCTTTGTAATGTTTGATAATTTCTTCTTTATTCATAATGTAATCATTTTAAGTTGTTTTATAATCTTCAAGTGAGCAATTTGCCGGAATACTGCAAAGAGTGTCCGGTTCTCTACCAGTAATCACAAAATTGTCCTTTGTACAAACAGCAATAGTATCTTCTAAAGTATAATCAATAAGTGGCTTATATACTTTATAAAACTTACAACTATTACAGTACTCTATTATGTTAATTTTTTTCATTTTGCTCTACCTCCTCATTTGAATAATAACATACTTTTTCATCCGGAAGGAAAACATCAACAATATTCAATTCTTGAACGTTTTTGAATGTCCGGTAAATTGAATCGTATTCATCACGACCCATTACCGTTTTAACCGCCTGTATTGCTTTTTCAAACGAAAAGGCCAAAACAAGAATGTTCCGTGAGCCTCCGCTCGTTTCTTCACCGGTTTCATCGTCTTCAATAGTTGAGTAAATTTGGCATTTGTACCATTTTGCGGTGTGTGTGCCGCTGGCTTCGTACTCTTCGCGTTCGGTATCATACATTTTAATCACCCGGTTGTACTCTACCTGATTGACCTTAACAAGTTCAAATGAGGCTTCTATGTTTATTTCAAAGTATTCCGAAATAAACGCTTCGGCTGCGGCTGGACTGTCTGATGTTACAATGTAACTACGATTGCGCCTGTGGCCTTTTTCGATAACTTTTAAAACAGTTTCCCACAGGTTCATGTACTTTTCCTGACTACCTTTCATCGGGATGCTGGAAACTTTTACGGTTTTAATACCGTTTTCTTTTAATAACGAAATCAATATCTCGTTCAGCAGAGCGCCTTTCTCGCAAATTGGCTCGCTTCTTTCAATGGTCTGCGGCTCGCCCGTTTCTTCGTCGATAAAATCTTCGAGCCAAGTCCGTCTTTCGGTTTGCATCAGATACCAACCGTTGGCATCTTTAACGTTCATTGTTTTTTTAATTAGTTCCATAATTTTTTTAATTTTTAAAATAATTTTTGTTGTTTTTCCTGTTCGTAAAGCATCCGGCGTTGTCGTGCAATGGCTAACCTTACGGCGCGGATTGCGTCTTCGCGTCCTTTCAGGCTTTCTTCGTACTCTAATAATTCTGCTTCCGTGTTGGCTATGAAATAACCGTTAGAAGTCGCGATTAAACCGGGTATATTGTCATGCGTGCGGATATGGTTGATTATTTTTCTTACCCGCGCTTCGCTAACCTCGTAATTTTTGCTCATCACAGAAATTATGTATTTATTTGTTACTGCATTTTCATGTCCCTTTTTTGTTTCCAAACCCCGTATAAAGAGTGGAAGCAATACGTTTTTTTCGTAATCTGTTAATGGTGCAGTTTCTTGCTGGAATCCCTTAATCATACTAAAAAGGTGTTTTGTTAAATAAAATTTGCATCCCTTTTTCGGCTACATACACGTTTTTCCCGGTAGCTGCTTTTATGCCTGTTATAAATTCTTCGGCGTTGCTGTTACCGTCGGAAAGATGTATCAAAACAATGTTATTCACCGCCCGCAAATCATTTGCCTGCAATGCCTGTAAACAGTGTTCGTAACTGAAATGAGATTGTAAAATACGTTTGCACATTGCGACCGGAATATGTCCGGCGGCTATGTTCCGTTCTAAAATGTCTAATCGGTAATTACATTCAATCAATACGTTATTTAGTCCGGCAAAGGTGCAGGGCAAATAATATGTGTCGGTCGCAAATAAAATATTACCGGTTTCGGCGTGGTTGATGAAAAAGCCCAAAGGCTCGGCGGCGTCGTGTTTGGTGGCAAAAGGAATTATCTTAAATGTTCCTGAACTGAAAATCTGTTTTTCCGAAACTATATGCACTTTCGATTTTTCACCAATCTCTCTCACACTATCCGCCGTTCCCTTTGAACAAAATACATCTATAAATTGCGGGAACGATAAAATATGTCCCGCATGGTCTTTATGCTCGTGGGTAATTAGGCAGCCGACAATCTTACCGATATTGAAATTCAAAGCGCGTTGCACTTCTGCAAACTTTACGCCCGCTTCCAATATCAGGGCTTCGCTATCATTCTCTAAAATGTAGCAATTTCCCGCACTGCCGCTGCTTAATACTTTTAACTTCATAGCTTAAAAACCGGGCATTTTTGATTGCTCACTTGTATTTTCTGTTGTGGTAGCCTGCGCCCCTGCTTGTTGCAGTGTGGTTTGTTGTCCCTTTGGCTGATTGTTTTCTTCGCTCACCGGCTCTGTTGGTTGCTCAAAGCCTATGGGCTTCCCCGCATTTGCATTATTGTCGATTTCCTCTTTAACCTTGTCCGTCACATCTACATACGGCACTTCTTGTATGCCTTGTTCTTCGGCTGTGTACATCGCCCCTAACTGTACAGGGAACGCCTCTCGCATAGCCTGAACAATTGCCGTTTTGCGTATCATGGTTGATTTTTTGTCATTCCAAGTACTTTGTTTTTTGTCGTATTCGGCAAGTGAAACTCTTGAAACATAGGGGAACTTTTTGTCTTTCCTATGAACTTCTGCCCAGCCACCTAATAGAACATCTGTTACAAGTAAAAAACTACCTTCTATGTCTATTATTTCATTTCCGCGTTTAATAATCAAACCGGCGCGGAAACCATCATATTCGGGGCAGCTTTCGGCGCGTTTCATCAATGCCTCTTTGCTCACAATCATTTGCGCTTGCCCGCCAAACTTAACCAAATAAGCCTCATTTAAAAATGGGTTTAGCTGATTAAATTTGCAGATAGCTATAAATAATACCACCTCTGCGTCGGTAGCGCTGGCGTTGCCTCTAACGAGGTATTTTCTTACTGTCTGAAACGATAGTTTTACTTCTTGGCCTGCAACTGTGTAAGTTGTCATGCCGAAATCCGGTTCTTGTGTTGCTTGTTTCTGCATTGCAGAAACATTTTGTTGTTGTGTTGTTGTGCTCATTTTTTTGTAATTTTTAGTTTATAATTTTGTTGTTTAAAATAAATAAAGCATTCGTTGCGGCCTTTGCTTTTGCCGCTTTTTGGTTCCCAGCGGATGAAACAAATATACGTCCGTTTGGAAGCATTATTTTCACGCTGATAATAGGACAATGGTCTTGCCCCGTTTTTCCCGTTACTTCGGTAATAATAGGTTTTCCCCATATTGACTGGCATTTTTCAGCCAGTTCGATTATGGGGTTGTCATAGACGGTTGCATTGGGGTTGTTCCGTCCTTTTCCTTGTGCAATACCTGTTTTCAGGTATTCCTTTGCTGCTTTGACAGCAAAATAGATTTCATCAGGCTTGATATTCCTTTTTTTTCGGCTATCAATCCAATTTTGCAACTTTCTGTTTTCAGACGACATTTCAAGTTTGCCATCTTTTTGGGTGAACGTCAAAAATATTCCGTTCGCCACTTCTTTTTCAAAAAATACTGGTTTCATTTTTTTTATTGGTTATAAATTTATTGTTAATTCTTTTTCGTTTGTTACTATTAGTTTTATAAGTTGTGAATTAATAGGAATAAGTTTATTTATTCCTTCGGCGTTATCTATGAATATGGGGGCGCTTACACCGTTAAATTCGCAAAGTGTGTTGATAATGTCCAACCCGATATTGATTTTATCCGCGTTGTTTGTGTCCAAAAACTTTGCACCTGTGGACTGGCTGATTAAAATACAGTCTGGCTTTTCCCCGCCGTTAATCTGCTGGGAAAACATTTTGAAGCGCACCAAATTGAATTTGAGATTTACGCGGCATTCTACCTCGTTCATTTGCTCCTTCACGAGCGTTTCGGCTACAAATTCCTGTTTTTCTAAATCGGCTTTTTGCTGCGCTAATTCCTTTTCTTCTTTCAACAATTCGGCTTTGCGTTTTTCGTTGGTCTCAACTACCGCCCGCAAATTCAGTTGTTTTTTGATTTCGTCTAACTGTGTTGTCAAATCTTGCTTTTTTGCTGTTAATTCGGAATTATCGGGGTTGGCGGGTTTGTTTTTGATGCTTTTTGAAAGAACATCTATATTTTCTTGTAGATTTTTCCATTCTGTCAAATCATCTGGATTGATGACATTTGCATTTACTACCGGCATTTCGGCAAGTTTTTCTTTCAATGTTTTTAACGCTTCCTGTTGCTCCAATAATTTAGTGTTCACATCAAAGCCTTGTTCAACCAATTTATCCGCCTCTTTATTCAATATTTCGGCTTCCTTACTCAGTTTTTTACCTTTTTCCGTTATTTCGGAAAGCGTCTTTGTTTTAGCGTCGGCAAACAATTTACGTGCATCGGCTTTCATGTTTTCGGGTAAAGATTGTCCACATGTGGGGCAAATGTCGTTGCCTTGGTATTCCTTTACATTTTCTTCATGCCACATTTTTCGAAAATTATCTGTTTCAACACATTTCTTTTCAATCTGTGCTTTCAAGTCTATTAATTCTCGCGTGTTGTTGTCGTCTGCCCTTTGCAATGTTGCAATTTCGGTTTCAGCATCCTTGATATTGTTTTCAATTTCGCGCCGTTTTGCATTGGCGGCAAAAGCATCTTCACGCACTTTTATTTGTGCGTCAAATATTATTTTTTGCTGCTGGCTTTTTAGTTCGTTAATTTGTCTTTGCGTTTCCTGAATGGCTTTATACTGCTGGCGGGACGCTTCGGCTTTGTTTTCCATTGCTTTGTCAATTTCGGATAAATAGCCTTCTAACCGTGCTTTTTCTTCCAAAAGAGTTTTTTCGTTTTGGACGTAGTCTTTTGGCGTTGCCCTTGTAACTTCATCAATCCGGGCGGGGATTAATTCTAACGCCTCTTTTATTTTCTTTTTCCGTGCAGCGATTTCGTTTTTTATTTCTTTCAAACTTTTGCCGGATAATTGTGTAAGCAGTTCTGCAAATTCGGAACGTCCGGCGGCGATTTCTTCGAGTGCTACCTCACCCGCAATTTTCAAAAGAATTTCACGCTGTACCGCCCAATCCAATCGCGGGAAATAAAGCGGGTTGGTCAGCATACGAAATAAATCTTCGTCAATGATCGCGTTTATTTTCGCTTTGTATTCGCTTTCTTTCAAAGGTACGCCGTTGTAAAAATAGGCGGTCGAGTTTCCCTTTAATTCGGTTTCTGCCTTTCCTCGAGGTGTTACCCAATCTTCGGAAAGTACACGGCGGAGTTCTACGGTTTGCCCGTCCACATCAAGTAACGCTGTAACTTCGTGGTCGAGTTTCGGAATGGCTTTGCCGTCCTTGTCATTGGTTTTTATCCCAAACTTTGAATCACTGTTACCGGCTGCGTCCTTACCGAAAAGTACCCAGTTAAAGGCGTCTGCAATGGTACTTTTTCCGGTGGCGTTTGCACCGCGAATTTCCGTAACCTGCCCAAAATCGACGGTCAGTCTCTTAATACCCTTGAAATTTATAAGGGTCATTTTTTTGATTGTTACTTTTTTCATATCTGTTATTTTTAATAAAATTTTCAAATATAAAATCCCTGAACTTTTCTAATCCTATTATGAGTTCATTGATTTTACTGAATGCTTCGGCAATATTTTCTTTTGTGTTCAAGTCGCCATTTAATCTTATTCCGGTAATACAATCGTGTATTCTAAATATGTATCTACCGTCTTCAAATATTTTTGCATGATAACATGCACAACTGTTTATACTGTCCGGCAAAAGGAACGCTTTTTTGTTATACGTTTTCATGGCTTTTAGTTATTTTTATTGTATTTACCATTTGCTTTCCCTGCTAATTCAAGGGCTTTTTCGGCATCTACAATTATTAAGTTACCGAGTTGAGTAATTGCCTTATTTATCTTTCCACTTTGCTTTATCCTGTTTGCGGTTGTTTTTGAACAGCCAAACAGGCGGGCAATACCGGAAAGCCTATACACGTACTTTTCCGGCTGTGCGGCGGTATTTACCAGCGTAGTCGGTGCAGGCTTTGTATGCTCCTCCATTATCTGCAACAAATCGCCTACACTTAGTTGATATACTGGCGTATTTTTGTCAATTTCCCTTGTCATAATTAATTTTTTTTGTTATCCGGCATTGGTATTTTTCTTAAAAGCCTTGCGGCGTTTGCAAAATTCAGCAATAAGGCAACTAATGCCCATACGGGCGCGTCGGCTACACTGCCAATCAAACAAAAAGAAATTGCAAAATAGATAACAATTGCTTTTTGTTTTCCGGTAAATCCGGCTAATCCGAGTAGTTTTAATACTTTTTTCATGGTTTATGCTGTTAATAGGTAATCAAAATCGGTTTCATTCCTGCGGATGATATTCCGCTGCCGGTACAATGTTCGTTCGTTGCGAACGGTACGGTAATATCTTTCCACGTGATTTACGTAAAGAATATTTTGCGTAAAAGCAAAAAGAATTAGGGATGCTATTATTGCCCGTTTAACCGGTGAAAGGTCAAACGAAATATCAAATTTTGTGCAAAACCACCAAACGCAAAGTTCCGTTGCTTTTTGAATGTTTATTTTTTCAAAAATGCTGCGGGCTGTATTTTCAACCGTCCGCGTAGAGATGTACAATTTATTGGCCACCTCTTTTTTTGCTGCTCCCCAAGCCAAGAGTTCGGCAATTTCGGCCTCTCGTTTTGTGAGTATGGCATTTATTTTCATTTTATTAATCCCCCCAAACTTTTTTTATTCCATATTCAGCGAATACTTTTTCGATGGCATGGTATTCGTTGATTTTTGGCACTACCTTGCCTTTTAGTCTGTCATGGAATGCCATGCGAGTGGTAATGTTCAAAGCTTTCATTAGTTTTGAACGTACGGCGGTCGTCTCACCAATCTTAACCTGCGACCATCCTTTTTGAAAAGAAAATTTGTCCATTGTTTTTTGTTTTTATATTAAAAAATGACGTATATTTGCTATTTGTTTTTGTAAATTTTCATCTTATCTTTGCGAGCGTGAAAATTTACAAATGCAAATTTACAAATAATTTCTTGAAATAAACAAGAATTTTAAGAAAAAATCTTAAAATAATTTATAAATAATTGATTATTAACGAGAAAATTTTTACAAAATAAAGAATAATTTTAAAAACAATGAAAGGTTCCGAGAAAATAAATAAATTACTTGAGCATTTTTCGCTAAATCCTACTGATTTTGCAAAGCGATTAGGTCTAAAATATGCTCAAAACATATATGACATACAAAGCGATAAAGTTAATATTAGTAAGTCAATGGCTAATAAAATAGTAAAGGTGTTTAACGACATTGATAAAAACTGGCTTTTAACCGGCGAAGGAGCAATGCTAACAAAGGAAGCAAAATCATCCACTCCTACTCAACTTGAAATTGATTTTAGCAAAATTGCAGAAGCAAATCTCAAAGTTGCCAGTGCTGTAGAAACAATGACAATAACAGCAGAACGCAATAGTCGAATAATGGAAAAAATAACAGAAAACAATACAGAATTACTCAACAAACTACTTTCCACTATCGACCGAATTGAAGAAAAGATAGATAAAAAAGGGGATGTGGGGGATGTCGGGGATGTTGCAAAAACGGCGGAACACGGATAATAAATTTTAACGATATAAAGGTAATGACAGAGTATTTATTAGCAGCCAAATCAACAAAAATAATACACTATGGGAATATTGAAAAGATTGTTTGGGAAAAAGGGCACTAAGATGCTAAAAGAAAATTGCAGCGAAGAAAAAATACCTAATTATTCAATAAATACAAATGTGGGTAATATAACCTTTACTGTCAATATGACAAAAGAAGAAATGATCGAAAGGCATCAAAAAATAGAAGAAAATAAATTAAATCCTAATTCGTGCAAACGGGAACCGAATGACGATGAAATAAAATTACAAGTAAAAGATTTTGATAATAAATATAACTGGGGTTATATTGGAAATAGCAAAGCGGGTATACGATTTTGGAAATCTTTTGTTGATGCTTCTGCAACAGGTTTTCATCACTTCATTGTTGCCAAAGATGATTTTGATTATGTCGTAAAGAAGCACAATGAATGGATAGAAAGAGAACGCGAATTATCTAAAACCGTTGAATTAAATTTCAAGGGTAAAGATCTTGAAAAAGAAGGTAAAATTGATGAAGCAATATCTTCTTACGAAGAAAATGTTAAATTAGGTTATCCTGCTATGCATTCGTATCACAGGCTTGTCGTTTTGTACCATAAAATGAAAGATTATGAGAATGAAAAACGCATTTGTCTATTGATTCAAGATATTTTTGAAAAAGAAAACGAAAAAAGATTACAGCAAGCCTTATCTAATGAAGAAAATAAAGATTTAACAGATTTAATAATAGAAGCCCATAAAGAAAATAAACAATTGTTCGTTGAAGGAAGACATTTTGTTGTTTATAATCCGTATGAAGTAAAGAAATATAAATTACGATATAATAAATTAGTAAATAAATATGGAAACAATCAAAATAAAAGTATCGGAATACTACGATAATCCGAAGTATTACGCTTTCATGCCTGAAATAATTTTTGATGCTTTGGAAACAGCATTTTTGGAAGGGCGCGATACGGCTTTGGTTCCAAAGGCTGCATTTGATGAAATGATGAAAAAATGGCAAAACAGGAAAGCCATATAGCAGATAGTATTAACCGGCGTTTCTTTGTAGCGGTTGATTACCTCGTTACCATGGGGCGCGTACACTCGTTAGAGGTGTTATGCGAAAAACTTGGTTTGCACTCGCCACGATACAGGGAAATGCGCTTGACTTATGGCATTACTCCTAATCCCAAATCCAAGCCTTCCCGGTACAAGAATATTGAAATGGACGCTATATACTTTTTATGTATCGAATATTCTATCTCCGCTGAATGGCTAATGCTTGGACGCGGTAAAATGTTTAAAGATGAAACGAAACGTAAAATTTGATTTGTTTCCTCAAAAATCGGATTGTAAGCCTATTCGGGCACGGGTGTCATACGGTGGTAAACGTGTGGACTTGCGACTCGGTTATAGTATAGAACCTAAAAAATGGGACAATGAAGCAATGCGTGTCTTGCCCGGCTTCAAGAACAAATACAAACAATCTGCAAACGAAATAAACAAGTCTATTTTGTTATGTCTGGAACAAATCGAATCCATATTTACCCGCTTTGAATTGTTGGAAAAACGGATTCCGGAACCTTCTGAATTGAAACAAGCCTTTGATGAATTAACCGGACGGAAAGCCCTGGA
>JAISWT010000072.1 GCA_031271005.1 Prevotellaceae bacterium | reverse complement strand
ATGGTTGTCTGTTTAATGCAATATCGAGAATGATATTGGTGTCTATCAATGTTTTCATCATTTATATTTCTCCGTCAAATAATCCAATCTTGCATCATCAATTTCTTTGTCTGACATCTGTTCGGAAGTCAGACTGTATTTTTTTCTCAAATATTTGTATCGGAGGTCATCAGTATCGTTTTCGGGGATATCTTTTATCACCCCAGACCATTTACGGACAAATTCAGAAGGCGTAATTTTATGTTTTGTTTCTCTGATTTTGGTTTTAGGTAAAATAATAATTTCCACCTCTTTATCAAACAGCATCGGCACAAAAGGCAAAGATATAATACCATCTTTAGTTATACGAGTATCAAATTTATATGCCTGCATAATTCTATTATTTTTAAGTTTATACGAGTACAAAAGTACGATTTTTATTTTAAACAAAAATATTTTTCTATTGAAACGCATGAATTTCCGAAAACTAAGAAACAAAGAACGATGAAGCAAAAGTAGATTGTTAATTATTAATTGTTAATTAAGAAATGAAGAAATTAAGAAATGAAGAAATTAAATCCAATTACGAATTAAAAATGCGAATTACGATTTGCTAATTGATTAAAGTTCCTAACTATACCTAACTATTTCTAACTAAACTGCTAACTGCTAATTGCTAATTGCTAACTGCTAACTAACCACTTTTTTTTTCAAATAAAAAAACTCACATACAACGATTGTAAAGCGCATTTTTTGAAAAAACATTAAAACATTTTGAAATTTGTGTTAAAATATTTTTTTATTAAAAAAAAATGTTTTATTTTTGCAATGTTTTTTTTGTTTAAAAAATAAGGGTAAAAATACTACCTGATAAACGTCAAATAAGCAGCAACAAAAATCACTGAAAAAATCGTGGCACGGTATTTGCACATGGAGAAGTGCAGTTTTTAATCCTCGTCATTACATAAAGAATCAGACGAACATTTTATATAAGTTAAACTGTTGTTATTCAGTAATTTAATCGTTACAATTATATATATTCGAGCCGATAAAAACGGACAAATTACAATAACTTCCCAAACAACAAAAAATTGTTTGCGAATTTTTTTACAAAAAAAAATATAAAAATAGAAAAAATAAATAAACAGATAAAAATTCAGAATATTATGATAACAAAGATGAATTTTAGTAAAATAAATAATAACTTAATTAATAAAGAGAACTAGAATGAAGAGAAAGGTTTTAATTTTTGGAATGACTTTGTCGATGAGTGTGTTTGGGATGACACAACTTGTCGCAGCGGACTATCAAGGAACTGTGCCTTCAGACAGACTACTCGCGTGGGGAGACGATCCGGATCCTTTGTTTGATACTGACGGCGATGGTGTGCCTGATGATGATGACATTTGCCCGGGACCGCAGGGCGATGCGGACCATTGCGGCTGTCCTGATAACCTGGTAACTGTGAGCTATACGCCGTTTCCGACTTGTACCCTGATTAATGACCCCGACCAGGGTGGCAATTTGAACGACTCGGAAGGAGTACCTGTTGGGGGTGGTTTGTTATTACTTTTAGCAAGCGCGGTGGCATACGGCGCTACTGTAAAACGTAAAAACAGAAATAATGGTGAGAAATAATTACTAACTCTACAAAGAAATAAAATCAGATATGAAAAGGATATTACAAATTACAATAGGCTTGTTCGTATGTGCAGCAGCGCTATCCGCTCAAACAGTACCACCTACAATAATGTCTAACTTTGGGGTTCTCAAAGTGGCAACAGTAGGTACGGATTCTGCAAAGATATTTGTTAATGGAACGTTTAAAGCAAAAGATGTTTCCGCTATTGACCTCGATGGCAATATGATAATCACAGGAAACTTCATACAGGACGCAACCCGTCCGGCATTCGTTTCGGCAGAATATGCAGGTGAAACTGCGACCGACAAGACCTCTACGGGTGTTTTTACTTTCCGTAGTGACTTTGCAGCAGGAACGCGCGTTCACCAGATAACCACAAGTAACAATGCCGCAACGCATAACCGTGGAGAACAGTTTCTCACATTCCCAAACATTCTTTTTGACACAAACGATACGATAGTATTAACCTCGTACATGGGCATTGATGCAAAATCAATCAAGACGGTTGCAGGCAAAGGCGGTAAATTATTACTGGCTTCAAATGTGCAGGTGGCAGGTGATGGCGCTCCGAAAGTGTATGACGCATCGTTGCGTTTCCCGGGTGCAACAACTCCGGCAGATGTACCTGCCGGCACCATCGCAATAGAACGCAATGTGCAACTGTATCGTAGTGGCACTAACCTGAATGCGTTTGCAGCGCCATTCACCAACCAAAGGTCGGGATATTTTGCAGGCAACTGGGTGCGCAACCCTATTATTAACAGTAGCGGATATGTGATGTACCCTTTGGCTAACGCAATGGACGCTCAGGGTCATATTTACCCCGAATATTATGTGATTGACCCGCGTGAACGCTTTCTGACAGGTCAGCCATACCTTATCAGGTATAATGACGCCACGTACGACTATGATGACGAACACGATTTGCTTGTAACAGGCGGCATGACAGGGCAAAGTACAAAACCTGTTTATCTGTTCAACGGCAGTCCTTACAATTTGGGTCATGAGAATGAGCAGATTGTAACGAACGAAGCACTGTACAACCATACTCTTACTACGCAAACTGCTTCTACCGCAAAATACATTGTTGTAGGCAACTCTTACAGTGCGCCCATTTCTGTGGAGAAATTAGTAACTAAATTATTATCAACAGGAATTGGATTCGCAAAATATCTGTATTATTTCCCTGCCGGCAGTCAAAATTATATACAAATGGATATGAGCCAAGCCGTAAGCGCTTTCCCCATTAAGTATATCCCTTCGCAGAGCGTGTTTATGGTACGCCAGACAGGTGCCGGAGGTCAGTTGGTTCTGGATAAAAGTTTGACCGTGCAGGCAAGGGCTTCCAACAATTTATCTACTAACGGCAGTGGTGGAACCTATGCGCCGGCTTTGAATCAGGTTGCAGACGAAGATTATCAGCCAAATCTGTTAAGATTTAAGGTCAGTCCGTCCGACAATGAAAATATTTATGATTTAGCAGCCGTGTTTGTGCGCCACGACGCCTCTGACGGCAGCGATAAATATGACATGCATAAGTTCGCAAATAACGACAACGGCTCGTTCTCCATGTCAATGCGCGACGAGGCAAATGTACGCCACTTGCAAATGGGAGTTCCATTAACAGCCGCAAGCGCAAACATGACGTTCAGACCAGCCGTATATGGAGGAAACTATATACTTACCGCATCTAACGTCGAAAACATGGCAACTCAGGCAGTTGTGCTGGAAGACAAGAAAACAAATACATTCACGGATTTACGCGAAAATCCGACTTATGAATTTGAAGGCAACGCAAGCGATTTCGATGACCGCTTTGTTGTACACTTCGTACCACAATCGCCAACCTCAGTTTCCGATGTAACAGAAGGCGCTATCAACGCATATTACAACAACAACAATTCTATTGTGGTTAATAAACTCAACGAGAAAGATATTAACAGCGCTATTGAAGTGATGGATATGCAGGGACGTGTAGTGCTGAAAGATGTAATCAAATCTTACCCAAGTCAAAGCGTTGATGCTTACATGGCTGACGGCGTTTATATAATCAGTGTCAAAGGCGCGCGCAATTATACAGGTAAGGTTGTAGTAAAATAAAAAAAACTTGGATTTTCATAATTAGTCTTTCTAAAAGCCCGAAACATTGTTTTGGGCTTTTCTCTTTTTTAAACATTTCCCAAAGAATTAAAAATTAATAGAAACCTTATTTTAATTTTCATCTGTTTAAATTTTATTTTTTTAAGGTCAGATGGAACTCACACTACAACATAATCATAACTTTGTGTGTTTTGTTAATCGTGTTCGTTTCATAGCCCTAATAAAGTAACGACAAAAGATAAATTCTGAAAACTGAAAACTGAAAACTGAAAAAGATTTTGGGGTTATGAAATAAATTTTGTACTTTTGCTGTGCCTGCATCTTTTGGTTTGACAATGTAAAGGCGGATAAATTTTTGTGATTTTTTTTTTTAAACAAATAAATAAATAAACAATTTTGCAGACTATGTCTAAACGGTTAACGATACGTGATTGGGCTGAGGACGACCGTCCTCGCGAAAAGATGCTTCGTAAGAGTGCGTTTGCGCTTTCCGATGCCGAACTGCTTGCTATCTTGATAGGCTCCGGCAATGCGGAAGAGACGGCGGTGGAGTTGTCGCGGCGGATTTTGCACGACTCAGCCGACAATTTGAATGAACTTGCAAAACTGTCGGTATCAGAACTTTGCAAAAACTACAAAGGCATTGGGCAGGCAAAAGCGCTTACTATTGTGGCTGCAATGGAACTCGGAAAAAGACGCAAAGCGACAGAATTTTTGCAGCATCAAAAAATCACTTTCAGCAAAGATGCAGCCCTTTTGTTTGAACGCTATCTTGCTGATTTACAGCAGGAAGAGTTTTGGGCAGCCTTTTTAGACCATAAGTTGCAACTGATTGATGTCTGCAGGATTTCGCAGGGCAGCCGAAGCAGCACGACCGTTGATATGAAAATTCTGCTTAAACTGGCGCTGGAAAAGTCGGCACACGCTATGATGGTGGCTCATAACCATCTGTCGTGTAGCGAAGAGCCGAGTAACGAGGATTTTGCGATTACCGAAAAAATCAAAAAAGCGTGTAAAACGGTGGAAATAAAACTCGTTGATCATATTATTATTGCACGCGGAAATTATTACAGTTTTGCAGACCATAATTTTATGGAGTAAAAAAATATGTATAATCACCTTTTGCCGATACGGTAATTTCTCTGTATCTTCTTGAAAAAGAATTAGTTATAAAATTTAGAATTTGTGTTAAAAATAGATAATACAATAGTCAGTTTCGACCTTTTTGACGAGTACTTCGTCTGTAATTTGCAGCGATGCAAAGGTCAGTGTTGTGTTGAGGGCGACGCAGGGGCGCCGCTAACAGCCGAAGAAATTGAAGTTTTGAAAACGATTGTGCCCGAAGTTCTGGAATATTTGCCGGAAAAATCGCGCCAAATTGTTGAAACACAAGGTTTTTCGTACATTGACAGCGATGGTGAGGCGGTAACTATGCTTGCCGAAGGTGAGCAGTGTGCGTTTGTGTATTGGGACAGGGACGGTTGCGCCCGATGTGCAATAGAGAAGGCATATAAAGAGGGTAAAACTGACTTTTACAAGCCTATTTCGTGTCATTTGTACCCCGTGAGGCTGCAAAAATACAATGATTTTATTGCCGTGAATTATCATAGTTGGCATGTTTGTAAGTGTGCGCGTACTTTGGGAAAAGAAAAGCAAATCGCTGTTTATCAATTCCTTAAAGAGCCGCTAATTCGCTGTTTTGGAGAAAAATGGTTTGAAGAACTGGAGTTGGCTGCAAGGGAATATAAGAAGTCAAAAATTAATTAGCAATTAGCAATTAGCAATTAGTAATTAGCAATTAGTAATTAGCAATTAGTAATTAGCAATTAGCAGATAGCAGATAGCAATTAAGAAATGAAGAAATTAAATTAAATTAAATTCAATGAATAATTAACAATGAAAAATGAACAATTAATAGATTTTTCATTATTCATTATTAATTTTTCATTAAAACAATTCCTAACTATTTCTAACAATGCCTAACTAAACTCTAAACTCTAAACTCTAATAACTATTTTTAATTGTATTTTTCTGAAAACTATTAATTCAGCGAATTATTGATATTATAAACTTTAAATAAATGTGTAAATACAACCCTGAAATATGACAAACAAAAAAATAGAAGACGTTGTGAAATCGGCAAAACGCAAGGTAAATCACCTCTGGTGGTTTGTGCTGGCGTTTGTTGTGGGGAGTGGGGCAGCGCTGATAATCTTTGAAGCAAACAGTGTAGCCGACTTGCCTGTGGACTCAAGAACAACGCTTACAAGCATTTATTATTTGTATTTGTTAGCGGCGATTCCATTTTCGTTTTACTGGTTTCACAGAAAAACGCTTCGATGGTCAAAACAGACAGATGAACAGCAAAAAACAGTCAGATACACAAAAGGCGCTTGCATGCGTTTGATAATAATAGCGAGTGTCGGATTCTTTGGCATTCTTATTTACAAATATTTTGTACGCGAAAGTTCGCTGCTGTATTGCGTTGCTATTTCGCTGTCGGCATTTCTGTTTTGCAGAACAAGCGAGAAGCAGATTTATAACGACCTTAAAATCAAAGATTTAGAAGACAATATTTAGTAAATTTTAAACTCTTATTCCACTATGTTGATTGCAGTAGATTTTGACGGAACAATTGTGGCACATGAATATCCGCAAATTGGCAAGGAAATCCCTTTTGCCATAGCGACTCTTAAAAAACTCAGAGATGATGGTCATCAACTGATTTTGTGGTCGGTGCGCGAGGGTCGGGAACTCGAAGAGGCGGTAAAATTTTGCCGCGACAGAGGTTTTGAATTTTATGCTGTTAATAGCAATTATCCTGAGGAGTTGCCCCCGGAGCAAATGCAGCCGCGTAAATTGATGGTGGATTTGTTCATAGACGACCGCAACCTCGGCGGGTTGCCCGATTGGGGCGTGATTTACAGAATGATTGCAAGTGGCGACCCCTTCAACCCCGCAAGCGCCGACAATATTGCTGACTTTTCACCGAAAAAGAAGCGTTGGGGGGTATTTTAGGCACGCATGTTTTATTGTGCCTCTTGCCATTCGTATGCCCCCGCATCGGGTTTGCCGTCGGCTGTGCGCGGGTTGCCGTAGATGTCAAATTGCAGGTTGTATAAGTTAACAAACGTAATATCGGCAATGTTGCGGGCAGGCGAAACGGAATCGAGCCGAAAATCACAGGTGATTTTTTCGTCTTTCGTCCACTTGAAATCCGAATTGGCAAAAACCTTGTCGCTTTCGCCGTACCAACTGTTATTCAGATAGTTATCATAATTATAAACTTCTTTTCTTCTGATAAAATTATTTTCAAAACGTCCGATATAAATTTCCGGTTCTTTTGTTATCACTTCAAGTTCCGTTTCCATGCTGCCCATAATTACAGAGTTGTAAAAATTTGTAACAGAGCGACTTATCTGGATTTCCTGTCCATTTATGGTGATTTTTTCGGTGTCGTTAATCAGCGCTGCGACTGTTTCTTTTTCGCGCGTTGATGGCTGATTTGCGCCGTAAAAGTTGGCTATTGTGGAGTGTACAAAAGTATGCGTGCCGCCGTTGAGAAACAGCGTATAAGTGCCTGTGTTGCTGATTTCCGTGTTTAGCGCGGTAACATTTGCGTTGAAAACAAACAATCCGTAGAAGGTGAAATTTGTGAGTTTGCAGTTTTCTATTTGCAAATAAGGCATTTGTTCGGCATCAATATTTTCGTTGTAAATGAAAATACCCACTTCGCTACTGTTTATAAACACGTTTTTAAAAATATTTTCCGTTGCTTCACCAAGTATAAAAATGCCTCCCCACTGCCCCGAAACGAAGTTGTATGGCAATGGCACATCGGAGAAGTTAATATTGTCGAGGCGGTCGCCGCGCATCAGAATCGGCTTTTCGCGCGTTCCGAGTGCGTGTATGCTGCCTGCTGCCACAATCGCCGCGCTTTTGTGGAAATACATCCGCACGCCGGCAGGAATGGTCAGCGTGGCGTTCTGCTCAATGTAAAGCGTGTCGTAAATCAGGTAGGGCTTATCTGCGCTGAAAGTCGTATCGCGTGCAACCACAAAATTTCGCAGCAATTCCACATCCTGTCCAATCGCCTCTAACACAACGCTTTGTGTGTTGTTGTTGTACGAAAAAATAACTTTATCGTCAATCAAAATCGGATTATTCTGATTTGCAGGGTCAATTTTAACGGTGAGGAAAATGAAAATGCTGTCGTGCGCAAGTATCTCAACATCAGCGAATTGCTGATTTGCCGCGCCCGTGCCGTCAACATTTATTTTGAAGAAAGAATTTGCACCGTTTTCAAGATGTATTCTACTGATTTTCAGGGGTTTATCATTGCGATTATAAACTTTTAAAATATGAGTAGTTGCTCCGATGGTTGTAAAAACCGTATCGAATGAAACAGTGTCGGTCGAAAATTGCAGTTTCAAATCAGGATTTGTGCTAAAATCTTCCCTTTGGCACGCCACAAGCGCTACAATAGCCGCTAAAACTGATATTATAATGATGGAATTTTTCATTTTTTTTAGGGAAATAAAATTTCACAAAAATAACGTTTTTTTTACCGAAAAATTGTAATGTCAAAATTAATTTTGCAGTTTTAAAAAAAAACCGTATCTTTGCAGCCCGAAAAAACCGTGACAGCGGGATGTAGCTCAGCCCGGTAGAGTCCATGTCTGGGGGACATGTTGTCGCAGGTTCAAATCCTGTCATCCCGACAAAATCATTTATAAGATGCTGATAATCAATAAATTATCGGCATTTTGCAATTTTAAAAATACGCATTTATTTTTGTGCTACAGAAGGAATATTTTTGCAAGTACTTGTATTTTAATGCGTTACAAGCGATTTTTACATACAATTTACACACAATTATAAAAAAAGAGATGCCAAGAAAGAGCAGTTAAAATTCTGATAACTGATAACCGAACAGGGTAATTATTATAGATTGCCTGACGCGGAATTTGCGTTTAGTGTTTGCTTCTTTTGCTTCGTTTCAAATCTTTTGGCTCAATGGATAGTTGTTTGCCGTCAAGCAGAGCCGCTACACCGTCAATGTCGGTGGATGTATCACAGTTAATTTCCTTGTATCCAAGCGGTTGAGTGTAGGCAGTAATAACGCCTTCATAATTTCTCAAAATAACTTTTTCCGGGCTTTGCGAAATCAAATACGTTGGCATCACAGGAATTTTGCCACCGCCGCCGGGCGCATCAACCACAAAAGTCGGCACGCAATAACCCGATGTGTGTCCGCGCAAATTTTCTATAATTTCTATCCCTTTTGAAACCGGCGTGCGGAAATGTTCCAACCCCATCGAAAGGTCGCACTGGTATATGTAATATGGGCGCACACGGATTTTAACTAATTGATGTACAAGATTTTTCATAACATTAACGCTATCGTTTACCCCGCGCAGCAACACGCTTTGGTTTCCGAGCGGAATGCCTGCATCTGCCATTCGCTCGCAGGCGGCAGTTGATTCGGGGGTAATCTCCTGACTGTGATTAAAATGCGTGTTTACCCATATTGGATGGTATTTTTTGAGCATATTTACAAGATTGTCGGTAATGCGCTGCGGACACACCACCGGCGTGCGCGTTCCTATCCTGATTATTTCTACGTGAGGTATTTGTCGCAGTCGTTTTAGAATATATTCCAGTTTTTCGTCAGAAATCATTAGCGCATCGCCGCCCGAAAGCAGCACATCGCGCACCTGCGGTGTCTTTTCAATATATTCTATGCACTTTTCAATATTGTTGCTTTCGTATGCCGCATCTTTGTGTCCTGCAAAACGGCGGCGCGTGCAATGTCTGCAATACATCGAACACATATCTGTGATAAGGAAAAGCACTCGGTCGGGGTACCTGTGTGTCAGTCCGGGTGCGGGCGAGTCGGCGTCTTCGTGCAGAGGGTCAAGCAAGTCGGAAGCCGTGTTGTGTGTTTCTGCCACAGTGGGGATAGCCTGCCTGCGCACAGGACAGTGCGGGTTCTCGGCATCAATCAAAGTGAGATAATAGGGCGTAACAGCCATCCGCAAGGTCTTTAGCGATCTGCTGATGCCGTCCTCTTCGTCTCTGGTGAGTGCGAGGTATCTTTTCAACTGCTCCAATGTTTCAACCCGATTGCGCACTTGCCAATGCCAATCGTTCCAGTCTGCGTCAGAAACATTTGGGAACATCATTTTTCGGTTGTTTGACATTCGTATTTTTATTAAGATTTAAGGTCAAGTATATTATTATGCAAAGTTAGCATTAAATTTTCAATTTACGCGCAAATGCAACTAAACGGATTCCAAAATTTACTGTGGAAAAATACATGGTTACAAGGTGTTTTTGAAAGAATTTTATTTTATAAATTATTTACAGTCAATTATTTACAGACAATCTGCACAAAAAATGTTATATGCCGATTTTTAAATAAAAATAACATTTTATTGATATTTTTTTTGCACTGTAAAATTACTAAAAATCAATAATTAAAACCCAAATTCTGCGAATTGTTGGTTTAACTCATGATTCGCATTAATATAAAAATCCAAATATCCAAAGCGGGATTTCGTTTCTGAAACCTGTTGTTAAGCCATCAAGGGCAAGATAAGTATTGTCTAAATTTTTGATTTGCTTTGCTGTTTTGTTTTTAGCGCCAATTTCAAAATAATATTTATCGTCAACACAAAAATCTGTTTGCTCTGTGTACGTAACTTTATGATTTTGTTGCATTTGATTGAAGAAAAAAGTTTCGCGCAAATTGCCAATTTCAGGATTCTCTGCCGAAAGAGCATAATTGTAATTGGTATTTTGCAGGTAAATTTTTTCGGGCTTAACCATTTGCCGTATTCCCGTTGATTTCTGTTTGAGTAACAAAACGCTGTGAGATTTTTCGAGAAGTTGCAAATAATTCATTAAACTTGCGCGAGTTACATCAACCATTTGGCTTAACTGTGAAATATTAGGCGTGAAAGGAACCATTTCCGACAGTATGTAAAACAACTTTTTAATTCGGTTAATTGAATAAAAATCAATACTTTCCACATTAGGCAAATCGCTTTCCATTACGGTATTGAATGTTTGCAAAACACGCTCGCCGTAACCTGCAATATCTTCCTGATAATAAGGATAGTATCCGTACTGTAGGTATTTATAAAAAGCGGGCAAAGGGGTAATTTCTCTTATCAGTTTTTGGGCAATAGAAACGTGATTTTCGAGAATCTCTTCGAGCGAAAACGGAGTTTGCGACTTTTGGAGTAATCCCTCGAAAATTAAAAATTCTCTGAACGACAAGCCAAATAACTGAAAATGCCTCACACGACGGCTCAAGTCGGCATCCGACTTGAAAATTTGCAACATTGACGAGCCTGTAAAAACTATTTTCAGTTTAGGAAAATCATCGTAAATATTTTTTATTTCCTGTGACCAAGTGGGATACTTGTGTACTTCGTCAAGATAAAGTTCCTTTCCGCCAAGCGAATAAAAATCATCTGCAAGCGAATATAAGTTGTTGCTACTGAAATAAATATTATCTAAACCGGCATACAACACATCTTCGGGGTTATTGCCGAATTGCTCTTTTATGTGCTGCAAAAGCATGGTCGTTTTTCCCGTTCCTCGTGCGCCTGTAATGGCAATCAAACGGTTGCTCCAGTCCACCTGATTTTTAAGATAGCGCTCAAAACGCATATCTGTTTCTTCTGATTTGCGATAAAACGCTGAAAATAACTGCTTCATATCTTTGAAAATTTTTGCAAAGATACGAAATGTTTTTTATAAAATACAAATTATCCCATTTTTTGTATTTTCAAGAATACAAATTATTCTGTTTTTTGTATTCTCCGGAACGCAAAATGCTTTATGAATTAAATCAAAAATATCAAGATATTGGGCTGATAAACTGCTTTAGGAATGCGAAATAAAAAAGATATAACGGTTTTTCCGATGTCCCTAACGGGACTCCGGGAAACTGTTACAGTTTATGGGAACTCCTAAAAACTAGATTATTTTAGGCGGACAAGTTTTCAAAAGCGCAGTTTACTAATGTAAATGAGCATTTTGAAAATGAAGTCCAACGACAAATAAGCAGTTTTTAGGAGTT
>JAISWT010000042.1 GCA_031271005.1 Prevotellaceae bacterium | reverse complement strand
TAATATGAAAAAATACTTACTTTTGCACTTTTTCAACAACTGAAGTGGTGCGGGCGGGTTTTTAGTTGTGGAAATGTGTGTGTGTGTGTGTGTGTGTGTGTGTGTGTGTGTGTGTGTGTAAGAAATTTTTCGGCATATACAATACATCAAACATTAAAAATCTATAAAAATTCCTAAAATTACAGATGCACAAAGCGGTTGCGGCTGCTATGAGCGTTGCCTGCGCATTATATAAATATGTGTTGAATGTTTGGTACATCTTTTTTTAGAGTAAAGATTGTTCTCCGTATTATTGACTGTTCGTTATTCACTAATCATTAATCGCTGTTTTGAGCGGCGACAAAGGTAAATCAAAGTTTTACTTTTGTCAATACAAACGTTCAACATGCAGTATCTGATAGTGTGAAAAATTGATGTTATATTAGGAAAATTTGCACCCTGTAAATCCCTGATAATCAAATACTAAACAGGTAGCATGTTAGACATGTTAGGTATGTTGAACTTTCTTTTAAAAGGTTTCAATAGTTATTAGTTATTAGAGTTTAGAGTTTAGTGAAATACAAAGAATTTATCTAACGCTGATTTCCAGTTCGCGAATTTTTTATTTGCCACTGATTAATGCGGATTTTTTTTCAGTATTAACTATTACACAGAGAGACACGGAACTTGTCCCGCCAAAGCGGGAGTTTTTTACGAATAAAAAAAACTTAGCGCCCTTTGCGGCGAAAATTATTTTACCGCAAAGAGCGCAAGACTTGTCCCGCCAAAGCGGGAGAATTACGCAAGGAACGCAAAGATTGTCCCGCCAAAGCGGGAGAATGACCTGTGCTGTATTTGAATGGCATTGGGGAACTCCTAAATTTACAATATAAAATATTCTAAACTGTTAAGTTAATGGGGACTCCTAATGCTAAAAACTGAACGCATAGCCTAACTGCACATTCAGTTCGCGCTGTTCGGGAATATTGCCCTGCGTACTTTTTTTGAACATTTGCACAGCCGACAGGTTGAAACTGTGGCGTTTCCAAGGCGAATAATTAGCGCCGAGCCGCAAGTTGGTTACATCGGTTTGTGCGGTCGGATTTGTGCTTCGATTATATGACCCGCCAAGTGAAAGATTCATTTTATCTTTTAATAATGTTTGAGTAACATTTAGCGAAGGTCCCCAGATGTACATTTTTTGTGAGGCAGCATAAGAGTTTGTATAATTGACCGAAGTTGTTGCCTTTAATTTTATCTTTTTAAATTCAATGCTGTGGCTAATGCTTGAATTATGAAACCGCGACAAGCCGCCTTTGCGCACAATGTCGTTCTCGCGATTTACCATATCGCTTAATGAATAGTTCAACAACAGGTTCTGGGAAAGCGATTCGTTTTGCGACAAAACCAACTGAATATTTGCGCTTGCATTTTGCGAAATTTGTCTGTATGTGATAGAATCAAGCGGTTGCGGAGTTTCAAGCGGGTTTTGATTTATTTTGTCAAACTGATTGAGCCGATTGTTTGTAAAAGAAGTGAAATTTGAATAGTTACCGGCAATGTTTAACCTTTCCGATATTTGCCAAGATAAATTTGCTGAGGCAACCCATCGTTCTGTTTGCTTTTCATTGTCCGCTTTTAAATTGTCGCGCTGTCTGCCGATGTTGCCGCCAAAGGTAAGTTTGCCCGAAAGTAAATTGAAATTCAAATTTAACGTCATATTTTCAAAATCGCTGTTGAAATAATATGCTCCGAGTGTGCGGTAGTTGGGGTCGATACGCTCGTAGCGGATGCCCGCCTGACCGATACCAAAGGAATAGTTGATGCCGGCATTGTACGCCTGATAATATTGTGTACTTGTGTTTTCTTTCAAAAACCAAGCCATTGGGTCTTTGCTTTTTTGTGTCTCTATTGCCGTCAAATCGTCGGTAATACCTGTGCGGGAATATTCGCCAAACAGTTCCAAGTTTTTCAAAATCATTATATTAGCATTAAATAAAAACGTCATATTTTCCTGCGGAAAAATTTGTTTGGAATATGGAATGCTGTCGAGAGAATTCAGGTTGTCTTTTGCATAAAATCCTGTAATTCCGAGTTTGTACCGTTGCTTTTCCCACCGAATTTGTGCGCCATAACCCCAACGCAAAAAGGCAGGCATTGTACGCGGGTCTTCATCGTCATTTATTGCTTTGCTGAATTGCCCGCCAAAAACCGCCACTTTCAACGGAATATTTGGCGTTAATTCCACGCCTGCGCCAGTAAAGGGCATTCCACTGAAAATATACGGCGAAAACGACATATTTACATCGCCAATATGCGCCTGAACCCATTTGTACTTAGGGTTGATACTCAAACGATTGAATTTGTATGGAAGTTGATAACCCAACGTTGAACCCTGATTGGTAAATGTATACGAAACAGGAATTGCCCAGTTATAAATACCGATATTCACATTTCCGTTTAAAAAATAAGTAAAAGGCTCTCGGTTGTTTTGAAGGTTTGAATTGTAATAAATACCGCTTGCCGATAGTCCTCCGCTTATTTTGAACGGGTTTTTCTTTAATACTTCTTTTACTTGTCCGCCAATATTTTCCAAATCAATGTCTTGTCCATTGGAACAGGGAACACAAAAAACGCTCAACAAACAGATGAGTGAAAAAGTTTTTAGCGGTCTTTTATTCATAGGTAAAAGATTTTGTAATATAATTGCTTTATTAATAGTTAATTATCTGTTTCTGTTATGGGGTTTTCTGCATTTTGACATCTGCAACAATATACGATGCTTTTTCTGCCGAAATAAATGCTGTGATTTTAACTGCTCCCTTGCGCCCGTCTGCTGTTTGCAGCAATATCACGCGAGGCAAAATTGTATTATCAAAAGGCGATTTGCCTGCATCGCTTTCGGTAAGGGTGATATTGTTAAAATCATTACCGTTATCAATAACATCAAACTGCGCGGCGGTCATTTGCATCCCTGCAATTTCCTGCGAATTGACAATTATTGTGTGAATTGCCCCCTCAATAGTCGTAAAAGCGGTGGTTTGCACCTCGTCCGGCGAAAGAAACTGATTGAATGTAAAATTGTCATTCAATCCAAAATACGCAAAATCAATTAACGGTGCGTTCTCTAAGGTAACTTCATTGCTTTTGATAACTTTTGCTAAAACGGAAGAAAAATAACAGCCTACCGTTCTTTGCGCCGTATTAATTCCTAACTGTATATCGTTGAATGTCAATAGATTTTTATCTTCATTTATCAAAACCTGTTTCTCTACGGTTTTGCTTTCTTTATCGTTGGTTGCTGTAAATATTATGGTGTAATTTCCTGTGTTTTGAAACACAATATCGGGGTTTTCCTCCGCGCTTGCAGCGGGTGTTGCGCCCTGAACTGTCCATTGATACGAAAAAGCGTTTGTTGAAAGATTTTGCAAATGCAACGTTACAGGCGCTTGATAATCATTGTCTATCGCATCCACCAACCAGTTGAAGTCCGCAGTCATCGCGGGCTGCACGGTTACGGTTTTTGTATCTGAATAAGTCTCTCGTCCGTTGGTAATGGTCAGTTTTACAGCGTGTTCGCCCGCGTTGCTAAACCGCGCTTGCGGAACAGGATCGGTTGAAGTTGCCGGCTCGCCGCCCTCAAATTCCCACTGCCAAGAGGTTGCTCCAAGCGAGGTGTTGAGCATTTGCAAGGTAACAGGCGATATGTCGCTACCCAGCATTTCCCATTGAATATCAACTCTCATTGCCGCATCTATCTGTATTTCAATAGTTTTTGTGCCTGTAGAGCCGTCTTTATTGCTTGCCGTGAGAGAAATTTTGAATACGCCCTTATTCAAATACAGCCGTGTTTCCGGGTTTTGTTCCGAAGAAGACGTTTTTGTTGCGCCCTCAAAAGTCCATTGAAAAGTATCTGCGCCTGTGGTTTTGTTGGTAATCTCAACCTGCACAGGCGCTGAATAATCATCATTTACAACCTTAATCTCAAAATCGGCTGCAACAGGAATTGTCTCTTCCTTTGCACAGGAAAAAACAGCCAAAAATATTAACGCCCCAAACAATAATCTGCCGTATTTCATCTGTTTATATTTTATTTTTTAAGGTCAGATGGAACTCACACGACAACATAATCATAACCTTGTGTGTTTTGTTAATCGTGTTCGTTTCATAGAATAAGGTTGAAATTTTGGAATGATTCTGTCTTTTATTGATTTTCTTATATTGCAAATATCATACCAAATTGTTAATAAATCAAAACTTTATCAAGGTTTTATTGAAACAAAAAAGTACCTTAAAAACACTTGCGTTTCTTTACCTTGGATTAATGCTTTCAGATTATCCGTTTGCCCGTTCACAACCGCTTTGTAAGGCACATAAACGGTATTTCCGTCTCCGTATTTTACGCTTTGATAATTTGAGTTTGGCAGTCCCGTATTTTCAGGCGTATCAAATGCGTA
>JAISWT010000222.1 GCA_031271005.1 Prevotellaceae bacterium | reverse complement strand
ATTTTTGCGACATGTATAAGGTTGGGATTGAAAGCGGCAAAAAATACAACCCCAAAGATTTATTAGATTTTATACGTTGGACTTCGGGAAGCAATAAACCTGTCTACTTCAAAGACAGCCTGCTGAAAGCAGCAGGCATCCTTCGTGAAGATTTGCCGGAAAGCTGTGTTGATAGGAGTTATAACATTTTTAAAGATAAATAATTATGCTATCAGCGCCATATACCACAATGCCGCGCGGTGCGGCAGAATTTTTCTGGCAAAAGGAGATACCTGCCGAAGTAGCCTATTACAAAATATTTCATGGTTGGACTCATTGCGAACGTGTACCTGTCACATGGAAAGAGATACACGCAGAGCGGGCGCAACAACAGCAGGGAAATTTGATTTCAAAACGCTTTTCGGACAAACGTCGCATGGCTGCAATATTGAAAGTTGATTCCAACAGATATAGCGGTTTAGCATTTTGTAAAATAATGGCAAAATATGTTGTCTATTTTATTGATTATGGGAGAAATCCCAGTAAACAACAATTATGTGAATATTTGCTGCAGAATATTTGCTTTGGGCAAATAGTTTTTGACTTTAAAGAATGGAAAAAACTGTTCGAACAAAAAATCGGTTCTTTACCTGTCTTTATTGAGTTGGACAGGCAAGGGGAAATCATTAATATTGAAATTTTTAAAAAAAAACAATGAAGCATCAAATTTTTAAAAGCACCGATACAAACGTATCAAAATTCGTATTTGAGAAAGAAAGTACGGATACGGATAAAGCAATAGCCGTTGAAGCCGTATTATACCGCTACAATTCATATAGGGAACGCACGGTAATATGTTGCTCAACGCAATGCGGATGCCCTGTCGGTTGTACATTTTGCGGTACTGGAAAATTCTTTATTCGCAACCTGACCGCCACCGAAATTGTGGAACAGGTCGATACAGTATTAAAGTATATTGATTGCCCGACCGAAGAAATACGGAAATTTCAAATAATGTTCATGTCAATGGGCGAACCGTTTTTGAATTACAAAGCGATGGAAGAAGCCATTATTATTTTATCCGGCAAATACCCAAACGCCCAATTATTAGTAAGCACTTCCGGCCCGCTTGGGCAAATATTTTGGAATTTCGATAAATTCATAACATTGAGTATTCAACATAAACAGGTAGGTATTCAATTCTCTGTCCACGAATCAAATGACGAATCACGAGCCCGGTTAATTCCCACATCAACAACATCATTACAAAGTATTGGATATTTAGGGGAAAAATGGGCGGAAAGCACAGGAAGAAAGCCATTTTTTAATTATTGCGTTCATTCCGGTAACTCCTCCCAACAAAACATAACCGAACTTTTGGATAACTTCAATCCCAACATTTGGGAATGTACTTTATCCGTCATTTGCGAAAAAGACAACTCGATGAAAAACGAGATAGAAAAGCAAATAGACCTAATACAAGATTTTGCCAATCGAATGACAAACGCAGGCTACTCTATACGGGTTTTCAATCCGGCAGGGCAAGACGACATCGGGGGCGGATGCGGGCAACTTTGGTATTTTCAACAATGGTTAAACCAACAAAAACGTAAGCAATGAAAAAAGAAAAAAAATGTCTCTCAAATGATGAGATATATGAGATAACAAGCTACATGCAATCAATGATGGAAGATTGGATTGAAAATATTCCGCTTGGCGAAGATAAAACGGCAATAGAACTGTTTGATGATTTCGGAGCGTATTTACTTGATAATTGGAACAAATGGCACTGATGAAAATCGGATTGATAGCAGCCGACGGGCATAATTTCCCAAACCTTGCGCTAATGAAAATTGCAGCGTATCACAAACAGCAGGGCGACACGGTCGAGTGGGTGAATTACTTTGAGAAGTACGACAAAGTATATATTTCAAAAGTGTTCACCTTCACGCCCGACGTAACAACTGTTATCCAAGCCGATGAAATAGAACGAGGCGGAACGGGCTACAGCATTCGCAAAAGGCTACACCCGGATATTGACGCGCTGCAACCGGATTATTCGATTTATCAAAATCTCGACGGCAAAACCGCTTACGGATTCCTGACACGCGGGTGCATCCGTAATTGCAAATGGTGCGTAGTTCCGGCAAAGGAGGGAGCAATAAAAGCATACATGGACATTGAAGTTGTTTTGCAGGGACGCGAGAACGCAATCCTAATGGACAACAATATCCTTGCCTGTGCTTACGGCTTGTATCAGTTGGAAAGAATAGCAAAAATCGGCTGTAAGGTCGATTTTAATCAAGGTTTAGATGCAAGGCTTGTAACCGGCGATGTTGCAAAAATGCTGTCTAAAATCAAATGGATTAGGTCTATTCGTTTTTCGTGCGACAGCAAGCAGTCAATCCCTGCCTTGCTTAACGCGGTGGAAGCCCTTGACTTTTACGGAGTAAAACCGAACAGGATATTTTGTTACGTCCTGTTAAACGATGATATTGCGGATAGCCTTTCACGAATTGAAACGTGCAGGAAAGCGGGTATAGATCCATTCGCGCAGCCGTATAGGGATTTTACGACAAATCAGGTTGTTCCGCAATGGCAAAAAGATATGTCGTATTGGTGTAATCAAAAGCAGGCTTTGAAGAGTTGCGATTTTAGAGACTACCAACCCCGCCGGGGATTTTATTGTAGAGAATATTTTAA
>JAISWT010000212.1 GCA_031271005.1 Prevotellaceae bacterium | reverse complement strand
TATAAGAAAAAAATTTAAGTTTCAAAAAAATAGTATAAATTAATGTTTAACAAGTAAAAAGAAAGTTTATGAGGAAGAAACTAATGTTTTTGCTTGTTGCGTTAGCAACAAGCATCGGGATTGCACAAGGGCAATCCCGACAGGTAAGCGGACAGGTTCTTGAAGATGCAAACGGCGAGCCGATTGTGGGCGCTACCGTAACGCAGAAAGGAACTTCAAACGCTACATTGACAGATGCCACCGGGAATTTCTCTATTTCGGCGCCGCAAGGTACAACGTTGCTCATTTCGAGCATCGGGTACGTCAGTCAGGAAGTAGCCGCAAGCAATGGTGTGATTGTGCGGCTGCAATCAGACGAGGAGGTACTGGACGAGGTGGTAGTAACTGCCTTCGGAATTAGTCGAGAGAAAAAAACTCTTGGTTATGCTACGCAGGAAGTCAAATCGGAGAAATTGCAACTTACAGGCAATTCCGATTTGACAAAAAGTTTACAGGGTAAGATAGTGGGAGTTGATATGAAAACCTCAAGCGGTATGCCGGGCGCGTCTTCGCAGATAGTTATTCGTGGGTCGCGTTCTTTTCAAGGAGACAACACGCCGCTTTATGTGATAGATGGCTTGCCTATATCAAGTAACCCCGACTATTCAACCGAATACAGCGTAACAGGTTCTGATATTGCCAGTCGTAGCATTGACATTGACCCGAGCGATATTGAATCAATCAATGTCTTACGCGGACAGGCAGCCGCGGCGCTTTATGGCATGACTGCTTCCAATGGGGTTTTTATCATCACTACAAAAAGCGGTAAAGGGAAAACGCTCGGCAAAACGAATGTGAGTTTGTCGCAAAGTACAAGTTTTGATGTGGTTTCGCGCCACCCTGACTACCAAACAACATGGGCGCAGGGTTCAGGAGGAGCGTATGTTTACAACTCTTCGATGGCGTGGGGTCCGAAAATAGAAGACTTGCCCAACGACCTCAAGTATGGAGGCAACGGAAAAGGACATGATGGAATGTATCAAGTTCCTCAATTGATTTTAGGCGGCTTTGACGAAGCAGACACCTGGGTTAAACCGGGCGTGTACGACAACTGGAACGACTATTTCCGCACAGGTTTAAATTCCACCACTTCTTTGCTTGTTAGTCGCGCCGAAGAATCCGGACATTTTGCATTAGGGATTTCGTATGCAAATCAGGAAGGAATAGCGCTCAATACCGGAATGCAACGGTGGAACGTCAAGGCAAACGGCGACAGAAAATTAAATAAATATTTTACCGCAGGTTTTTCGGGAAATTTTTCAACTGCAAATATTGATAAACTGTCGGGTGCAAATGATGGATCCTTAGCGGGAGTTATGGGTGCGCCAAGCAGTTACAACTTGAAAGGTATGCCTGTGCATGTGCCCGGCGACCCGTATTCCCAAATATATTATCGCTCACTGACATTTGATAATCCATACTGGGTGCCCGATAATAATACTTTTAACGAAAAAACAAATCGTTTTTACGGGAATACGTGGATTCAGTACCTCGCTCAACTGGCAGAGAACCATAAACTGACTGTAAAATATCAGTTAGGTACAGATGCTTATACCACTCATTTACAGGATATTTTCGGCTACGGACATAAGGGAGGTACCGGAACCATTGAAAATTATGGTATAACAAAATTAAACTACAATTCATTGCTTACAGCCATTTGGGACTGGGACATAACCGACGATTTGAAGTTTAATTTACTTGCCGGGAATGAACTGAAAGACACTCACAGTAAAACTTACAACATTTATGGCGAAGATTTCAACTTCGGAGGCTGGAATCATATCAGTAATGCCAATACGGTAACTGCAAACGAAGGACAATACAAAGACCGCACTGTCGGATTTTTCGGAAGTTTGGGACTTTCATACAAAGATATGCTGTATTTGAACGCAACAGGACGCGAAGATATTGTTTCAATAATGCCGCCACACAACCGTTCGTTCTTTTATCCTTCCGTTTCATTCGGGTTCATATTCTCCGAATTGCTTAAAGATAACGCTCAATGGTTAAGTTTCGGTAAAGTCAGGGCGTCGTACGCCGAAGTAGGACAAGCCGCACAATGGCGGGCAAATTACTATTATCGCCCTGAATACGGTGGCGGTTTTTGGGCAGGCGAACCTATTATGTATCCTGTTGATGGCGTAAATTCTTATGTTCAATATCTAATTAAATATGACCCAAATTTGAAACCGCAAAACACAAAATCGTGGGAATTGGGTCTGACGCTTAATTTCTTGCACAACAGAATTGGTATTGACTATACTTATGCTGACCAGAACACCGTAGATCAAATATTTGAGGTACCACTGCCGGCTTCTACCGGCTCGCAGAGTTTGATAACAAACGGCGGACAGATAAAAACATCTACGCACGAACTGGTTTTGAATTTAGTACCTGTAGAAACAAGGGATTTCAGATGGGATATTAATTTGAACTATACATATCTGAATAACGAGGTTGTATCTTTGCGCGAAGGCGTTGAATCAATTATGCTTGGCGGATTTGTTACCCCGCAAGTACGTGCAGGTATTGGTTATTCATATCCTGTAGTTTACGGCGTCTCCTTCAAAAGAGATTCACAAGGCAGAATTTTGGTTAATGAAGACCCAAACAGTTTGTCGTATGGTATGCCTATGAGCGGCGAACCGGCAGTGATAGGAAAAATTACCCCCGACTTTATAATCGGCGGTGGCACAACGCTGACTTATAAAGCCTTAGCATTAAATGCCGTATTTGAATGGAAACAGGGCGGACAAATGTATTCGGGAATGAACGGGCTTATGGATACGTATGGCGTATCTGCAAGAACGGAAGACAGAACCTCTACCTTTATTTTCAAAGGATACAAGGCAGACGGAACGCCTAACGACATTGTGCGCGGCGGACCGGAAGACCTCAGTGCATATCAAACTCTGTATTCAGATGTACTCGGAAATATTGACGAAGCATTTATTTATGGAAATTCTTTTATTAAACTTAGAGAAATATCCTTAAAATATGCATTGCCAAAACGCCTTATCCCTAAAATAGATATTGAATTATCGGTCTTTGCCCGCAATATTCTCCTGTGGACAGAACTGCCTAATGCAGACCCCGAAAGTTCGCAGGGAAATAATAATATGATGGGAGGTTTTGAACGTTTTTCTTTACCTCAAACAAGAAGTTATGGTTTGAATCTTAATATCAATTTTTAATAGTTAAAGAATATGAAAAGAATAAATTTATTTATAATAGCAATATTTTCGTTTGCATTATTTTCCTGTTCAGAGGATACGATGCAAAAAATAAATGAAGACAAGAATCACTCCACCGATGTAGCAGCACGCCTTATAATTACAGATGTGATTAATAGTACATCTTTCCTTGTTACAGGCGCCGACTTTGCGTTCTACGCCTCGGCGTATGTAGAATACAATGTTGGAGTTTATAATCAGTTGTATAATGCCGAAATCAGGGTAAGCGAACCCACCAGTTCAACTACCTACAACAATTATTGGGGTACGGCATATTCCAACCTGCTAAACCTGCGCGAGATAATAAGAAAATGCTCGCCCGGTGGCGACGAAGAGGCAAACACAACAGTTCTGGGCATGGCGCAGGTTTTATCTGCCTACAACCTTGCCATACTGACAGATTTATTTGGAGACGTGCCATGGACCGAAGCTTTGCAGCCGGGCGAAGTATGGACTCCAAAACTGGACAAACAGGAAGAAATTTATGTGGCAGTAAACCAACTGCTCACAGATGCCATCAGCAATCTGAAAAAAGAAACTATTGTGCCTGCCATTGGGACGCAAGACCCCATATATGGTGGCAGTGCAACAAAATGGCTCAAATTTGCTTACGGATTGCAGGCACGCTATGCAATGCGTTTGTCAAAAGTAAAACCCAACTATGACGCAGTGATTGCTGCGGCTGATAATTCTTTTGCTAACGCAAGTGAAGAGGCATTTTTTAAATGTTCAACAATCAAAAATCCGTTCTATTTATTTTTTACGGACAGAGATTATTTTGGCGCAAGCCAAAGTTTGCACGATAAACTTGTGGCACGCAACGACCCGCGAGACGCAGTGTATTTTACGGCATATCCGGGTACAGGCGATTTGATTTTTGCGCCCAACGGCACACCGCAACAAAAGCAGGGTTACTACGGGATTTCCGCAATAACAAGCCCTACAGCCCCGATTTATTTGATGAGTTACCACGAACTCGAATTTCTTAAAGCAGAAGCATACGCCCGCAAAGGAGATTTGGACAATGTAAAAACTCATCTGAAAAATGCTGTGGTTGCAACATTCGCAAGAGTTGAACTGACTTCTGACATTGCAGAAGCATATTACGCAAGCAATATAGAACCGAGAATGATAAGTCAGGCAGAGGCAATCAAGGAAGTTATGCTGCAAAAATATCTCGGACTGTATGAAATAGAATCTGTAGAAACATACAACGATATTCGCAGACTGAAAGCAATGGGCGAAGGCAGTTACATTCCGTTGGCAAACACCAAAAATTTCCCATTGAGATACACTTATGGCGCTGACGATGTAACCACTAATGTTAATGTTGAAACAGCCTACGGCGACGGCAGTTATGTTTATACCGAAAACGTTTGGTGGGCAGGCGGAAGCCGCTAATTTATTCACTTTTAAAAATTTTATATTAATATGAATAAAAAGATTTTTTTAACAATAGCAATGGCAACCGCACTTATTTTGTCGGGTTGCAAAAATACAAATGAAGACCTTGTCCAGCAGCGCGGTGCAGGCGCAACGCCGGTAGTGAGCGAACTGTCGCCCGGATTTTTTACAGACGATTTTCAAAACAGTAAAATAAATTTCCGCGTTTCGCTGCCCGAAGGACAAACAGTAGATGCCTCGTGGATTGAAGTTGGATTCAAAGGAAAAAAAGCAAAATTGAAAGATGTTGCTATTCCCTCCAATGTTACCGTTTCGGCAACCGAAACAATGTCTGCTCTCGGATTGACCGAAAACGATGTACATCTGGGAGATGCCTTTGATGTAACCGTGATTACAGATGTTGATGGACTTGTAACACGTTCTCTGCATGCAGCAATATCCGTGAGTGTTGCCTGTGCTTTAGACCCCGCATTAACGGTGGGCAGTTACAAAGCGGAATCGGCAGACTGGGCTTTTGCGGGCGCTGTAACGCTCGAAGCAGATGCAGATGACCCGAATAAAATCTATATCAACGGTTATCCGCAAGCAGAAGGTTTGAGCGGCAACGGCAATCGTATTGAACTGAATATCAACCCAAATACTTGGGCTGTAACAGGTCCCGCTGTTGTTCTGGCAGATGATTTGAGCGAATGGGGTTTACCCTACACCAACTACACCTATGAACCCAAAGGGGGAAGTTACAATTCGTGCGACGGCTCTTATACCGTTACCTTCGCCATATATGTAGACCAAGGCAGTTTTAGCAACAACGTATTCGTATTCACCAGAGCAGAGTAAAAAAACAATCCATTCTGACTTAATTTTTTCAGCGACTTTCCCCATCGAGAGAAAGTCGCTGATTTTTTTTTAGAATTGAAAATAAATAAAGGCTTGTAAATCAGCCGAAATAAACTGATAGATAATGAAAATTGCTATTACGCACACAATTGCCATTGCCCATAGTGGCATTGCAGCAAACCAGAGCCGGTAGCGGCGTTTGAAATGTTCCGGCAACCAGTGAATTATCATTCCCAAAACAAAGAGCGCAAACACTGCGCGATATTCGTAAATCATTGTGCCAATGAGCGAAAAGTCCCAGTCGCCGCCAATTTTTGCGACCATATTTTTCGCCGTTTTCCACGCTTCGCGGTTGGCTTCGGCGGGGTCCAGGTTAGAGCCGCTGCGGAAAAAAAGGCGCGTAAATGTGATGAACACAAAAGTTTGGAACACAGACCAGGCTGTGCCAAGCCATTTTAATTGACAATTAATATTTGACAATTGACAATTATTTCTTACATATTTATTGAAAACAAATTTTATTAAAGTTCCTGCAAAAAGTACAGCCAGCCATACAACGCCGATTTTTAAGACCGGCAATTTGAATTTCAAAAATAAAATTTCAAAAATGAGCGTAACAGCCAGCAGGATTAGCGTTTTTGATTTGAGATTTTTGTTTTCCCAGAATTTGTAAATCAGCATGCCCAAGCCGTTCAGTCCGCCCCAAATCATAAAATTCCACGATGCGCCGTGCCACAAGCCTCCGAGCAGCATTGTGTTCATCATATTAAGGTCTGTAACAATTTTTTTGCGCTTTTGAGGCAGATAACGTATTGCCAACCAAACAATTACTACAAGCGCAATTATTCCCAGCCCTATCCACAGGCTGCCCGAAAGCAACGCCGCAATTGCTGCGATAGAAATAATGACGGCGTAAGTGCCAAAAGTAGCGTTGCGGTTGCCGCCCAGCGGAATGTAAAGGTAATCCTGCAACCAGCGCGAGAGCGAAATGTGCCAGCGCTTCCAAAAATTACGCGCATTTGTAGCCTTGTAAGGCGAGTCGAAATTTTTCGGCAAATGAAATCCCAACAGCATTGCCACCCCGATAGCAATGTCGGTATAGCCGCTAAAATCAGCATAAACCTGCAACGAATAGCCAAAAAGGGCAGCAAAATTTTCAAAGCCCGAAAACATCAGCGGATTTTCAAAAACCCTGTCCACAAAATTTACGGCAATATAATCGGAAAGGATAATTTTTTTTGCCAGCCCGTTAATTATCCAAAACACAGCAATGCCAAATTGCCGTCTGGACAGGAAGTATTTTTTATAAATTTGCGGAATAAATTCGTTGGCGCGAAGAATGGGACCTGCCACAAGTTGAGGAAAAAAACTGACATAAAAAGCGTAGTTGAAAAAGTTTTTTACAGGTGCAACTTTTCCCCTGAAAATATCCATTATGTAACTGATATTGTGGAAAGTATAAAACGAAATCCCCACAGGCAGCAAAATTTTGCTTATGTCAAACCGCGTGCTGCCCGTAATTTCGTTGCCTGCCCAGGCAAAAATGTCAAAAACGCGCAAATTAAGGTCTAAAACAGTATTTAAAATATTGGTAACAAAATAGGCGTATTTAAAATAACATAAAACTAAAATATTGATAGCCAGCCCAATAGCAAGATGAAATTTCTTTTTTCCCTCAGTTTTGGAATTAAAAATCAACTCGCCATAGAGCATGTTCAGCAAGGTTGAAAAAACCAGAATAAGTATAAAAAGTCCGCTCGTTTTGTAGTAAAACAAAAACGAAAAGAACGCCAGATAAGCGTTGCGCATCAATATTTTATCTTTGAGCAACGAAAATCCGGCAAATATAATAGCAAAAAACGCCCAAAAATAAAACTGGGTGAATATCAGCGGAAAATCCGAATTGAATACAAATATATCTTTTAAAAAATTTAAAAACACTTAATTTATAATTAATTGCTACTTACTAATTACTAATTGCTAATTGTTAATTGTTGCTCAATCATTGCCTCAAACAACAAATTTCCCAAAATTTCGTATCCTTTTTTTGTGAAATGGATTTTATCTTTTGCCGCCAGCCCTGCCCTCTCCCACTGCTTCATTGAGCGCAAGCCGCCCATAATTGCAAACTGGTCCCATAGAGCGCCGTTGTTTTGTCGTGCAAGTTCGCGGAATGCGTTTTGCGCGTGCAATCCGTTGGTATTCACAGCATAAGATGTTCGGCGGCGGCGCAGGCGAATCTTTTTGAAAGAGTCGTTGTTTGTGATAAAAACCAGCGCACAGTCGGGCGAAACGCCTCTGATACGTTCTATCAGTTGCATATAGTTGGCAATAAATTCGCGCTCGGTCATATTGTTACCTACCCAGTCGTTTATTCCGATGCCAAAAATCACCATATCAGGTTTAATCAGCGCAAGTTCGCGTTCAAAATTTTCGCAGTTCAAATAAGACGACACTGTCGCGCCATTGACGCCAACTTCGTGATATACAATGCCTTGCGTGTCGTTTTCGGGAATAAATCCGTAAACGGTAAAACTCTGCTTGCTGCTGTCGCTGCGCATAAAAGCGAGTTTGAAAGTGTCGGCGTACTCGTGTAGTTCGTAAATATAGGCATTGGTTTTTGCGTCAAAAAAACAGGGCAAAAATTCTTTGCCGTTGGTATAAATAACAGGTATAACTGTTTGAGGTTCATCAGTTTGCCCAATAAGTACAAGTTTAGTGAAAGTTCGGCGGCGCTCCACGCTGTCGGTGTTCAGTTTAATGGAAATAGAGGCGGCAGAATCGCTTGTGCTTACTGCAATGCCTGCCAAACCCAACGGCATTGAGCAGGAACGACCCACGTTGCGCTCCGAAGTCCATTCGCCGGTAAAACACACCTCAAAATTTTTCGGATTGTTGGTTTTTGCCACTTTATATGGAAAAATAAAGCCGCGCGAAGTTTTGTTATCGCCGTTGAGCAGGTCAAAATTCCTGCGAATTTGGTTTGTTAAAAAACCGCCTTGAACGTGCGAAGCGCCAATATGCAAAATGTTTATTTTTCCTTTATTTTCAATTAAAAAAGTATCAAGTTTATTGTAAAATCTTTCAAAATAAATGGAACTATTGTAAATTTCGAGTTTGTTTTTAGATAAATCAATAAAAGGAAATTCCGACAAATTCAAAGGAATTTGCTGCGAAAAAATATTTGTTGTCAAACAGCCCAAAAATAATATAAAATATAACTTTTTCACTCTACATTATTATTTATTATTATTATTAAATTTATAAAAATCATAATATTTCATCATTGCTTCGTACAGCATTTCGCCTGCTTTATTTGCCCCTCTCGGTGTAAAATGAATATAGTCGGGGGCAGCAAGCGTGGGCTTCTCTCGCACCCATTCAATCATTGAGCCGCTGCCGCCCATCACTGCAAACATATTCCAAAATGCTGCACCGCTCTGATTTGCAGTGATTTTCATCGCCTCCACAAGTTCGGGCAAAAAGGGATAGGTTTGCAGTTTGCCACGCACTTTTTTCGACATGTCGGCAGGACCGATGACCAGAATTTTTGACTGCGGACAAAGTGTTTGCAAATATCTGATTTGCGCCGAAAAAGTTTCCATATATTTATCAATGCCTTTTTGCGAATTTATCTGCGGCATCATGTTTCCGCCAAATTGCAAAATTATCAATCTTACATTCATTGCGTTAAGCATAAATTCAACAGACTGTTTTTCTATTTGCGTAAAAAACGTCCCAGCGCTGCCGCGCAGAGGAACATTATCTACAAACACTCCACAAGGGCTTTCGAGCGCAATTCCCAAAACTTCGGCGCTGCCCGAAAACGTGAACGAAACTCTTTTTAATGTGTCGGTATCCCACAACATAACTGAATTTCTATTGCTCTGATTCTCAACCGTTTGCTTCTGTTTGAGATTTTTTGCCGTCAGCGTAGCCGAAAAATTCTTTGAATGTTGCCCCAGAAAAACCCGCATACGCGACCATTGTTTTGTGTTCTCAAAAGTGCGTCCGTAGTTATTTGCCGCAAAAGAAACAGTCGCGCTGCCGGTTACCTGCGTTACCTGCCCCAGCGCACCATAGCGATTGTGCGCCGCCCTGTTTTTATGCATCCCCGACACCACATAGCGACCGAAGTTTCCACCTGTGGACTGCCCCACAGCCGCAGACGGAATCAGTTGCACCGCCGGCATCAGCCCTGCGCCAATGCCGCCAAAACGTTCCTGCAAGCGCTGACGAAAAACGCCCGAAATTCTGTCCTCCTCTATTTGCGAATCGCCATAATGCAAAATATGCACTGCGGTGTTGTTGGAGCAGCAATTGTCCATTTCGGCAAAAAGCGCATCGAAAAACTGAGGCTGAGTTTGGGGCAGCGAAAAGGCGGCAGGATGAGTTTCAAAAAATTGCTCAAAAAACAGCAAACTATCATTGCGAGCAGAGTCTTTCGCCGCCTGCATCTGTAATTGACTCTCCAAAAGTTGTATCCTGGCAGAAGCTGAAACGCTCTTTTCGCGCACCATAATATCTTCCAAAGTGGGGAAAAAATAATGCTTTCCGCCAACCAAAACTCCATCTTTTGGAAAAATAACGCATATTACCGCCAACAAAGCGATGACTGCAAGAATAAAGACGAGGGTTTTTAATGGCTTCACAAGGCAGTAACTGTTTGCACTCACAATACAATTTTTACCCGCCCGAAAAAAATTTCCACTGCACGAAGAAACGCCATTTCAGCGCGGCATTACAAAATGCCATACAGGAAAAAATTATGGAACAATTGTCAAAGTTATATTGCGAATCTTAATTTTCTTTAAAAAAATTCGTGGCAAAGATACATGAAAAACGCGAGTTTTCCAAACGCGCCCAAGCAATATTAAAAAATATGAATATGGAATATGGCTAAATCTTTTTTTGAGGTGCTATAAGTTTTTCAAAGTTGCCGTGTGCAAGAGACCGAATGGGGTTGTCCCAAAAGTCAAAGTTTCTTTACCACAAAGGGCACAAAACTTGTCCCG
>JAISWT010000152.1 GCA_031271005.1 Prevotellaceae bacterium | reverse complement strand
TTTGATTATATTGAATATCTGCGTTTTAAAAAAGGCGAAAGTGTCAGGCAAGCCGCTTTTGACGGTGGGAAACGCCGTATGCGCCCGATTTTCCTCACTTCCGCCGTTGCCGCGATGGGCGTTCTGCCGATGATTATCAGCCAAAGTCCGATGTGGGCGCCTATGGCAACCATTATTTTCTTTGGTACGCTTATCACAATGATTTTTATTGTTACCGTGTTGCCGTTGGTGTATTGGTTGGTGGAGAGGAAAAATAATTCGGAGAAAAATAAAAATGTTAGAAAAAAAAATCGTAACTTTACAGATTGAATAGAAAAGTTTTTTATGCTTACAAAAGAATATATTACAGAATTGAAACACAGAGGCAACGGCGATATTGAAGCCCTTGTTAATGCCCAACGAGATGTGGGTACTGTTGTATTTATTCTTGAAAGTTTGGGGCAGTTGCCGTCAGATTTTCACGCCGATTTTCTGTATAATCTTTTAAACCACAATCACGCACAAGTTCGACTAAATGCCGTAAAAAATATTGGAAAACTCAACGGAAAATCAGATACAAAACCGCTTTTATCTCTTTATCGACACGAAACCGATACGAGTGTTCGCAGAGAAATTGTATCGTCAATAGGGCGACAAAGGAAATGTATCAACAAGCCGATTTTGTATGATTTTTTGAATGACGAAGACCCGAAAATTGTTTGTCAAGCAATTCGTGGGCTTTTAGTTTTTGAAAACGACAAAGAAGTTGAAGAACATTTGCGCCCGCTTGTAAATCACGAGAATGAAATGGTTAGAACTGTGATTTATAAGGAATATTTTGCCAAAGAAAAAACGAAAAAAGATACTTTTCCTCACGCCGAAACTTATGATTTTTTGAAAAATGTGGTTGTAAATGCAGATGTTTTAGAGGCGTTAAAGGTTGTTCCCGATGAAAGTGTGCATTTAACTTTCACTTCGCCGCCGTATTATAACGCCCGCGATTATTCTATTTACCCCTCTTATCAGGCGTATTTGGAATTTTTGGACAGAGTTTTTCAGGAAACGCACCGAATTACGAAAGAGGGCAGATTTTTGATTGTAAATACTTCGCCTATCATAATTCCGCGAGTGAGTCGTTCTCATTCAAGCAAAAGATACGGCATTCCTTTCGATTTGCACCCCTATTTAGTGAAAAATGGATGGGAATTTATTGACGATATTGTGTGGTTAAAGCCCGAAGCGAGCGTTAAAAATCGTATTGGAGGATTTATGCAGCACCGCAAACCATTGGGTTACAAACCAAATTCTGTAACCGAGTATCTAATGGTTTATCGCAAACAAACGGAAAAGTTATTAGATTGGAATATAAGAAGTTACGATTATAATACGGTGGAGGCGAGCAAAGTTGCAGACGGCTACGAAACAACCAATGTTTGGAAAATTGACCCCTGCTTTGATAAAGTTCATTCTGCTATTTTTCCTGTCGAACTTTGCAAGCGTGTAATTCAATATTATTCCTACAAGGGCGATTTAATTTTTGATCCCTTCGGAGGAAGTGGTACAGTCGGGCGAACTGCAAAATCGTTAGACCGTTTATTTTTCTTAACAGAACAAGAGCCAAAATACTTTGAATATATGCAGTCAAAACAAAAAGACAGCCAACTATTTAAAGACCGAAAAACAAAATTTCTCACATTAAACGAATTTAAAAATTCACAATATGACACTCACGGACCAGATAGTTAAAAATATCGTAACCCGCGTGGTTAAATCACAGGACTATCGTATTGAAATAGTTAATTTGATTAATGCTGAATTTCTGCAATTTGCCGTAGATTTTTTCAAAAAAATTGCATTGGCAAAATTAGATTCAAAAGACATTACCATTGAATGGTACAAACGCGAATTTCTGAACGAAAATTTGCCCGCCGATGATATTGCGATAAATTCAGGTCTTAACAAAAAGACAATCAGCAATATGTACAATACCGCTACGAAAAACATTGTGATTGAGGCGGCTAACGAACATTTTGAATCTTTGTGCCAAAGTATTCAAGCGCTTGTCGAGATGGAAAATGAAATTGACCTGACTTTGACTATCAAGATGAAAGGTGTTTCAGTGGATTTGAATGTCAGCGAAAGTTTAATCGTTATCAACACTTTGGCTGTAAAACGCGCCGCCTTGCGTGGTGGTTTATGGAGTACGGCGGGCAAAAGTGCAGAAAAATATTTAATGCTTACCCTTTGCAAACTATATCAAGTGCCTGAAAATAATTACAATGCAGCACATTTTGTAAAAGACAAAGGTAAGAAAGTTGATAGAGAAATTGATTTTTACTTGCTCAACAATGGCAAAGAATATTTGTGCGAAGTCAAATTGATGGGCAAAGGCAACCCTGAAAGTGCCGATGCAATATTTGCCAGAAAATCGGATGTTTTCATTGCAGATACGTTGTCGCAACAAAACAAAAATCAGGCAGAGGAATTGAATGTGTTTTGGGTTGCTCTGCGGGATAAAGACGGCTACAAACGGTTTGGTTTGGCATTGAAACAATTAGGTATTCCTCACAAGTATTATTGCGGCGATTTGGATACGGATTTGCCGAGAATTTTGGAAGAATTGTTTTAACTATATTAATGCACAGCGATTCCACAATTTACACAATCTAAAAAATCCCATTTCCCCAAAAAAATCCCTCACAAATAAAAATTTGAAAGGGATTTCGTCTTTTCGGCACTTTATACCAATATACCATTATTTTTTACCAATTTAACGCTATTAAAATCCCTAATTTCGCAGTCAGTTAAATTATTATGATTGCAAAATGAAAAGCTTCTCATTATCAATAATTTTGTTAGCAATAACAATAAATCCTGCTTTTTCGCAGGAAGTTCTGACACTCGAAAAGTGCAAAGAATTAGCCTTGAAAAACAATACACAGGTAAAAAATGCCGGATTATCGGTTGAGATTGCCGAGCAACAGAAAAAAGAGGCGTTTGCGAACTATTTTCCAAGCGTGCAAGCTACAGGAATGGGGTTTGCAGCGAACAAATCGTTAATAACAATGGAAATGGATATGTCGGCAATGATGCAGCCGATGATGCAGGCATTTACGCCCGCCATAATGTGGGCAATGCAGCAGGGCGCACCCATTGACCCTAACGCACTTGCCGCATTAAATAATAGTGAGCCGCAAAAAATCGAAATGCTGAAAAATGGAATGATTGCGGGAGTACAGGCAACGCAGCCGGTTTTCGCAGGCGGACAAATTGTCAACGGCAATCGTCTTGCCAAAACGGGCGTAGAAGTGCGGCAATTACAAAAACAAATTACCGAAAACGAAATATTGCTCGAAACGGAACGCTATTTTTGGCAACTCGTTTCGTTGCAGGAGAAAATGAAAACGGTTGAAAATTCAGATGCAGTGCTTGCCCGTATTCTTTTGGACGTAAAAGTTGCCGTTGAAGCGGGACTGACCACCCAAAACGACCTCTTGCGCGTAGAACTCGAACAGAACCGATTGGAAAGCGGCAAATTGAAACTCGAAAATGGATTGCAGATGATAAAAATGGCTTTGGGACAGAAAATTGGCGTACCTGCTGACAGTTTCGATATTCAAAAACTTGAAATTGAAGCCCCCATACCCACAATTAAAGTCTCTCTTGAAAAGGATTTAGGGGGCTTACAGAACCGTCCTGAATACAAATTGTTAGACAAATCGGTTGAAGCGGCACATTTGCAGCACGATATGGAAGTGGGTAAAAACCTGCCGGCAATCGCTATTGGCGCAGGCTACAACTATATGAATTTTGATATGCACAAAGAAAACGGAATGAAAAACAACTTCTCAATGTTGTTTGCCACCGTTTCCGTTCCGATTTCGGATTGGTGGGGCGGCTCGCACGCCATTAAGCGGAAAAAAATTGAATTACAGCAAGCAGAAAACGCTAAGAAGGAAAATATCGAACTTCTTTTGCAGCAAATGCAAAGCGTGCAAAACGGATTGAATGAGGCATACCAACAGCTTTTACTTGCAAAAAAATCCATTTTGTCAGTAGAAGAAAATTTGAAAATAAGCCAAAACAACTACAACGCAGGTCTGACAAACCTGTCCGATTTGCTTGAAGCCCAAAACCTGTTGCAGCAAGCCCGCGACCAATACACCGAGGCAGCCACTCAATATTATCTGAAACAAGCGGAATGGAAGCAAGTCAGCGGACACTGAAATAATAATTTTATTTTATTTAGTTTGTAGTTAGTAGAGTGCAGTTTTTTTGCCCGTTAGGGCATAAATATCAATAGAAACAAACATTTTTATCTGCCCGAATTGTCCGTAGGACATTAACGGTATATGTCCTGACGGACAAAAATGCCTGCTTAAAGCCGTTTTTCTATTGATATATAAGCCGTAACCGGCTAATAGCGCAATATTTCCTGACTTCGTCGCTTTTCATTAAATTCGGCGAGTCTATTTTGTAAAGCATTTATAATCAGGCATTATGATTTTTTGGGACACCATTTTGGGTGTCCCAGTCGTTTTTTAATTA
>JAISWT010000019.1 GCA_031271005.1 Prevotellaceae bacterium | reverse complement strand
CAAACTATTGAAGATGCTCTGAATTCTACCGCTAAAAGTTCGGTTAAACAACGCTATATTGAGTTGAAAGCCGAAATACGCGAATTAGAATGCTGCCTCGACCTCGCAAAAGTGATGTTAGATGGCGAAGGCAACGAAAATACCACCAAAGAAAAAAACTAACAAAAAACCGCTCAAAAAAGCGATTCCGGCAAAGCATGCCGGCGGTCGTCCTACGCGATACCTTCCCGAATATAATGAGCGTGCGGTAAAACTTTGCCTATTAGGTTCTACCGATAAAGCTATTGCGGATTTCTTCGATGTAGCAGAATCTACGTTAAATAAATGGAAGTTGGAATATCCGGAGTTTTCGGAGTCCCTAAAAAAGGGAAAATTACAGGCTGACGCAAATGTCGCAGCATCGTTATATAAACAATCTATAAAAGGCAATGTAACGGCGGCGATATTCTGGTTAAAGACCCGTCAGCCGGATATATGGCGAGAAAAGCAAATACATGAAATAACCGGCAAAAATGGCAAAGATTTAATTCCTGAGCCGATTACGATAGAAATAATTGATAGCCGAAACAAAATAAATGCCAAAGATACAGACAACGAAAGTATTTAGCGAAATTGACGTAGCGGTAAAAGGTGGTTATACAACCGTCAGCTTGCAAGGTAGCAGCCGTAGCAGTAAAACATACAATACGCTGATATGGCTTATTACTTATTGCCTGAACCATGCCGGTACGCGCCTTTCCATTGTCCGCGCCACCTTACCCGCCATCAAAGGCTCTGTTTTTATTGACTTCAAAGAAATTTTAATGAACATGCTTTTGTTCGACGAAAGAGCGCTGAACAAAACGGAATTGACCTATCATTTCTCAAATGGGTCGTGGGTGGAATTTTTCAGTACCGACAGCGAGCAGAAGCTACGCGGACGCAAACGGGATATTCTTTTTGTAAATGAAGCAAACGAATTAAATTTTATTGAATGGCAGCAATTGAAGATGAGAACAACGCGGTTAGCAATTGTCGATTATAACCCTTCTTTTACCGATGAACACTGGCTTTGCCTGCTAAACAAAGAAAGCCGGACAAAGCACATCATAACAACGTACAAGGACAATCCGTTTTTGGAGCAGACTATTATTGATGAAATAGAAAGCCTGCAGCACAAAAACGAAAGCCTGTGGAAAATTTACGGACTTGGAGTGCAAGCGCAAATCGAAGGGCTTATTTTCCGAAATGTTGAATTGATAGACGCATTGCCGCCAGCAAAACATATTTGCGTAGGCATGGACTTTGGTTTTACAAACGACCCAACCGCAATCGTGGAAGTTATCATAACGCCGGATACGCTTTATTTGAATGAAATCTGCTATCGTACCGAAATGGTCGCGCGGGACATAATTAAGGTATTGAATAGCAGATTACCAGATCGCCGTATTATTTCCGAAAGCGCAGACCCACGCCTGATAAAGGAAATTCACAATTCCGGGATAAATATTATTCCGGTAGAGAAATTTCAAGGAAGTATTGAAGCCGGAATAACAAAAATGCTTGAATACCGGATTTGCGTAACCAAAAGCAGCTATAATATAATCAAAGAGCTAAAAAACTACACATACCAACAGGATAAAGACGGTAAATGGTTAAATAAACCAATTGACCAATTTAATCATGCTATTGATGCAGTTAGATATGTAGTTCTAACAGAAATTCTCGGTAAGAACCGGAAAAAGAAAGATTTAAGCGGATATTTTTACTAACAATTTATATAATGATGTAACAAATTTTGTATGAATATAAAACGATTTGACCCGGTAATTTATCCGCAAAAATTATGGGTTGCTATTTCAAAGGACGGAAAAGACATGAACGGACTATTCCGGCACAAGAAAACAGACGATATAATACGATTTGAGGAATACGACTTTGCAAATTTTGAAGCGGTAGTATTTCCCGTTTCAGAGGTAAAAAGTGACTATCATGGTGCGTTGATAATATTTGCGAAAAAAAAGTATATGACTTGTAAAACAATAGCACATGAAGCGGTACATGCGGCCGGCTATATGTTTAAGCATATAGAACAGGAAATTGATAGCGATGAGCCATTTGCATTCCTTACAGGCTGGATAGCCGATTGTTGTTTCAAGGTAAAAACCAAATAATAAATATAATTATGGACATCAAAGAACTATTTAAAAGTAGCGACATTGACACGATTATCAAAGAATTGAAATTAGGTCGCAACTCCACCGAACCGGATACGGATTTATACATTTCGCAACTTGACCCGTCGAAACACGATATTTTCGACAATGCAAAACGACCGGATAAAACGGTTAAAGAGGACAATCCGAATCCGAACGAAAACGGCAATCCCATATCCCCCGGATACGTTGGCGGGGAAAAAGAGCAAACGAAAACAGTAGATGTCGCCCGCATTGCGCTTGCAATTCAAAAACTGATTGTAAAACGGGCTGTTGCATTTACTTTCGGAAATCAGGTAACACTCAATTCAGAACCTGAAAACAAAGCAGAAATAACCGTATTGAATGCAGTTAAAAAAGTGCTATTCAATACTAAAAGCCGGACGATTAATCGCAAAGTAGCGAGGGAAATATTCAGTACCACCGAAGCTGCCGAACTTTGGTATCCGGTAGAAAAACAAGCAAATTACGGATTTGCTTCAAAATTCAAATTGCGGGTTGCTATATTCAGCCCAAAAAACGGCGACAAGCTTTATCCTTATTTCGACGAAACAGGAGACATGATAGCCTTTTCCCGTGAATTTTTAATAACTGATAAAAATGGTAAGAAAATTACTTATTTTGAAACATACACCGACACGGAACATCTGATGTGGAAGCAATCGGAAAACAAGTGGGAAATTGTAGAAAGCTATCCCAAGCCCATAACGATAGGGAAAATCCCGATTATTTACGGGAAACAGGATTTTGTAGAATGGGAAGATGTGCAAGGGCTAATAGACCGTCTGGAAATACTATTGTCGAACTTTGCCGATACAAACGATTATCACGCCTCGCCTAAAATAACAGTGAGAGGAGAAGTATTAGGATTTGCCGCAAAAGGCGAAACCGGCGCAATATTGCAACTCGAAGGTGATAATGCGGAGGCTAAATATTTGTCGTGGGAACACGCCCCCGAAAGCGTTAGACTCGAAATAGAGACGCTTTTGCGCATGATTTACACGATAACCCAAACGCCGGATATTTCATTTGACAGCGTGAAGGGAATAGGCGCTGTTTCTGGAATTGCATTGAAATTACTGTTTTTGGACGCACATTTGAAAGTGCTGGAAAAAATGGAAATTTTCGATGACTACTTGCAACGCCGTTTGTCCGTCATTCAGGCGTACATTGCACAATTCAACACTGGATTAAAAGCCGCTTGCGAAAGTTTGACAATCGAGCCGGAAATAGTACCATACATGATTGAAGACGAACAGGCAAAAGTAAAACTATTAACAGAAGCCAACGGATATAAACCTGTTGCTTCGCAAAAAGCCACCATAGAAATGTTAGGTTGGACAAATGACAATGACGCCGAATACAAACAGATTTTGCAAGAAAAAGAAGCGGAGGCATATAATAACGCGATAGAAAAAACAGTATAAAACATGGCTATCAAAGTAAAAGTTAATATAGACAACATGATGAGTCGGGGTTTCGAGGCTTTGCGAAAGGAAATAGATATACGAGTTACTCGGGCATTTCAAATGGCTTGTAAAGAAGCGGTAACTTTTGCGAAACAAAACCATGAATACACGCAGCAAACAGGAGCGTTGAACTCATCAACCGGATTTCAGCTATACAAAGACGGTACATTGATAGATGACTATTTTGAAATTGGAGGCGGCGACGGAACAGGACACGGCGACGGAATAAATGCAGGGAAAAAAGTAGCAGCAGAACGAGCCTTACAACTTGGCGCGCACATTTGCGCGGTAATTGTAGCGGGTATGCCGTATGCCATATATGTTGAAAGCAAAGGATACGATGTATTAACCGGCGCAGAAAAACAATTTCCGGCAATACTTGACAGGTTTATGAATGAGGTATTTAACGATACCGGTATGTCGTATTCCATTACGTAATAACTATGAATAATGAAAAACGGATAAGCAACGAAATAAACAGGTTATTGAAGCAATTAGACCAGCTTCTATACAATACCTATCTTGCGGCTTTAAATTTATTTCAAGTCAAAAATTCATTATCCGGCGATACTCCGTTTTGGTTCTCTCGGAACGCCGCAGCCGACAGGCAAATGAATAAGTTAATAGCCGATTTCAACAAACAAACAAACGCCCTATTTATGAATGGTATTGAGCGTTCATGGAAGATTGGCAAAGAAAGTTTTATTGATAAAATGCACCTTGTATTATCAGGCAAAGCCCGCCAAAGGAACTATTTTGATGAGATGCGGGAGCAGGCCACCCAGCAGCAACGGGAACAAGGAAGCCAAGCCGCCATACAGAGATATACCGATACAAAACGCGGCGGAGTGGGATTGTCAGAGCGTGTATGGAAGTTAGGCAATGGAATGAAACAAGAGATTGAAACCATTGTACAAAATGGAATGAAAGAAGGTAAAACCGCTGCGCAATTAAGTAAGGAATTACGCAAATACCTAAATGAGCCAGATAAACTTTTCCGAAAAGTACGGAATAAAGAAACCGGCGAACTTGAATTAAGCGAAGCCGCAAAGAAATATAAGCCGGGACAAGGTGTTTACCGTTCCGCATATAAAAACGCCATGCGTTTGGCACGTACCGAAATAGCCGCAGCATACCGCCGCGCCCAATGGGAAGCTTTCCAAACTGACCCGCAAGTTATCGGCATCCGAATAGCATTATCAAACAACCACACTTGCATTAACCCAAAGACAGGAAAGCCCGAACCGTTTTACGACATTTGCGACGAATTGGCTGGCGATTATCCTAAATCCTTCCTTTGGACGGGTTGGCATCCACAATGCCGGTGCATCCAACTCCCAATACTCACAAGCCCCGAAGATTTTCGGAAAATGGTTGATGCCGAAGTACGAGGGGAAAAATACGAGCCGAAACAAATTACCGAACTACCAAAAGCATTAGGCGAATGGATAATTCGCAACCGAGAACGCGCCAAAGGTTGGGAAGCAATGCCGTATTGGGTCAAGGATAACCAACAATTTATAAACGGATTTCAAGTAAACACCTACACACCACAGGAATACACATTTACCCACGCCCGAAGGACAGCCATAGCAATGAGCAGGGCAATAGAAGAGTTACGCAAACTTTACCCCAATATCGAAAACACCGAACTCGCCGCCATACACCATTATACCAAGACAGGCGGGAATTACCGGCAATTGAATAAACAGCTGGATAAAGGAACGCTTACGGATTTTAACTCCGCAGCCGCAACACTAATAAGCAAGGGACTTGAAAAACTGCCAAAGATTGAAGGAACGATTTACAGAGGCGTAATAATGAAGCGTAAGGACTTCGACCGTATATATGCTAATGCCAGCGAGGTAACGCATAAAATATTTACGTCTTCCACTCAGTCGTTTGGAACGGCGGTACAATTTGCCGCACATAAAACACCAAAGAAAAGCGAAGTGCAGATAATTTTTATAATTCGCAGCGAAAATGGACGGGACATATCCAAAATTTCAGAATTTAATGGTATATTTGCACCGGACAATCAAAAGGAAGTTTTATTTGACAAAAATACAAAATTCAGGATTACCAAACAGGAAACCGACAAAGGCGGTACGGTTTGGGTTGAAATGATAGAATTATGATAGTAAACGGAAAGAATATTAATGAATGGGCGGATGTTATTGCAGAACGCCAGAAACAATTTGGAGAATTATCGCCGGAAGAAAAGAAGCGTGTTATCAAAACAACGGAAACCATATTTGACCGCTGGCAGGCGGAAACCGATGCTATGGAAGAAGTTGTAATCTGATTACATTTTATTTTAACGAAAGCCCCGAATAAAGGGGCTTTTGTTTTTCATGGTCATTGTAAATTAAAAATTTCTATTTTAGGGGGAAATCTTGTGTTTCCGTAGCTATATATTTCTTATCAGGGTTGTGCTGTATTACATGCATTCGGTCTATCTTAAAAATAAAAGTATAGACTATTTCCTGTTCATTTGTTTGCAGGGGAAAATATATGCTAACGCTTTTACCCAAGAAATATTTCTTCCAGCTATTTCTTTCCTCAGTATTTTTCGTATAATATGGAAATAAATTTTTTTCAGACCAGCCACTACCAAATTGCCCATAATTGTAATAATAAACATTATCAGCAGGGGTTAATATATCCACAATTGATGCATGTGGCGGAATAGTTGATGATTGTTGTTGTTCGTATCTTTTAATATATTTTACACCAGTATGAATAATACTTTCTGATACGCCATCAGTGTTAATGTAGGATATTTTATTCCAATCAATAATAAGAGGATTATTGCTTTTATTAAATAACTTGAAAGCAAATCCACGTTCAATCATTGTCCACGTAATTTCAATATGTTCATCTTCATACTTATTTTTTGATGTATCTATAATTCCATTAGCTGGTTGTACATCAACTATACTTGAAGAAAAAGTACAAAAATATTTTGTTCTACAACTGGTAAATGATAGAATAATTAAAGTAAGCAATAATAATTTTTTCATAATTTGATTTATTCCCCAATCCCCAAACAGGCAATTATACAAACGAACAGCGTGGGATTTTACATGATTATTTGTTTGAGGTATCGCCAAACACCCGACTAATAATAAATGTACCAACGCCTAAACGATGTATATTGTTTTGTAGATATACACGTCAAGCAGGGTTATTTTTTTCTATTAGTCTTACCTAATTTAATAGGCATCTGGATAATTGGCGATTTCCAAACAAGAATCGAATAACGCTGTAATATGTCCGCCTTTTTTGATATATACTCAAAAAAGGCGACACAAAGTTACATTAATGTTGATAGAAAAACAATAACTTTTCAATTTTTTTTCGTTTCGTATTAAAATAATACATTACTTTTGCTACAAATTAAATTCAAAAACCATGAAGGAAAAAATTTTAGCATTACTGCAAGCGCAATTTGCAGGCGTGAGAAAAGACGGGCTTAACCATATTGCAAACGCGCTCGCGTTTCAGGTTAATACCGAAGATGAAGCAAAAACGCTCGTAGGTAAACTTACCGCCGAGCAAGTAAACTCCTTTATTACCGATTGGCGTAAAGAGGCAGACGCAGAAGTTACCAAGGCAAACAAAACCTATGAAGACGGCCTTCGTAAGAAGTACGACTTCATGGAAAAGAAAGCCGAACCGGCAAACCCCACACCGCCGGAACCGGCAAATGCTGGGAATTTTGACGCGGCAGCCATTCAGAAACTTATTACGGAAAGTATCGCAGCAGCGACCAAGCCATTACTTGAAAATATTAATACATTCAAGGCGGGCGAAACTGCAAAAACAAGGCTCCAAGCATTGAACGACAAACTGAAAGATTGCAAAGATGAAAATTTCAAAACCAAAGCATTGAAAGATTTTGCAAGAATGACGTTTGACACGGACGAAGCATTTACGGAATACTTGAACGAAACGGAAACCGACGTAAAAACCGCCAATCAAAACGTAGCCGATTCAGGATTAGGCATACAAAGTCGCCCGTTAGCTCCCAATGCCAAAACAGAAGGGAAAGAAGCCACAGACGCGGAACTAAAAGTCGTCATGGAGAAACTACCTATTTGAATTTAATTGACGTAAAAATTAACAATTAAATTTTAACTAAAATGTCAGTAGCTAATTTAACAAACGAACCCCAAGAAGTAATCAGCGGAAATGATAATATCGTTATCGTTGATTACTTTCAATCAATACGCGGGGGGCGCACCCTTGACACTGCCGGATTCAAGCCGGAAGTAATCAAGGCAGGCCACGTCATTATTAAAGACAACAACGGCAATCACAAGCCGATGCAGGTCTCGGATGATAATGCAATTTCCGCGTTTGGCACTATTGTAGGCGGTACGGGGTACACCACAGGAACCTACAATAACGTTGCTTTGTCAGGCGGCAGTGGAAGCGGTGCAACCGCAAACATTGTCGTCGCAAGTGGAGTCGTTACAACCGTTACGAAAGTTTCGAGCGGTAGCGGATACAATGCAGGTGATACCTTGACGGCATCTATTCCCGGTGGTAGCGGTTTTTCTGTACAAGTTTCAACCGTTGCCTCATCCGCGTATGTAGCATTGCCCGAAAACCACGTTTATGCCGGAATACTTATTGCAAGTATTCTGACAAAAAAACCGTTTGCCGGGATTTTGGTAAGAGGAACGGTAAACCTTGCAGCGGCTCCGTATCCGATGACTTCTATTTTGAGCGCCGTAAAAGCGGCTTTACCTTTAATTGATTTCAGGGAGGACTAAACTATGACACAGAGTTTATTTGTAAAATGGATTGACAAATACTTCAAAGGTATTGTCGTAAAGTCCGTAGAAACCATTAACGGAAAGAACAGCGATCAGGCTTTATCGTATTTGTTCAAGACCATGCTTCGCAAGGAGTATGCCCCAACAGGAAAATGGGAAGCAATCAGCGTTTTGAATACCCGCGTTTCCGCCGATTACGTGGCTATGGATTCTTCCTTGCCGTTGAAACGCCGTGATTCTATTGGTAAGGCTTCCGGCGACATTGTAAAGTCAGGAATGGAATTATGGCTGAACGAAAAGCAGCTTACCGACCTTGATACAATGATTGCGCAGAAAGTCAATGATGCAGACATTATCGCAAAGCTATTTCAGGACACGCCAAAGGTTATATCAGGCATTTACGAGCTAAACGAAAAATCTTTTTTGGAAGGCTTGTCCACCGGCGTAACCGTAATTGACGATACCGAAAACGTAGGCATAGGCGTCCGCATGGATTACGGATACTTGAATGCAAACAAGTTCGGTGTTTCCGTCCTTTGGAATAATGTAGATGCAAAGCCTCTGGATGACATCCGCCAAGCATTAAACAAAGCAAAGGCAGACGGCAACTCAATTGCTTACGTGTATATGGACGATGTTACATTTGAAAACTTCGCGAAGACAACGCAAATAAAAGAATATTTTGCGTTTTCAATCGGATTTATCGGTAACAGCGCAATTATTCCCGTTCCGACATTGGAAAAGATTAACACCGCCCTGAAAGCGGATAACCGTTACCGTTTCCAAATCGAAATCGTTGATAGAAAAGTAATCAACGAAAAGAACGGAGTACGCACCGTTGTAACGCCGTGGAGTGCCGGAAAGGTTATTTTGACCAACAGCCCGCAAGTTGGTGTTTTGGCATACGCGCGTTTGGCAGAACAAAACCACCCCGTACAGGGCGTTTCCTACCAAACCGCAGACGATTATATTTTGGTGTCGAAATACCGCCAAAACAAGCCGTCGCTTGCCGAATTTACTACTTCGCAATCCCGTGCAGTACCGGTTATTTGTAATGTTGAACAAATCTATCAGATAGATGCTAATATTGTAAGCGCATGAAAAAGTATATTGTTCTGATAGAATTTGCCGACAAAAACAATATCGCCAAACATTACCAGCCGGGGGATGAACTCCCCGGCGAGTTTGGCGAAGACCGGCTCGCAAACGTTGTAAAGTTAGGACTTGCAAAGGTAGAAGACACCGAAGCCGGAAACGGTAACGGTAATGACAACGGTAACAATACCGGAGCCGAAGACACGGTAACGGATATTGATTTGACCGCCAAGGTTGCTGAAATTATCCCGCAGGTAAAAAAATTTACCGACGTTGAGAAATTAAAGCAATATCTTGAAACGGAAAAATCAGCAGCCGAACCGCGCAAAACGGTTGTAAAAGCAATCGAAGACCGGCTCGCAAACATTGTAAAAGAGTAATTAACAATTAAATTTTATTTTAAAATGAAACACTTTATTTTTCTTTTAATGATGACAATTTGCATCGGGGTGGCTGATGCAAATTCGAGTTATCAAGCAAGCCACGAAGTAACAAACAGTCTTCAAATCGTACAACCGCCCGGCGGATACGAATTTGAAATTATTGCTCCCAGTGCTGTTTATTGCTATTTTGAAAGCAATACGAATAATGTGAATTTTTCCATTGCGCAGCCGGTTTTTGATTTTGTGATTTTTGCCAAAATTCAGGGCTGTACCTCCAATTCATTACATAGGTATAGTTATAATTATCGCGCAAATATCAATCATTGTTCCGGCTATTTATCCCAATATTTTGCAAATAATAAATATCGAAGTTGCACAACAGGGATAAATTATAAAAAGCATTACATCAATCATTGTTCCGGCTAACAATGACGTACAAGGAATGGATAACCGCCACCGCCGGACGTTTCACACTCGGACAATCGGATATTGATTTGATATTAGCAAACCAAAATGAGTTAATACCAAATCCGACCGCCGAAGTGGACGTTATAACCGCAAAAACGGCGCTTTGTAGAGAATTTGCAAACATTATTCCGCTTGCGAATATCGGTGAAGGCGGTTATTCCGTTACTTGGAATTGGGACGCTATCAAATTTTGGTATAGGCAAACATGCTCCGAAATCGGTTTAACCCCCATTGATTTTGGGGATAAACCTAAAATCAGGAACAAAAGTGACGTATGGTAAAAAACTATCAATATCCGCAATACCTGTATGCTTTGCGTAATGAAGAAGCGACACAGAACCCAAATACCGGAAGCTGGAAAACTACTACCGCTGTTTGGGAACTGGAAGGAATATGCCGCGAAGAAACCAACGGAAAAGGATATACTATCCGAACTTCCGGCGGCGAAACGATTGTATTTTCCTCACTTATTCAGATGCCGAAAGGAGCCGCTCGTATTAACGAGGGAACGCAAGTAGCGGTAACACGGATAGAGGTAGAACAGGACGAATTTTTGAGCCAAGATTTTATAGAGCAAGGGAAAATTTCAGGTTTAATCGTAGCCGCCGGAAAGTGCATGAAATACGACATTGGGCGGTTACACTGTAGAATGTGGATATGATTACGAGTTTTGACACGGACGATGTATTATTTCAGGTTTTGAACGCTTCGCAGGAGTTAAAAGCCGCCATTTCGGGCGGAATATACCCCGAAAACGAGCGACCGGACAATTCCGAAAAGGAAGATATTACGGTTAATACCATAACAATTACCCGCAATTTCACGCCACAAACCGGAACTTCTAACGTGAATATTTACGTCCCTGATTTGAAACTTAAAATCAACAGTCAGGAACAAAGGAAAGAAAACCGCGAGCGCTTACGTGAAATTACTAATTTGGTAATTTCCGTTTTGGAAGCCGCAAACCCAGAAGGTTTGGCTTTTTGGATTTCCAACCAAACGACACTAAAAGAACCGGATATTTACCAGCACTATGCCAATTTACGGATAGACTGGAACATTCAATTATCTAAAAACAATTAAAAAAAAATTACTATGTACACAATTGGTTTATCAAGCATATCAATAGGTGATATTGCCGCCGATGGCGGAATGGGAGCAAGTTTAACAGTTCTTGGACAAACGGCTCAAGATACTTGCAAATTTGTGCAAGAAGACCCCGAAACAACGGATTTTTATGCCGAGGAGACGGACGACCCTGTTTTCAGCATGAGTAAAGCAGGAAAAACGACATTTTCGTTTTCAGTTATGAATCCGGAATTAACCACCTTACAAACCTTGTTAGGTGGGACGATTACAGCGGCGGACGTTGAAAATAGTATTCCTGCCAAATGGAACGCGCCGGACATAATGCCGGTTATTGAAAAATCCGTAAGGATTACGCCGCAGCAAGGGCTGGCATTTGATATTCCCCGCATGAAAATCGTTGCGAAAATCAACGGGGAATTTTCAAAGAAAAATATGTTCCTAATAGAAGTAACAGGAACGGCATTGCAACCAGAGAAAACGGGAATTAAAAAATACACAGCCTACAAAGTTGCATCCGCGTAAGAAGGATAGTATTCTTCTTTCCAAACACCGAAAGCCACCCTTATTCTAATTTCGGGTGGCTTTTTTAGATTAAGAACATAATTATTCTAATTTTTTATGGAAAATTTAGAACAAGAAAAAACAGCCCTCGAAATAGAACGCGCAGAATTGAATTTGCTTGTACAACGAGGATTCAAATTTGAAGTTGCAGTAGGAAAGCGAAAAAAGACATTTGAAATACACGAGCCGACACTATCTGTCCTCGACCGTATATCAGATATTTCGTTAAATATGGTTATTAACAAAGACGAATTGACGCAGGAAAACAGCGATATTATAACAAACGCCCGCATGTTAGTCAAGGAAAATGTTAAGCGGCAAGCGGCTATAATTGCCATTGCTGTGTTAGGCGAATCTTACTACACGAATATCCCTGTATTAAAACAAATATTGAAAATTTTTTACCGTATTCGAATGCGAAAACTTTCCGATTTGTTTTTACACACGATAAAACCTTCTAAATTGGCAGTATTAGCATTATTTATAACAAATGTTTCCAATATTACGGATTTTATCGACTCTATGCGATTACTGAGTGGCACAAGGACGACACAACCGAGAAAGGATCGTATAGAGTAACCGGCTTGCAAAGTCCTTACGGCCGCCGGGGTTCGATTTGCGCCCACCTCGGCTGGACATGGGACTACTTACACCATGAAATAGCGTGGAATATTGTACAAAGAATAATGATTGATGCGCCTAACGTGGGTTCCGACACAGATAAAGTAGGCGATATAAAAATTACCGACGAAAATGCAGACAAAGTTTTGAAACAAATAAATCAACTTACAAGATGAACATACAAGGCGGAGCAATAGAGTTTGATGTCCTCTTTAATAGCGGAGTAATAGATAGAGTTTTGGAAGAAACCAAAAGGCGTTTGAAAGATTTTTCCAATACAACAGTGGAAGGCGGAGCCAAAATGGAAACTGCATACAAAGCCGCAACCGACCAAATCGAAAAAGGATTTAATATGGTGGGTAATGCCATTAACATGAATCAAAAATCAATCACCGAGCTCAAAAAGAAATATAATGAGTTGGGCGAAGCCGCAAATGCTGCTTTCATGAAAGGTAATGATAGCAAGTATTTCAATTTGGCACAGCAGCAATCTACTGTTAAAAGTCAAATCGGGGAACATAAAAAAGTTGTTACCGAACTCGAAAAGGCTGATACAGCATTACTGCAATATAACAGCGACCTGGAAGCAAATAAAGTCAAAGTTGATAATGCGGCAAACGCGCAAGTGCGTTTCAGAACACAACTGCTGAACGTCAAAAACGAAATGATGAAGTTGCAGCAGGCAGGAAAAATAAATACAGAGGAATTTCAGAAATTAACAGCAGAGGCGACAAGGCTGCAAAATGCGATGAATATTGCTAACAAACAGGTAAAAATGTTAGCAAATCCAAACCTGAAGTTTCAGGCGATAGTTTCCGGTATTTCCGGCATTTCCGGTGCCTTTACAGCCGCACAGGGCGCAATGGGGCTTTTTGCAGAGAAAAATGAAGATTTGCAGAGAATAATGTTAAAAGTCCAAAGCCTGATGTCAATTACTATGGGGCTGCAAGCGGTAAGTTCCACACTATACCAAACATCCGCATTTAGGCTTGGTATTGTTGCAAAAGCAACGCAATGGTGGGCTAACGTTATGGCTACTGCCAATGCTGCGCTTTTGGCTTCAACAGCCGAAGGAAAAGCCGCTGCAATAGCAGAGGACAGATTAGCCGCTGCCAAATTAAAAGTTGCCGCAGCCACCGCAGTAGTGAAAAAACAAGAAGTAAGTAGAGGGATAGCGTCTGCAGCAGCTTATGCCCGATTGGATGTAGCGCAAAAATCACTCGTAAAAGCCCAAGCAGCGCAAGTTATAGCAACCAAAGCCCAAACAGCCGCTTCTACAACGGCAACAGTTGCAAATAAAGGTTTAGCCGGTTCTTTCAGACTAATAGGTACAGCCATTAAATCCATACCAGGAATAGGCTGGTTGTTGGCCGCCATTGGTGCGGCTGTTGCTATTTTTATGTCATTAACAAGTGAATCGAGAAAAGCAAAAAAAGAAGCCCAAGAATTTAATAAAGCTGTTGCAGAAAGTGCGTCTGAACAAATAACAAGTCTAAAAAAATTATCAGAACAATGGAAAAGATTAGGCAATGACTTAACAGCGAAAAAGAAATTCTTGAAAGACAATGCCACTGAAATAAAAAATTTAACAGGCATACAATTAGACTTAAACCAAGCTGATGAGTTATTTATAAAAAATACGAAAAAATATACCGAAGCCCTTATTTTAAGAGCCAAAGCAAAAGCAGCCGAAGAATTAGCGTCAAAAAAATACAAAGACGCTATGAAAAAGGAAGAAGCATTAGAGAAACCTCAAAAACCGCAACAATACATCGGCACCGGTAATTTGCGCGGAAAAAAATTTGATGTAGGTAGTTTAACACAACAATTCGGTAGAAGTAAAACAGTCGATGAATTGTTAGGCACTGGACTTATTAAAGAAAATACTGAAGAATTAAAAGATTATGAAGAAAAATTAAAAGAGTATAATAAAAAAGTTGATGCGTTATATTCAAACGCAGAAAAATTTATACAAAAAAGTATTTCGTTTTCAAACGCAGAAAAAAAGATATTACAAAGTCTTGGTTATAGTGCTGACGCTGTATTAGACGGTAGCATAGCAAAAATTAACGAAAGTATAAGCGAGTTACAAAAACAATATGATTTAGCAACTGACACGGTTAAACGGAATGAACTTGCCGTAGAAATTGAAAAGCAAAGGGACTTATTAAAGGAAATAGATATATTAAATGCGGATAAGGATAAAAGTAAAGACCCGTTTACAAAGAATTTGGAAGAACAAAAAAAGCAATATAAAGAGTATTTCAATTGGGTAAATTCCGGGCGTGAAAAAGAAGCACAAACCGAATTTGCCTCGCTTCTTGAAAGCGGGAAAACATATAGAGAATATCTGCAAAAGCTGTTGGATAGCGGAAAATTGACAAAAAAACAAATCCACCAAGTTACCACAGAGATAGCCAATGAAACAGAGAAAACGATTATCGGGGAGTTTGAAAAAGATTTACAGAAACAATTAAATGCTGCCCGGACGGTTTTAGAAATGCTTAATATCATTGAGCAACGCAGCAAAGAATTGACAACAGATGACCCGTTGAAAGAGCAAAAAGAGAAAATACTCGAAAAACAAAACGAGGATGCAATTAAAAAGGCTGAAGATGAAACGAGCAAACTACTGAACGATTATACCGATTATTTAGACAGGAAAATAAACAAGGCAATAGCGCATGAATCACAAATGGAATTACTACGGAAAAAAGCTAATAAAGCAGAAACCGAAGATGAAAAAGAAAAAATAAATACCTTGATAAAGCTACGCGAGCAAATGTATGAGGCCGAAATTGACAACTTCGAGGAATTAGAACAAATAAATATTGATTCGATTTACCGTTATGGAACCTATGAACAAAAACGCTTGCAGATTACTAAGGAGTATGCCAAGCTTATAAAAACAGCGCGATTGGCAGGACACGAAGATGTTGCCAAAAAATTGGAAGGCGAACGCGATTTAGAGATATTAAAAGAAACAAAAGCTTATAAGGAATTTTTCGGGGACGTTTCAGAAATATCTATTAAGATGTTGGAAAATACGCGCAAGGCATTACTTGCAATGATGAAAGAAGCATACGAATCCGGGAAACTTACCGCCGACCAATATAAACAGTGGATTGATGAAATAAACAAGCAAGCCGACAGTGCCTACCAAGGACGCGGTATAGAAGCGTTGTTTGGTAATTCAAAAGGCGGCGGCATCATGAATATGATGTTTGGCGATGGCGATATACAGACTAAAATAAATTCTTTCGGGAAATTATTTTCAGGGGCAAAAAGTGATATGGCTAATATAGCCGGTTCGTCCGGCGAAGTTGCAGGAAATGCAAACCAAGCCGCCGGAGCAATGAAAGGAGCAATGAGCGGGGCTACCGCTGCAATAAGTATGGTTGATGCCATCATAAGAGCCATATATCAGACATTGCAAGGCGTTGTAGAGATGTTGGACACTATTGCAAAATACCAAGAAAGCATTGGACATAGTGATACCGCCGATTCATTAAGCGAATGGTCAGAAGCCATAAGCACTATGAATAATGGTGTAATGAATACTTGGGAAAAGCTGAAAAGTGGGGACGTTATGGGTTCTACGGTCAATTCTCTCACATGGATTATTGACATGTTTAGCATGTTTAACAAATTTCATGATAATAGAATAGAAAAATCAATTCAAGAACATGCCGACGCTGTAAGTGATTTGGGGAACACCTACAAACAACTTTCTTGGGAAATAGATAAAGCATTAGGAAATGATTTTTACAAACAACAAAAACAATCTATTGAAAACCTGAAAGAGCAAAAGAAGCATTTGCAAGAAATGGCTAACGCCGAAAGGTCGAAGAAAAAAAGTGATGAAAATAAAGCCAAAGAATACGAAGAACAAATCGCGGAGATAGCAAGAGAAATTAGCGATACCATCAATGAAATGGTCGAAAATATACTTTCTACCAACGCTAAAACTATTGCGCAAGAATTGGGCGATGCTTTTATAAATGCTTTTTCCAAAGGCGAAAACGCGGCGGCGGCTTGGGGCAATAAAGTTGATGATATTGTTTCCAACATTGTCCGCAATATGATGATACAAAAATTGCTCGAAGAACCTATGGGAAAAATCATTGACAAATATACAAGTCAATGGATGGACCAAAACGGAAATTTTTTAGGATGGAATAATGTACAAGGCGGTTTGAGTTCTTTAGTTACGGATTTGAACAATTTGGCAAGCGGATTTGCAACTGAATGGGAAAATCTACCGAAAGAACTTAAAGATATGTTCCTTGATGAAACAGCGGGAACTACCAGCCTTTCCGGTGCAATTAAAGGAATTACGCAGGAACAAGCGAGTTTGCTTACCGGATATACAAATGCCGTCCGCGTGAATCAAGTAGAAAGCATAGAGATATTGCGTAACCAACTTATTCAACTCACAATGATTAACGCAAATACGAGTAAAGCAAACCAGCATTTAGAACAAATCGAAAAAAACACAAGCAATGTTTACGACCATTTACGGTCGCAAGGAATAACAGGGGGATAATATGAAACTAAACAAAGAATTAGCCAAAGAAGCAAAAGTAAAAGGAATATGCAAAGAGTGGTATGACCGCTTGCAGCATACAGAGGATAAACGTGTACTTATACAAATGTTTTTGGAAGGGATAGATTTTTGTATTTCCGAAGATTTTCCGCCGCAACGGTTTTTTCAACTATTTGACGGCATTCGCCAGCAATACGGAATTTTCAGGGACGAACAAATACACATTGAAAATTCCGAATATGTCGTGGCTTTCGGTCAGTGCGAAGGTTCTGTTAATTACAGCGGTTTTTCCGTCGGACAGATATTTGTAAAGGACGAAAGCAAACTAACTATCAACGCTTCGGGCAATGCCTTTGTGATGATAGATATTTTCGATAATGCCAAAATTGAAGTTTGTGCCAAAGATACTGCAAAAATCGTTGTAAATGAATACGGCGGTACTGTTTTTTCCATATTGGATACCGTGCATCCTAATTCAATAATAAAAATAGTAAAGAAGCAATCTAAAACGTACTAATATGGCAAGCGACAATAACATGATTTTGAATATGCCGTTTGACGAACCGGCAGGCGCGGCAATAGCATACGACTACTCGCAAAATCGCGCTGATGGTACAGTTGTAGAAAGCGATTTTGTAGTAGGCAGGCAAGGGAATTGCATAGAATTTAACGGCAACGGATACTGCCAAATTCCACAAAACATAATACCGATAACTGGAAATTTTACCTTACTTGCATGGTTAAAACGCGGGGACGTGCCGGACGGATTTACCGGCAAACAAATAGGTTTTTGGTTTGCTTGGAACGATATAAACGGCTGCCGGGAACATTGGATAAATCTAACTAATGCGTGGAATTATATTGCCATAACCAAAGAAGGGTTAATCGTCCGTATTTACCTAAATGAACAATTAATCGACACCATAACGCTACCGGTACAACCTACCGGATTTGGAATTTTACAGGACATTTATTTTACCGAAAACGGGTACGGATTGATTGATGAAGTAAAAGCCTACAATATCGCGCTTTCCGCTTCGGAAATAAGCGAGCAATTAAGTTTAGTTTCTCAATTATCATATTTGATTGAAGGCATAAATTTTAAAGATTTCGGTATTACTGTTTCCGAATCAAGCGGCATACTTAACCGCCCGAAATTGAAATCACCGTTTAAAGTTAATTGGCCAGACTATCATGGCGACGTAATAGACCTAACGCGGAAACGGGTAGAAGCCCGCGAAATTGAATTGAAATGCTGGATGAAAGCAACCGGGAAAATGGATTTTGTCAATAAATTGAATAGTTTTTTACAGATTTTCCAAGCGGACGGAACGCAACGCCTGACCATTGACATACACCCGACAAAACCGCTTTTGTTTGAAGTGTACAACGAAAACGGTATTAGTATTTCAAAACATTGGAAAGAAAATTTAATGACCGGTACTTTTGCTTTGAAATTGAAAGAACCAGACCCTGTAAAACGTGTAATCCGGCATCAAAGAATGAGCGAAACCACAAAGACGCTTACAATCACAATGACCACCGAAAAAGCCGTTACTATTTATTGGGGGGACGGAACAAAAGATATGGATATTTCCGGTGAAAATATTACGCTTTCGCACGAATATAACAAAGACGGGATGTTTTACGCCCTTATCGGCGGGGTCATCGAAGAAATTACTAATTTTTCAACTAATGGGATAGTGGTATGGAGCAAATTATAATCACCCACCCGGATGGTAGCCAACTGCCGCTATTTTCAAAGAAAAATATATCGGCAGTAACAAACGCAGAACAAAATGTGGCATTGCTTGCCGACGACATAGTAAATATTTCCGTGCAAAGCGCAACGGCTTTACAGTTCGTTTTAGGGGACACGATAGAAGTGTACGGGAAAACCTATACTTTGAACCAGCTGCCAACGGTAAAAAAGACAGGGGAACGCCGTTTTAATTATGAATTGATTTTTGAAGGCGTACAATACGAATTGTTGGACGCTCAATTTTTATTGCCGGATAATACCGTAGGCGACAGTTTTACCGGAAATTTGTTTGCTTTCGTACAAATTCTAATTAGCAACGCAAATCGTGTTTTTCCCGGTAAATGGGCAGTGGGGGAATACCCAGACGAAACGGAATATAAAACCCTCACTTTTACCGGTGAAAATTGTTTATCGGTACTGCAACGGCTTTGCGAGGAATACCAACAGGAATTTGAAATCGTACAGACTAATGGAACACGGGTGCTTCATATCAAAAAGGCGGGCGTTAATTTTCCCTATACTTTCAAGTACGGTCGTTCCGGTGGACTGTACGAATTGACCCGCCAAAATATCAATTCAAAAAACGTTGTAACCCGCCTTTTCGTTTACGGTGGCAGTAACAACGTCCCCAATAATTACCTTACCAACAGGAGCAGCAACAAACTTTGTTTGCCGGGCAAAAACAAAAATACGTCCTATATTCAGGATGCGGAAGCCGTCGCCGCGTTCGGAATAAAGGAAAACACACACAATTTCGATGAGATTTTCCCGAACCGTTACGGCGAAGTAACCGCCGCCGGAAGCAAATATAATGCTTTTGTGGACGGGACAATGAATTTTGACCTGAACGAAAAAGACGCGGAAGGAAATACGAAATGGCTTATAGCAGGCGTAAACGCAAAGGTACATTTCAACACCGGTAATTTGGCAGGATACGAATTTGATGTACATGATTACAACCATGCGACCAAGACAATAGAAGTTGTTCCGTTTACCGATGAAAACGGTATGAAGTTTCCAAGCGAAACAAGCGTCGCGTTTCAATTTGCCCCCAGCGACAAATATTTTTTCATTGATATAAACCTGCCGGACGCATATATTACCGAAGCCGAAAGCAAACTTGCCGCTGCGGGCGAAGAATATTACACGCAAAACAGGCAACCGCAAGTACAATACGGATTAACCATTGATGAAAATTTTATAAAACAATTTGCCGGAAATTTGACCGTTGTAAATTTGTTTGTCGTCGGAGATTATATCCCCGTTCAGGATGCCGATATTGGAGTTGATAAATCGGTACGGATAACAGGGTTTACCCGCGATTTACTTAAACCGTACAAATATGCTATTACTTTGGGCGATGCTGTAAGCAAAAGCACATACACCCGCCTTATTGCCGATAAAATAGGAATAAACAGGATTATTGAGATGAATAATCTTGCCGACCCGTCGAAATCCCGCCGGAATTGGCGGGCAAGTCAAGAAGTTTTATCAATGGTATTTGACCCGGACGGTGATTATTACAGCGAAAAAATAAAGCCATTGAGTATTGAAACGACTATGCTGCAAACAGGCGCTAAATCCATGCAGTTCGTTTTACAGAACGTTATTTTTGAACCGAACTATCAGGGCAACCCGAACTATATACGAGTAAGCGGCGGAAACCTTATTCATTATACCATTGAAGAAACAATCAGAAATTGGACTGTCGCGGCAACTGAATTTAGCGAACTTGTGAGCGATACTGCCTATTACATTTACGCCCGTTGCCAAAAAAGCGGGAACGCCGGCAATATTATTTTGGATACCATACAAAGAAAAGTCGATTACGAAGCCGGCTACTATACGTTTATGGTTGGTGTATTAAACAGCGTACAAACGGATGCCGGCGGAAGCAACCCCGGTCGCCTTGTTTCTTTGACTTATGGAAGTTCGACTATCAATGGAAGATTTATCAAAACCGGACGGATTGAAAGCGGTGACGGAACTACCTATTTTGACTTGGATAATTCGGAAATC
>JAISWT010000013.1 GCA_031271005.1 Prevotellaceae bacterium | reverse complement strand
CTCCTAAAAACTGCTTATTTGTCGTTGGACTTCATTTTCAAAATGCTCATTTACATTAGTAAACTGCGCTTTTGAAAACTTGTCCGCCTAAAATAATCTAGTTTTTAGGAGTTCCCTTTTGAAAAAATATTTATGAATACCGCTTGACTTCAACGGGCATCTGTAAAACAACCGAATTTTTTGTTTAATTTTGCAGTTGCACAATAATACAATGCCGTAAGCGTTTCAATAAATTTAGTCGTTTTGCGCGACTCGGCAGAGCCAAAACATATTTCGCTTGTCGCTCAATATGCGTTTTGCCTCTGCTCTCGCTGCTTAAAACGTTCCTTTGCGTAGTTGCCGGACTAATGCGGATAGGCGAGGGCATAGGCAGGGGAGCGTAGCATCGTTTTTTTTGTTAGAGAACGTTATCTGCGTAGAAATGCTAAACTGCTTGCAATTATCAAGCAAAGTTTGAAAAATTTTCAAAACAATTACCTGATTTATGAATATTTTACTTATAATTTTAACTGTTTTAGCGATAATAATCTTTGCGGTAAACACGGTTTTCGTGCTTATTGCAAAAGTTATAAATGGAGTGAGCGCGATTTTTCGCGGCAGCAAACGTTCTGCAAAAAAATCGGATACAGAAAACACTTCAAAACGCGCTGATTCAAATCCTCAAACCAAAAAGGTTTTCAGCAAAAACGAAGGTGAATATGTTGATTTTGAAGATATTACGTGATAGCAGTTTGATTTTTGCTTAGCAGAGCAAAACGATATATAAAGTTCACCGCACCGACTTATTTTTGATTTTGTAAAAAAATGTTAATAATTTATCTTACAATCATTTGTGTTTTATACGCCGCATTAATTTTATTTTTCAAAAAGGGATGGAATAAAATTTCTTTTTTTTTAAATCGGAGCAATACAGGTCAGCAGTTGCCGTCAGTGAGTATTGTTGTTGCTGCAAAGAACGAGGAAACGAACCTTCTAAATCTTTTGCAATCGCTTAAAAATCAGTCAGATAGCAATTTTGAATTAATATTGATAAATGACGGTTCAACCGACAGAACCATAGAAGTAATGCACAGATGTTCTTCTTGCTTCACAGCCACAATTCTTAATAATTGCCAAAGCGAAGGGAAAAAACGCTCTGTGCAACAGGGAATTATGGCTGCTAAAAGCGAACTGATTTTAACAACCGATGCCGATTGTATCCCCGATGAAAAATGGGTGGAAACGGTTCGCCATTTTCAGGCAGATAACGATTGTGATTTGATTATTTTGCCCGTGCTGATGAGCGCAAGTAATTCATGGTTTTCTCACATTCAGCAACTTGAATTTGCAACTCTTGTGGCTTCGGGCGCGGGGGCGGCAGGCAATGGCAGCCCATTTTTGTGCAATGCTGCCAATTTAGCGTTCAAAAAAAGCGCATACAAACGCGCACAAGCAGATTTGCACTTTGAAAAACAGTCGGGAGATGACATATTTCTGCTGGAAAGCGTGAAAAAAAGCGGCGGAAAAATCCGCTTCCTAAAATCGGGCAATGCTGCAGTGCAAACAACCGCCTGTGCAAACATTCAGGAGTTCTTTCGCCAGCGCAAGCGTTGGGCTGGCAAAGCAACTGCATATTCAGATAAGTTATTGATTTTGACTGCTTTAACAGTACTGTTAATATCAATGTCGGAAATAGCATTGCTTGTTTTGGGAGTGTTTTTCGGAAAATATTTAATCGCCTGCATTTCTGTTTTTTTCTTAAAATACGCAGTCGATTTGATTTTTATCCAAAAAGTGAAAGCATTTTTCAAACTCAAACATACAATTCGCAACTCTATCTTACTGTCAATAATCTATCCGCTATATATTTGCGTTACAGGCATTGCCGGAATTTTTTCAAAAAATGTAAAATGGAAGTAAATTTGCCGAGAATTTGTTGTACAACGCAACATTTTTCCAGAAACCTGTTACGTTTACTTTAGCGACAAAAATTTGTATAAATAATTTTTTTAATAATTTTGTAAGATGAAAACAATTAATGATTTTTTGGAAAATTTCAACCCGAATACTGTTTTAAAGTAAATATATTATATTGATAATATTGACATTGAAGCCAAATTGGGATATAAAGTAAAAAAAGAATATGAAAAACAGCCTGATTATTTTATTCTTACCGATTACAGTTCAATAAATGACGTATGGAATGTTAATTCTCAAAAATATATAAAAAACAGAACTATATTTGATGGGTATGGTACTGATAATCAGTGAAAACAACGATTACTACACCGACAAGGTAATAGAATGGTTATTTTATTTTGGCATAAAAGAAATTGTCAGGATTAACGAAACAGACAAAATCATTATAAAAGAGATTGATTTTCAGAAAAAAGATTTTACATTCTTTAAGAATGAAAAATGCTTAAATTGCGTTAAATTACCGATGTGTTTTGGACCTTGTGTGCAAAAATATTATGAAACAAAAACAGGAAAATCAGAATTTCAATGTTTGCACGATGCTGCCGAAATATCACTGGAAAGTTATGTAAGAGATAAAGTTGATATACAAAATAAATTATTACAACAAAATGAAAAAATATAAATCGAAATTTTTATTTATCCTTACCTTCGTTTTGATTTCCGCAGGTTCTTTTTCTCAAAATGCAGATTTTCAAAGAATTGATGCCAAACAGAAATCTTATGAACTTGCAGTGGTATGGAAAGAGGCGTCGTATAATTTTGCCAATATGAATAATTGCAAAGGCTTGGATATGGACAGTTTATACCGCGCTTTTGTGCCTGTGGTAGAGAATACGGAAAATGATTATGAATATTACAAAGAAATGCAGCGGTTTTTGGCGCATTTCAATAACGGACATACTTATTGCCAAATGCCCGATTATTTGTATGAATATATTGCATTTCCGCTTTTGCATACCAAATATGAAAACGGAAAAGTGCTGATTGAAAATATGGGTTCGCATTATTCTGCAAATGTTAAAATTGGCGATGAAATACTAACAATCAATGATTTGCCTGCATTGGAATATTTCCAAAAGTATGAAATTCCGTACGTTTCAATGTCAAATGAGAAGGCAAAAATTCACGGAGTAATGTTTGGTTACAGTCATGGTGCAATGGCTCTGCGCAGTGATAACAAAAAATTGAAACTGAGAATAAAAAAAGGCGAGCAGACCGAAAATATTGAAATTCCGTATGACCGTTACATCGCACCATTGCCTGAAGACACCGCACTGCAAAATCAACAGCATTATATAAACGAGTTCTATTCAACGCAATATAAAAACAGTTTTGCGGTTGATTCTGTCAAAAATTTTGCTTATATTCATCTAACTGAATGTAATGAGGAATTTCATACTTTTTTCGCTGAAAAATACGACGAAATAATGAAATATGGCAATTTAATTTTGGATATTAGCGACAATAGCGGCGGAGGAAGCAGTTATACGGATATTGCACTGCATTGTTTGGCAGATAAAGACAGCATAAAATGGATTTCATACAAAGCCAGAATTAATAATTCCTTATACAAAGCAAAAGCAGGTTCAAGAATTTATTACATGAACGACAGCCTTGTTGCGCAAGAAGTCAAAGATTTTTATTATCCGTATTATTATAATAATGCGTATGAAGATATTGCTTCCGACCCATATATCAACCCGATTGCAGATTCGTTGCGCTACAAAGGCAACGTTTATGTGATAATAAACCACAATACAGCCTCGGCAGCCGAGTTTTTTGCATTGATGCTGTCGCAAAATGCAAATGTTAAATATTTTGGAGAACAGACCGCAGGCGCATTGGCACAACCATTGCCTGTGTTTTTACCTTCGGGTTTAAGAGTATTTATCAACACTTGCAAAACTTTTGATTTTCAGGGCAATGATGTGTCTTCCGGTTTTGTGCCGAACTGCGAATATGATTTCTCCGATTTTTATAAAACAGACAACCCCAACGAAATATTACAAAAGTTGATAAAAGTAATCAAAGAAAATTCCACTCAATAAAATACGCAGTCGATTTGATTTTTATCCAAAAAGTGAAAGCATTTTTCAAACTCAAACATACAATTCGCAACTCTATCTTACTGTCAAGGGAACTCCTAAAAACTAAATTATTTTAGGCGGACAAGTTTTCAAAAGCGCAGTTTACTAATGTAAATGAGCATTTTGAAAATGAAGTCCAACGACAAATAAGCAGTTTTTAGGAGTTCCCTCAATAATCTATCCGCTATATATTTGCGTTACAGGCATTGCCGGAATTTTTTCAAAAAATGTAAAATGGAAGTAAATTTGCCGAGAAACAATTACTTTTGCACCATGCAGCATTTAAAAGATTATTTTTGGGGGCAACTTGCCCAAGTGTATTCGCAAGCAGAAATCGCCGAAATTTTTTATATTCTTCTTGAAAAAACGAAAAAAATTAGCAGGCAGGAATATTTTCTGGCAGATAAAATTGACTTTTCCGAGCAGGAAATATCTGATTTTCAGTTGATAACGGCGCGTCTTAAAAACGGCGAGCCAATTCAATACATCACAGAGGAAACGGAATTTTACCAACTGCGATTTGCGGTGAATAAAGAAGTTCTTATCCCGCGCCCCGAAACCGAAGAGATGGTTGAGTGGATTTTGAGCGAAAATAAGACCGCCGCAACCGTGCTTGACGCAGGCACAGGAAGTGGCTGTATTGCAATTACTTTGGCAAAAAAGAACCCGCTTTTCAATGTTACCGCAACCGACATTTCTACCGCAGCGCTTGCTCTGGCACGCGAGAACGCAAAATTGAATAATGTTGAAATCTCTTTTTTGAAAAATGATATTTTAAAAGTCCAAAAAATTGACAAAAATTTTGACATTATAGTTAGCAATCCGCCTTATATCCCCGAAAACGAGAAAATTACAATGCACAAAACTGTTACGGGATTTGAACCGCACCTCGCGCTCTTTGTCCCCGCAAAGTCGCCGCTTATTTTTTACGAAAAAATAATACAATTTGCTAATAATCAGTTGAATACAAACGGAAAACTTTACTTTGAAATTCATCGAGACCAAGGACGGCAAATATCAGAACTGCTAAAAAAATCGGGCTTTAAAAACATTATTTTGAAAAAAGATATTTCCGGAAACGACAGAATGGTAAGTTGTACCCATGATTAGTGGTTAGTGGTTAGTTGTTAGTGGTTAGTGAACAGTGAATAAAAATGTACGATTTTTTTTGCGTATTTATTTTTGGTTTTAAAAAAAATTCCTAACTTTACAGCCTCACTATTTTTGTTTTCGGGAGATATTTTATGACTGATAATCTTTTTGCACTTGCCGCAGAATTTGTTAACGATACCTCGCAGCACGTTTTCCTCACAGGAAAGGCAGGGACGGGCAAAACAACCTTTCTGCGTGAAATAAAACAAAACACCCATAAGAATGCGGTTGTGGCGGCGCCCACAGGCGTTGCTGCTATCAATGCAGGCGGAGTTACGCTACATTCGCTGTTTCAATTGCCGTTTTCGCCATTCCTGCCGCAAGAAAACGCCGGAGCCGACATCTCGCATTTTCGCAAAGAAAAAATAAACTTGCTGCGCAAAATAGATTTGCTCATTATTGACGAGGTAAGTATGCTTCGCGCCGATGTTCTTGATGCTATTGATGCTGTTCTGCGGGGCATTCGCAGAACCACAACCGCATTTGGCGGTGTTCAGATGCTGTATATTGGCGACATGTTTCAGTTGCCACCTGTGGTGAAGGACGAAGAGTTGGAAATATTGAAGCACGCATATCCTTCGCCGTTTTTCTTCCATTCGCGCGCATTGCGCAAATGCCCGCCCGTGTATATTGAGTTGAAACATGTGTACAGGCAGCAGGACAGCCTCTTTATCGACTTACTGAACAGAGTGCGAAACAACGTGATGCAACCAACTGATTTAGAATTGCTTAACAGCCATTATGTACCTGATTTCACTCCGCCGCCCGATAAAAAATTCATCACTTTAACAACGCACAATTATCAGGCAGATAATATAAACTCCGACAAACTGAACGCATTGCCATTCCAAACATTTGAATATAAGGGAATTATAGAAGGAGATTTCCCTGAATATCTGTTACCTGCCGAGATGAATTTGCATCTCAAACGTCAGGCGCAAATTATGTTCGTAAAAAACGATTCGAGCCAGCGAAAGCAATATTACAACGGCAAAATCGGCATTATTACGAAAATTTCAGAAGACGAAATTTACGTGCTGTGCGAAGGCGAAGATGTTGAAATTCAATTACATAGAGAAACGTGGGAAAACAATCGCTATGTTTTGAACCGGCAAACAGGGCTGCTCGAAGAAGAGGCTCTGGGCAGTTTCACACAGTACCCCCTGCGCCTGGCATGGGCAATTACCGTACATAAAAGTCAGGGGCTGACATTCAATAACGTTATTCTGGACATCAGCCGCGCCTTTGCAGCAGGGCAGGCTTACGTCGCACTGAGCCGCTGTACTGCGCTGGAAGGCATAGTGTTTCAATCGCCGGTTTCATATTCGGCGATTAAAACAGACAAATACGCACTTGCCCTGTCAGCAAAAGAAAGGTCAAAAGATGAACTCGAAAAAGCGCTCGCCGAACAGAAACAACTGTTCTGGACAGAAAAATTGAAATCCTGTTTCTCGCTAAAAAATTTGTACTCAATATTTTATGAATTTGAAAAATCGCTTAAAGAAAAAGACAGCGAAGAGTTTGACAGCGCAAAATTGCTGCTCAACTCGTTCCGCAAATTTGCCAAAGACCATGAAAAAACGGTCGTAACTTTTCAAAATCAGTTGCAAAAAATTATTAATGCGCAACCCTGTGCAGAGAAAAACAGCAATGACCGTGCAACTGACACAAGCGAAGCAGATTATGCGCTCATAAAAGAGCGTTGCCAAAAGGCAGTAGAATATTTCTATCCGCTTTATATCAATAATTTACTGTTGCCGCTGCGCGAAAATATCAACAATTTTTACGGCGTAAAGAAGTCAAAAACATATTATAAAAATTTGCTTTCGATAGAGCAGGATTTGACGCTTTTTATTGAGGAATTGAAAAGCGTGGAATTTTATGGCGAAAAACTTATTGATACACGGTATCTGAAAATCCCGCAAAATACTGTATTCCAACCGGTTAAGACCCGGAAAAGCAAAAAAGGAGATAGCGCAAAAGTTTCATTGGAAATGTATAAATCGGGCAAAACGATAGATGAAATTGCAAAAGAACGCAATATTACAGAAGGAACAGTTTTTGGGCATCTGTCGGACTATATCCTGAAAGGTCAAATTTCCGTATTTGAACTTGTTGACAAAGAAAAAGTGGAAGCAATAATGCCTCTTGTGGATACCCAAACCAAGGCAATCACACCTGTACGCGAGCAACTCGGCGACAATTATACTTACAGCGAAATTCGCGCAGTAATAAAACATTGCTTGTGGCTGGAAAACAGGGAGAAACAGTTAGCAATTAGCAGTTAGCAGTTAGCAATTAGCAGATAGCAATTAGCAGATAGCAATTAGCAGACACAATGCTTTGCGTCTCAATGTAAAAATAACTCTCAATTCTCAATTCTCAATTCTCAATTAAAAATATTAACCACTAACCACTAATAAAATATAAACAGATGAAAACAATAGCAGTACTTACAGGCGCCGGAATGAGCGCCGAAAGCGGCATCAACACTTTCCGCGATAGCGATGGACTTTGGGAAAATCACCGAGTAGAAGACGTTGCCACAATTGACGCATGGTACAGAAATCCAAAACTCGTACTCGACTTTTACAACGAGAGGCGCCGGCAACTCGTCGGCGTTGAACCTAACAGGGGACATTTGATATTGCACGAACTTGAAAAGAATTTTGATGTGCAAATCATCACCCAAAACGTTGATAACCTGCACGAAAGAGCAGGAAGTTCGCACGTGATACACCTCCACGGCGAACTGACAAAAGCATGCAACGAACACAAAACCATTGTCAAGGACATTGCCTACAACGAAATACACATCGGACAAAAACTGGGAGATACTCAAATGCGACCGTTTATTGTCTGGTTCGGCGAGGCAGTACCCGAAATAGAAAGGGCTATGAAAATTGTAGAAACAGCCGATATTGTGGTAATCATCGGAACTTCGCTGCAAGTATATCCCGCAGCAGGACTGATTAACTACGCGCCAAAACATTCCCCGATTTATTACATCGACCCAAAAGGAGCAGACATTTTGCCCTCTCGCGTGCATCTGCTCAAAAAAGGAGCAAGCGAAGGACTCGAAGAACTGAAAAATAACCTTTTAGCGAACCGATAAGAATTGAGAATTGAGAATTGAAAATTGAGAATTCTTAACTAAAAATTGCGAATTGGGTAAGCAATGAGGCTGTCTCAAAAATTCAATTTTACTACAAAGAACACAAAGAATGGATGTTGAAAACCGGCGCTTTGTGTTCATTGTGAAACCTCCCGCTTTGGCGGGACAAGTATTGTGCCCTTTGTGGTAAAGAAACTTTGACTTTTGGGACAGCCTCTATATATCAATATAAAAAAAGCAATACCAAGATATTTTATTGTCCGTTAGTACATTCACCTTAATTAATAGTGGGCAATACTTGTCCCGATACAGCGGGAGAATAAAGATTTTTTTGTGCCTTTGCGCACTTTGCGAAGAAAACTACCGCTTTGGCGGGACAAGTTTTGCGTTCTTTGCGGTTAAATGGTTTAACCGCAAAGAACGCAATAATTTATAAAAGTTTCAATCTTACAGATTGATATTTAGGGCTGCCAATTGTTCTACCAAACTATTTTCCCCAATCAATACTGTTCAACTTCATTGTCCAAATATCGGACAGAGGCGCAGCAATAGCAGTCGTCTCTCTCCCGCCTGCAATCACTATGCGGTTTTGATTATCAACAAAGGTAGACTGCCAAGTGCGAAGTTTGAAACCATGAGGCAATTTTATGGCTGTACTGTCAGCCTTATCCCACGAAAAGCCTTCATCGCCGGACACCTGTACAAATGTAGAATCGCAATCGCCGCCAAACATCATCAATTTGTTATCGTACTTTACTATTGACATTCCTGTGGAAAGCAGCGGGAACGTTTTAAGCGGCTTAAAACTTATCCAGCGCAACCCGTCCTCTGATGAAAATGCCTTCGCCGATTCCACTCCCTCTTTGGTTATGCCACCATAGACAAAGGCTTTCGGGTTGCCTGTTTGCTGACTGTTTGGAACGGCTGCATACTGACGAACCGGAAAATCTTCGGGAAGCAACGCGCCCGTTTGCCAATTGTAACCGTCAGCAGAAAAGGCTGAATAATAATCATTTCCATTTCTTATTATACCCCAAAGTTTATCCTTATAAACCATCAGCAAACTGACAGTTTCATAGCCCGAAATTGGGAAAGGAATACTGCTCCAACTCGGAAATTGTTCATCAAAACTTGTATATATTTTATTATCATGAAATAAATATAAAAAGCCCGAACTGAATGTAAGAATATTGTTTATATCCGCATCGGCAGGTAATTGATTTTCAACAGATTGCCATAGCCCGTCATCTTTTCGGAAATGAATACGGTCGCCCAAAAAATAATAAACGCAATCATTGCCGTATATTGCTTTTTGCTTTTCTGCAGCATCAGAAAATTCGGTCATAAACGTCCATTGGTACTCGTAAGGCACAACAGTATGCACATTAACTTTTATGCGAAAATAAAACTTGTGTTGCTCGTCGTATGAAATCACCTGTACAATCATTGGGCGGGTAAAATTCAGAGTGTCTTTGCCGTCGCCTTCGAGTAACTTACGCTCAAAATTGTCGGTATAAATGGCATACACCGCGTGTGGATATTGCCCGAACAGAAAATTTGCCACAACAGTGTCAATGCGCGTCCCATGAGGAAGCGAATCGAGATTCACTATCAGAGAATCAATATTGACAGATACGCCATCGACCGTAAGCTGTTCAGGCTGCTGGTATTGCAGCACAAATTTGGCGGTCTCCAGATTTTCTACAGAGTCACTTTTTGTAAAAGTAAGATACACAAATGGGGCAATAGACGGATTGGTTATGCTTAAATCGTCGTCGTTACCGCTGCCCAAACAACTTGCAAAAAGCGTTGGCATTAGGATAAGTACAACAATATTAAATAAAATATTTCTTCGCATTTTATATATTTTTTTTTGCAAAGGTAAAAAATTATTTTTTAAGATAAAAATTTTTTATTCAATAACGGTCCATACCGGGCAATGGTCGCTGTGAACTGCTTCGTTCATAATACCTGCACCTTTTAGGCGCGGCAATAATGGTGAACTAATCCACTGATAATCAATGCGCCAGCCGGCGTTCCTAAATCTCGCGCCGCCGCGATAACTCCACCACGAATATTGCTCGGCGCGATTATCAAACTGCCGAAACGAATCGATCATGCCACTCGCCTCGTACCGGTCAAGCCACGCCCGCTCTTCGGGCAAGAAGCCCGAAACGCCGTTCTGACGCTCAGGATGATTAATGTCAACAGGCTTGTGGCATATATTGTAGTCGCCGCAAATCACGATGTTAGGACATTGACGGCGCGTTTGCTCAACGAAAGGCAAAAACTCCGACAAAAAGTGCATCTTAAATTCCTGCCGCTCACCGCCCGACGAGCCACTCGGAACGTAAAGACTCATCACCGAAACATCGCCAAAATCGGCACGCAAAACACGACCCTCGCTGTCGAAAGTGGGCGACTGCATACCGACAACAATATTGTCGGGCGCTATTTTAGTCAAAATAGCAACGCCACTGTAACCCTTTTTTTCGGCGCTGTGAAGGCAGGTTATATAACCAAGTTCCGCAAAAAGCGCGATGTCAATCTGCTCCGGCTGCGCTTTGGTCTCCTGCAAACACACCACATCGGGATTCTCTGCACGCAACCAGCCCGCAAAATCCTTCGACAAAGCCGCGCGAATACCATTAACATTGTAAGAAATTATTTTCATCTTTAAAAATCGTTTTTTTAGCCCGACAAAATTAGAAAAAATATTGTTTCCCCAAAAATTTATCAGTTTTCAGTTAATTCTTTTTTTGAGGTGCTATGAAAAATAACCGGCAGTTCTATAGAGAAAAAAATCTTTGTCTTTCAATCCGTAATTTTGTGTAATGAACCGCTGTATTTTACCATTCAGTCGTTCAACTTTATCGTTTGTTGCACCATGTCGGAAATA
>JAISWT010000034.1 GCA_031271005.1 Prevotellaceae bacterium | reverse complement strand
ACGGAATTAGCATCAAGATACAGGCAAAAATCGGGTTCAAGTCCTTTCAGTTTGGCTATATCTTCATTGGTTTTGGGTTTTTGGTGATAGACATTTTTGTTTTTATCATTAGCATTGATTACCCAACCGTTGTTAATTAACTGCTGTTCGAGCAGGTTTTCTATATCTCTTTCTTTGACCATTGTGGTGAGTTTTTCGATTTAACCGATTACAAATTTAATGCTTTCTACTTCTTTCCCAATTTTCCCCGCCTGCTTTCCCCAAAAGCCCGCCGCCTTTTCCCAAAACGCTCGCCTGTTTTTTTAAAAAGCAGGCGGGCGTTTTAAATTTGCTCACTAAGCAGTTTTGAAAAGCCCGCCGCCTTGTTACTTTGCCTTTTCGTACTTCAAAGTTGCAAGCATTTCCTTCAAATCTACACCGGGACGGAACGCCACTTTTGGATTCTTGATAAGCGACAGGTGAAATTTATCTTCCGTTTCAGCACCTCCGCTGCTTATTGCTTGGGCATAAAACTTCTTCGGCGCATTCGGGTCAGCCGGATTACCCTTTGGTACAACTACATAATTTACTGCCATATCCTTATATTTTTTGATGAAACACGAGTACAAAGATAGCATAAAAATTTCAATTATACACAAACGCATAAAAATTTTTCCGAAAAATTTATAGGGGAAAAGACACAAAATTATCTCAAATAACCAATATGTTTTTATAAAAATAGAGACTAATCACAAGAAAAAATACTTTTGAGACAGCCCCCTGCATGCTAATTGTTTGGAGAATTTTCGTTTTTTATATACTTTTGCGGCGGCATGTTTCACATATTCGGTTTTCCTGACAATCGAGTAAAATTCTTCATTAATAAAACAGATTTTAAATATAAAAATATAAACCAATGACTAATGACCGCTACGTGTTGCGTGGGGTGTCTGCCGATAAGGAAGATGTTCACAACGCCATTCGCAACTCCGACAAGGGTATTTTTCCGCACGCTTTCTGTAAGATAGTTCCTGATTTTCTCTGCGGCGACCCCGACTTTTGCAACATTATGCATGCAGACGGCGCAGGCACAAAATCTTCATTAGCATATATTTACTGGCGCGAAACCGGCGACTTGTCTGTGTGGAAAGGTATTGCACAGGACGCGCTTGTGATGAACCTTGACGACCTGATTTGTGTGGGCGCAACCGACAATATTTTGCTCTCGTCAACCATCGGGCGCAACAAAAATCTGATTCCGGGCGAGGTGATTTCCGCAATTATCAGCGGCGCTAACGAATTGATTGAGGAATTGAACGCACTGGGAATCAACATTTTGCATACGGGTGGCGAAACCGCTGACGTTGGCGACATTGTGCGCACAATCATTGTTGACAGCACGGTTGCCTGCCGAATGCGCCGCAAAGAGGTGATTGATAACTCCAACATTGCAGACGGAGACCTGATAGTGGGCTTATCCTCCTGCGGAAAGGCTGTGTACGAGCAAAAATATAATAGCGGAATGGGCAGCAACGGCTTGACTTCTGCGCGCCACGATGTATTTGCCAAGTATCTGGGGCTGAAATATCCTGAAAGTTATGATAATTCTTTGCCCGAAAATCTGATTTACAGCGGCTCGTATAATTTAACTCAAAAGATTGAAAATCTGGGTATTACAGCCGGCGAACTTGTGCTTTCGCCAACGCGCACTTACGCGCCTGTGGTGAAAAAAATTATTTCCGAATTATCAAATAAAAATATTCATGGCATTGTGCATTGCTCAGGGGGCGCGCAAACAAAAATCCTGCATTTCGTTGACAATCTGAAGGTTGTAAAAAATAATCTTTTCCCGCTGCCGCCGCTTTTTTCAATTATTCAGCAGGAATCGCAAACCGACTGGCGAGAGATGTACAAGGTTTTTAATATGGGACACAGGTTGGAGGTTTATTTGCCCGCAAAGTTTGCGCAAACGGTTATTGACATTTCAAAATCGTATAATATTGATGCGCAAATAGTTGGATATTGCCGGGCAGCAAAGGAGAAGCAACTTATTATCGAAAGCGAATTTGGCAGATTTGTTTATTAGAGTTTAGTTATTAGAGTTTAGAGTTTAGAGTTTAGAGTTTAGAGTTTAGTTATTCTTAATTTTAAAAAAACTGTATATTGTCTATGTTCTATGTTCTATGTTCTATCAATAATTATTCACTAATAATTCATTGTTCCTTGATTAATCAGGGCTGAAAGCCCGCCAGACAATAGCACAGGGCAACGCCCTGTGGCATAGAACGCCGCCATCGCGCCCTGAAAGGGCAAAATCAAATGACCGACAGGGCGTTGACGTAACAATGATTACGCCCCTGCGGGGCTTGTGTATTATGCGTGTTCTGTTCCGCAGGGCGTTGCCCTACGCTATTGATTGTACGGCTTTCAGCCGTTTGTCGTGTCGAATAATTAATAATCTTTTTTAGTGAACAGTTATTCACTATTCACTATTCACTATTCACTATTCACTATTCACTATTCACTGTTAATCGCCGTTCAGTCTTTCGTATTCCGAATTTTGGCTGATAAATTCGGGCACCAGCACTTTCATTGCTTTAACAAGGTCTTCGTCCACATTGTGTTTTGCGAGTTCTATTATTTCATATATTTGCGGCACAATATCTTTAAAGCAATATTTTCGTACTTTTGCCATTTTGATTTTTTTATGTGGCGTTTCTTCGGTAATCTCCGAGTCGTTGAGCAGTTCCTCGTACAGTTTTTCTCCCGGTCGCAGTCCTGTAAATTCAATTTTAATATCTTTGTCGGGTACAAATCCTGACAGTTCAATCATTTTCCGTGCCAAATCCACCAGTCGCAAAGGCTCTCCCATATCAAAGATGTATATGTATCCCGATTTTCCTATTACCGAAGCCTCAAGCACAAGCCGGCATGCTTCGGGGATAGTCATAAAGTAGCGGGTGATTTCGGGGTGAGTAACCGTTACGGGTCCTCCCAGTTCAATCTGCCTTTTGAATAGCGGAATAACCGAGCCGTTGCTTCCCAGTACGTTGCCAAAGCGGGTGGTTATAAATTTTGTGTTTGAAATATTTTTACTGGCATCGCAGGCAACGCTCTGGACGTAAATTTCGGCGATTCGTTTTGTAGTGCCCATAATACTGCTGGGATTCACGGCTTTGTCTGTAGAAATCATCACAAACATTTCCACATTGAACTCAATTGCATAATCAACAAGGATTTTTGTTCCGTATATATTTGTTGTAACGGCTTCGCAGGGGAAGCGTTCCATCATTGGTACGTGTTTGTAGGCAGCGCAATGATAAATTATTTGCGGGGCAAATGTTCGGAATATATATTCCATCTTTTTGCGGTCGCGGATGTCTCCAATCACTACTTCAAAGTTCAGTGCAGGGTATTTTTTCTTTAAATCAATGTCGAGGTCGTTGAGCGGCGTTTCGGCAAAGTCGAGGCACACAATAAATTGCGGCGCAAATTTGGCAATCTGATTTACTATTTCGCTACCTATTGACCCTGATGCGCCTGTTACAAGAATGGTTTTTTTCCGAATCTGCTCGCTAATGGAGGTCATGTTTATCATGATTTCCGAACGCCCAAGCAGATCTTCTATCTGCACCGAGCGAATATTGCGTCCTATGTCAGACAGTTGCGAAACAGATTTAATATTCAATTCCTGTGCAATATAAATGCGGCGTTCCAAACTCAAGAGTTTTTCCACAAAAATTGAAGATTCTTTGAGTTCTTTTTCGTCAGAAAACAGCAAATTATCAAATGTGATATTTTCCAAGTCATTCGGACTTTTGAGTTTAAAGACGGGCAGGTCTGTAATATTTTTCAGTTTAGCGCTTGTTTCTGTTGTCAGAAATCCTACAACCGAATATTTGTTATGCCCGGCGTTGAGCAGTTGTGCCAGGGCAACATTATCCTCGTTCAGCCCCCAGACAAGCACCGGCGTTGCCGGATTGTCGCCGTAACGTTTTGTCAGTCGCTGAAAAAGGTATACCGAAATAATCCTGAAGCCGTAAAGCCCTGCCAGCGAGCAAAGCAGTGTAAGGCAAGTATATATCATAGACACCGTGCCTGAGCGTTCAACCAGCATGTAGAGCGACAAAAAAACGCAGATATGCGCGAAAAGCAGAGCCGACAGTACCCGCCCAAATTCGCGGATAGTGGAATAGCGGATAACGCCTTTTGAGGTTTTCAGCAACAGAAAAAACACCATATTGAACGCCAGAGTAACAACTGCATATTCCCAATAAGGCGGCTTGTGAATACTTGAGCCTATATTGCTATATATTTGAAGGGTAATCAAATAGCCAATAACAGATGAAAACACAACTATTGCGCTGTCTATCAGCAAAATAGCATTCGTATTGAATAGATGGTTTTCCCAAAAACGTTTGTATATTCTTCGTAAAAATTTCTCAAAAATCATTTTTTTTTATTAGAAATTGACAATTATTTTAATGTTAATTATCCTGCGATTCTTTCATAGAGTTCAATGCGGCTTCCTGCAATTGCGTTTCAAGACAGCGAGCGTCATCTTTTCATCGGCAGGCTTCGGATTGCCCAATTAACAGGCAAAGTATGTGCGTTTTCCTGTAAATAACCGTGCTACTGCTTTTTATGTTTGTTAAAGAAAGTGCAAAGGTAAATATAATTTTTGTGTAATGCAAGCGTTTTTTAGCGGTTAGAACCTCTCCCCCCTACCCCCTCTCCAAAAGAGAGGGGGAGTAGGGAGTACGGCTGATGTTAGTTATTAGAGTTTAGAGTTTTTCTAATATCTAATATCTAATATCTAATATCTAAACTCTAATAATTAATAGTTCATTTCTTAATTTCTTCATTTCTTAATTTCTTAATTCTTTAATTGCTAACTGCTAATTGCTATCTGCTAATTGTTAACTCTATTTTTCCCAGAAAGAGTCCGCTTTTCCCCATTTGCGACAGGATAACAGGTTTCCCGCGTTTGTTCATCACCGCAGTATTGTCGGCAGTTAGCGTGTGCGAATGTCCTCCTATAATTACGTCAATAAATTTCGATGCCCGCGCAATTTTAAAATCATTGTCGTTTTGCTCAATATCTTCGGTACCTATGTGTGAGAGGCAAATAATCAGGTCGCATTTCTCTTTCTTTTTCAGATAGTTGGAAGTTTTCACAGCCGTTTTTATCGGGTCGCTAAAAACTATTCCTCTGTAATATTTTTCAAATATAAGTCCGCGCGGGTCAGGCGACAATCCAAATATTCCAATCCTCATCCCGAAGCGCTCCAAAACAATGTATGGCTTGACCAACTCGTTCAAAGCGGTGCCACTCACATCGTAATTTGCATCAACAACGGGGAAATTTGCCATCTTCAAAATCTGCGCCAAAGTATCTGTTCCATTGTCAAATTCGTGGTTGCCGAGCGTTACAGCGTCATACTTCATTCTGTTCATCGCATCTACTTCTACGCGCCCGTTAAAGAAATTGAAATAGGGCGTTCCCTGAAAAAAGTCGCCCGCGTCGAGCAGCAACACGTTCTGCTCAAGGGCGCGAATAGAATCTATCACTCCCATTCTGCGTGCATAGCCGCCTTTGTTTGGCTCTTTGGCGCGGGAATCGGTAGGGGTAACCTGACTGTGAGTATCGTTGCTGTGAAGAATAACAATTTTCTTTGTTTGCTGCCCGTATAATTGCAGAGCGAACGAAAAACTGAAGAGAAATATTAGAATTTGTCGTGTTTTATTTTTCATTTTTTATATATTAACAAATAAATTAAACCTTGCAAAAATAAACATTTTTTTTTAACTTGTCAAAATAATTTACCAAAAAACGCTAATTTTGCGCCCTTAAAAATGTTTGTTTAACTCTCGAATTTATACGATGTCTCCGGTTCTGACTTTAACTGTTATTCTGGTTTATTTTTCGTTGGTGATACTGGTGTCGTGGGTTGCAGGGCGCGGCAGCACGAGTAACGACACCTTTTTCCGAGCCAACAGGGGTTCTGTGTGGTGGGCTGTAGCCATCGGAATGGTAGGCTCGTCAATGTCGGGTGTGAGTTTCGTTTCGGTGCCGGGAATGGTGCGCGGCATTGATTTTACCTATCTGCAATTTGTGTTAGGTTTCTTTTTCGGATATATCATTGTTGCTCAGGTACTTTTACCCGTTTTTTACAGGCAAAATCTGACCTCAATATACACTTATCTCTACGACAGATTCGGTAGCCGCGCGTACAAAACCGGCGCGTGGTTTTTCATTATCGGCAAAATAATTACCTCTGCTGCAAAACTTTACATCGTAGCATTGGTGTTGCACAACTTCGTCTTTATACAATGGGGCTTTGCCTTCCCGCTAACAGTTGCCCTGACGGTACTTACCGTTTGGCTTTACACCTTTCGCAGCGGCATAAAGTCAATCGTGTGGACAGATGTTTTGCAAACGCTTATAATGATTATCACATTAATTGTTATTGTTTTTATTGTATTAAAAAAAATCAATCTAAATCTGTCGGAAATTTTCAATCTGATCTTGCACAGCGAGCAAACGCGCATCTTTGTTTTTGACGACTGGCTAAGCCGACAGAATTTTGTGAAGCAGTTTTTGAGCGGAATTTTTATCGTTGTTGTAATGACGGGGCTCGACCAGGACCAGATGCAGAAAAATTTGACTTGCAAAAATCTGCACGAAGCGAAAAAGAATATGCAATGCTATGGCGCCGCTTTTGTGCCGGTCAATCTGATGTTTCTTGTGCTGGGTTTTTTGCTTCTGCTTTATGCCGAGCAGCATGGCATTTCGCTGCAAAACGTAATTTCAGATGATATTTTGCCCTTAATGGTTAAAAATTATTTGGGAACTTTTGCGGTTGCGATGTTTGTAACAGGCATTTTTGCCTCTGCGCTCAACAGCGCCGATTCTGCGCTCACTGCGCTTACAACGTCATTTTCAATAGATATTTTGAATATAAAAAATGACAAAAAAGCCGAAAAAGTTCGCAAAGCGGTGCACGCCGGCTTCGCTGTTGTGCTTGTTGCGGTGGTGATGATTTTCCGTGCGCTGAACAGCAACAGCGTGATAGACGCCCTGTATACCATTGTTTCATACACCTACGGACCTCTGTTAGGAATGTATGCCTTTGGATTGTTTACAAAAAGAAGAACCTCCGACAAGGCTATTCCGCTTATCGCAATTGCTGCGCCTGCTGTCTGTATTATTATTAACTTGCTGTCAACCAAGATGTTTGATTATACTTTTGGCTACGAAATTCTACTGCTCAACGCAATTATAACCTTTACAGCAATGGGCGTTGTAGAACATAGAATATAGAACATAGAACATAGAACATAGAACATAGAACATAGAACATAGAACATAGAACATAGAATATAGAACATAGAGTATAGAGTATAGAGTATAGAGTATAGACAAAATACAGTTTTTTTAGAATTAAGAAATGAATTGTTAGTGAATAATTGAGAATTGAGAATTAATAGTGAATAATAAAATACAGAATACGCAGCAATTAAGAAATGAAGAAATAATCTAATAACTAAACTCTAAACTCTAAACTCTAATAACTAACATCAGCCGTACGCCCTACTCCCCCTCTCTTTTGGAGATGGGGCAGGGGGGAGAGGTTCTAACCACTATTACCAGTCTTTTTCGGGTTGCTGTCGGCTTTTTGAGACCGCTTTTTGTGCGTCCGCTTTTGTCTGATTTTCGTCTTGCATAAGCGCGTTAAGCAATTGTTGCGCCTCTTCTTTGCTCATTTTGGGTGTCGGCTGCGCATCCTGATTTTGATTTCTATTGTTGTCGTCAGTCGGTTGTTTGCTGTTTTGCGGCTGTTGTGCTTGTGGTTCTTTGGAAAGAAACTGTTGTGCGTAGGCAAGGTTGTAGCGGGTTTCGTTGTCGTGCGGATTAATTCGCAGCGCGTTTTTGTATGCCTCAATACTTTGCGCGTACTGTTTTGCAGCGAGCAGCGCGTTGCCTGCGTTGTGAAAAGCAGATGCCACGTGCTGCGATTGTAATTTGCTGATATTTTTGCTGTTATTCAACGATTTAACGTAACTGTCTAATGCTTCGCCATATTTTCCCTGCCTGTAAAGCGCGTTCCCCAAGTCGTAATTCGCAACAAACGAGGCAGAGTCTTTGCTCAATGCCTTGCGATATTCTATTTCCGCTTCAACAAATTGATTGACGTTGTATTTCTCGTTGCCGCGCGAGATGTCGTTATTCGCCTTTTGCGAAAATATATTTACATTATTTATTAAAAATAATAATAATATAAATGTTTTTGTCCTGAAAAATGTTTCAAAAATCATTTTGATATTTTTTAAACTTTTTTGCTGTTTCTCAGTTTGAAATGCTGTTTTCAATGGGTCAAAAAATTTAGTGTTACGGAACTAAATTATTTTTTCTTTCAAATCGAAAATTCGTAATTTAATAAGAGTTTTATTTTTTCGGCTAAAAATCAATACATCTATAATCAGCAACATTAGTGCAAACAGTGCGAAAGACTGAAACTGTTCGTTGAACTCACTGTCTTCGGGTTCAAAAGTTCCTTTGGCAATTTGGTCAAGTCTGGCGGCTATTGCTCGCTGCGCGTTGTTAGAATTGTCGGCTCGGACATATATTCCGCCGCCTGCCGCAGCAACTTGCCTGCACATTTGCTCGTTCAGTTTGGACACCACAACGTTCCCTTGTCGGTCTTTTCTGAAACTGATGGTGCCGCGGACGGGCACGGGTGCACCTTCGGGGGTTCCTACGCCAATTATATTTACTTGAATATCATTTTGTTGCGCGAGTTTTGCCGCAGCCACAGCATCATCTTCGTGATTTTCGCCGTCTGTAAGTACCACAATCGCGCGTCCTGCTTTATTCCTGTTTTCGCCAAAAGAGTTGATACTCAAATCAATAGCAGTTCCGATAGATGTTCCCTGCCGCGCTACTATTTCCGGTGAGATACTCTTCAAAAACATCTTTGCGGAGACATAATCGGCGGTTATCGGCAACTGTACATAAGCATCGCCGGCAAAAACTATCAGTCCGATTCTGTCGTCAGTCATTTTATCAACCAATTGGGACACAATAAGTTTCGCCTTTTCAAGTCTGTCGGGTGCGATGTCTTGCGCCATCATTGAATTTGACACGTCAAGCGCAATCATCAGTTCTATACCGCGCCGAGTATCTGTTCCTTTGGGCTTGCCAAACTGCGGCTGTGCAAGTGCAATAATTATAAAAGCCATTGCAGCAAGCAGCAAAACGGTTTTCACCAGGGGGCGTACAAACGATATGTTTGGTATCAACTGATTGATTAAATCCCTGTCGCCCAAACGTATAAGGTTGTCTTTGCGCTGCTGCTGAAGATAGATAAAAATTGCCAGAAAAACGGGAATAATTATCAATAAAAACAATATTTCCTGATGCTCAAATCTAAACACTTGACTTTCTCTGTAATGGCTGATTATTAGTTGTTAGCGGTTAGTGGTTAGTTATTAGAGTTTAGAGTTTAGAGTTTAGAGTTTTTCTAATATCTAATATCTAATAATTCATTTCTTAATTTCTTAATTGCTAACTGCTATCTGCTATCTGCTAATTGCTAATTGTTAAATTCATAGTTTCGGCAAAATTAGAAAAATAATTGTCGCCACGCAAAAAAATTGACAAATAATAATTATTTTTTTTAATAATTAAATAATTGATAATTACATTCCTTTTAAACTGTTTCTTTGTCATTGGTTTCAAATTCGGCAAAATCCGTTTTTGTTGTGCTGCCAACAAAGTTATAAGCGGCGGCGAGTGCAAATTCGTTTTCGTCAACAGAGGGCTTGTGTTTGGCGAATTTCACGAGGTCAGCAGTGCGTAGCAATTGACCTAACTCGTTGAAAATGTTGATATTATCAACTTTCAAATTATGTAAACTGTTCAAAATCTCTTCGGAGGTCATCTCCATTGAATTAATGCCAAATGCACGCTCAATATACAGACGCACGGTGTCTGCGATGCGTGTGTGATACTCCTTAATGTGTCCGCTTTGCAAGAGTTTTTCTTCGCGGATTTTGTCTAACTCTTTCAGAGCCAACACATCGGGTGGAATGACAATGGTTGGACGGTTGAGCATAATGACTTTCTTTTTCAAAATAATTTTTATGAAGATAAAAATTAGTAGAACCAAAATTCCTACGCTCAGCACAACGAGCAGCGTAACTGTTAAGAAGTATTTCCAGTTGAATGGGGGCTTTATTACCGGCTTGATGTCGGCAAAAGTGTTTGTAACTGTGTCTATCTGAAAAGGCTGAATAATTTTTATGGAAACGGAATTGGAGAAGACCGTATCTTCGCCGTCAACAAACGGCAGTTCGGGGACGGCGTAGACAGCCTCTTCAAAGGCAGTTATGGTATATTGCAGGCGGATGGAAATCAGCCCGTCATTTGCCTTGGTGGTGTCAATTGTCGGCTGCCCCACAATTTCGAGTCCGCCCGGCAGGGTGTCAGAAAACACCGGCATAAGTACCTTTATATCAGGGAATTGGTCAATCTGAAAAGTGAGCATGCTTTGCTCGCCTATCAGCATTGTAGTGGAATCGAGCATGGTACGCACCCCTATTTTCTGAGCATTGATATTGATGCACAACGCACTGAAAATCAAAAATATATAACAGGATAATGACTTCAAGATTGAATAATTTTAAGATTATTATTTCCCTAAAATTTTTTGGCAAAATTATAAAAATTAATGTTGCCTGCAAAACTTTTTTATCCGCTTGTGTGTAATTGAATATTTAATACTAACTTTGCAGCGCAAAAACACAATTAGCAGATAGCAGTTAGCAATTAGCAATTAGCAATTAGCAATTAAAGAATTAAGAAATGAATTTTTAGTGAATAATTAATAGTGAATAGTGAATAATAAAATACAGAATACGCAGCAATTA
>JAISWT010000188.1 GCA_031271005.1 Prevotellaceae bacterium | reverse complement strand
ACGCCCCTACGTTCATCATTATTTGTGCGCCGTTCTCAATTCTCAATTCAATACCTAACTAACCACTAAGAAGAATGGAAGGTAACCAAGCCACTCATTGGTTGCCGCAGAATTTTTCCTATCCTGAAGTCGTTGTAATCAGACACTTGCCTTAACTGGCGTTCAAACATCGCGGCTACCGAGCCGACAAAATTAACCGGATATTTTTTAAAATCGTATTTAATAATATTGCGGTCAAAAAAGGCTTGAAACTCGTTGAGAATTAGCGCGTCTATTTCCGGCTCATTTTGATTTTCGTACAGGAATTCACAGAAACGCGCCATATATCGATTGGGAAAGGGCTTTTTATATATGTTTTCAAGGATTTCGGCGGTTGTGATTTCGTATTTTTCCGAGAATTTTTCCACTATATTTTCTGTCATCAACTTTTTCAGGCAGTCTCCCAGCAGTCGCTTTCCCAGAGCCGCTCCGCTGCCTTCGTCTCCGAGCACATAGCCGAGCGACGGGACGCTGTCAACGTTCTCGTCGCCGTTGTAGAAGCACGAATTTGAGCCCGTTCCGAGTATGCAAGCAATGCCTGCGCTGTGCTGAAACAAGGCGCGGGCTGCGCCCAAAACATCGCTTTTGACCTGTATAACCGCAGCATTGGGAAAAGAAACGGAAAGCGTTTTGCTCAAGACCTCACAGTTTTCGGGGGTGCAGCCGGCGCCGTAGAAAAACAGTTCCGTAACACTGCCCAACGCTATTTCACCCGACAATTCGGTTAAAATAAGCGATATAATTTCATCCTCGGAGATAAAAAACGGATTTATCCCTTGCGTGAAAAAATCTTTTCCTGCGCAATTCCAGTGCGTTTTGGTAGAGCCGCTGTCGGCAATAAGTGTCATTGGTTACAGAGTAAAAAAAACAGTTATTTATACTTCCCACTTTATAGAGAGTTCAGCGCTCGGATTTTTGGGGTCGTTAGTCTGTAAAATAATTTTTTTGGAATAACTTCCCGCTTTCTGCTTTGTGGCGTCGAGTTCCAGTTCCAGAACGCCGCTTTTGCCCGCACTTACTGTCCCGTCGCAGTTTATAATGCGCAATTCACTGACGTTGTTAATTATTTTGCGTATTTGCAGGGAATTTTTGCCTCTGTTTGCGAATGTAAATTTGATGTTTCTTTTCTTTTGCGGCTCTATTTGCCCCAAATCAACGGACTTTGTATCGAATGTAACTCGCGGCGCGTTTGCTTTTTCTTCGTCTGTAAGCAGGTTGAAATCTTCAAAGATATCGACCTTGAAGAACAGGACGGGCGAGTTTTTGGCGGTGCTTCCAACGTCTGTAATCAGCGAAAATTCCGCCTGATACTGTCCCCAGATGGGGCATTTTTTAGAGTCGAAGGTCAAACTTACTTCGCCTTCTTCGTCGGGTTTAAGCGTTTTGGGGGTTGCCTTGTATTCCACATATTCAAAGAGCGGGGCGAAGTAAATGTCGCGCGTTGTGCCCGTGTGGTTCTTTATTTTAATGGTGATGGTTGGCTTGTCGCCTTTGCGAATTTTTTTGAAGTCGAGCACGCGCGAACTCAGCCCGAAGCCGTGCTGTACGATTGGGAAAAGGGTTTGTCCGTCTGCGGTTTTGCTTACCATGTACGGATTAAAGGTTGACGTTTTTGTTCGGGAATCGTACGCCGAAGGCATTGAAAAAGTTGTGGGGTTAGAACTTTTTTTAGCCGACTTTGCCTGCTGCGCGGCAGACTTGCTGCCCGTTTTTACCACTTCGCCTTTGACGGTCAGTATAAAAGTATTGCGCTTCACGCCGTTTGTTTGCAACGTTATTTTGCGCTTGAAAATACCTTCGCGCTGCGGCTCAAAACTGACGCTCACCACGCCTTCTTTGCCCCTCTGGTAAATGCGTTTATCCCAACGAACCGAAAGGTCGGCATTGTCGTTCTGAACGTCTTTTATCATCAAATAATCGCGTCCTACACTCTTAAACTTGAAATCCGCGCTCGCCTCTCCGTCTTCAATCAAAATCTTACCCAAATCAATCATTCGTTTCTCGAAAGCAACCGACGATTGTGCGGTAACTGTATAAATACCTGATAACAAAATGATTATTGTACATATAAATTTAACCGGTCTATTATTCATTGTTCACTGCTGATTAAAAAAAAACGTACAAAATTAGTAAAAAAATGAAAAACAAACAAAATTAGTTGTTAGTTAGTTAGTTATTAGAGTTTAGTTAGGCGTTGAATTGAGAATTGAGAATGGAGAATAGCGCACAAATAATGATGAACGTAGGGGCGTATTCCATTCGCCCACATTGCATACGCCCACATTCCATTCGCCCACATTGGTATTGTCGGGCAATTGTTTATTAGGGCAATTGTTTATCGGGGTAATTGTTTATTAGGGCGAATGTTTATTGGGGCGAATGCCATTCGCCCCTACGGCGCACAAATGATGACGACCGTAGGGGCGCACCTATGTGTGCGCCCTGAACCTATGTGTCTGCCCTCCCGCTTTGGCGGGACAAGCATTGCGTCCCTTGCGGTTAAATATTTTTTACCGCAAGGGACGCAATGCTTGTCCCGCCAAAGCGGGAGGATTACGCAAAGGACGCACGACAAAAAGCGAAATATCAGAGTAATGCTTCAATTTTGCTCTTGAGAACGTCCTTTTTTGCTACCCCTACATGCTTGTCTACAAGTTCGCCGTTCTTAAAAAACAGCAGAGTAGGAATGTTTCTGATGCCATACGTTTCGGGCATTTCGATGTTTTCGTCCACGTTGAGTTTGCCTATTTCAACACGACCTTCATATTCCTGTGCCAATTCCTCAATAAGAGGCGTGAGCATGCGGCAGGGTCCGCACCATTCTGCCCAAAAGTCAATCACAACTGCCTTACCACTGGTGATTAGGGCTTTAACACCTTGGTCTGTAAATGTTTGTGCCATATATTTTACAGTTAAAATTTAAGAAAAATTTATAATTAAATGTGTATCAATTATTTATAAAAATTAATAATAAGAAATTTCAAACTGCGAAAATAAGATTTTTACTCGGAATAAAAGCACATTTTCAAAAAAAAGTTTTCAACAACCGTTAAATAGTGGTTAGTGGTTAATTGAGAATTGAGAATTGAGAATTGAGAATTACTAACTGCTAATTATTCGACACGGCAAACGGCTGAAAGCCGTACAATCAATAGCGTAGGGCAACGCCCTGCGGAACAAAACGCGCATAACACACAAGCCCCACAGGGGCGTAATCATTGTTACGTCAACGCCATGTCGGTCATTTGATTTTGCCCTTTCAGGGCGCGATGGCGGCGTTCTATGTCACAGGGCGTTGCCCCGTGCTATTGCATGGCGGGCTTTC
>JAISWT010000214.1 GCA_031271005.1 Prevotellaceae bacterium | reverse complement strand
GTTAATTGAGAATTGAGAATTGAGAATTGAGAATTATATTCAATTACGAATTAAAAATTACGAATTACGATTTGCTAATTGCTAATTGCTAATTGCTAATTGCTAATTGATTAAAGTTTCTAACTATACCTAACTAAACTCTAAACTCTAAACTCTAAACTCTAAACTCTAAACTCTAAACTCTAAACTCTAAAAACTGATAACTACCAATGCATTGGCAGTAAAAAAAATAAATTTATGAAGAAACTTGTATTTCTGGTCATTTTTCTGTATTCCTTTTTTCATTTACAGGCGCAAACACGGACAGGTCGCAATCAGTTTTTGCAGTTTTATGGCGGTGCGAATGTATATTCGGGCGAAATAGGCGGCGCCAATACCGGAGTGTTTTTTTTAGACGAATGGAACTTCCCGAACACGCGCTGGCACGCGGGCGTTGGCTATAAAGTGGCAATAGATAACCGCTTCAATGTCAGGCTCTTGGCGCAGTATATGCGTTTGGCGGGCAATTCTCAAAATCTGAAAAACAGCAGTGAATTTTCGTATATTCGGTCGTTTGAAAGTCGACTGTTTGAGGCGGGCGCCAATCTTGAATTCAGTTTTTGGAATCTTCTCAAACACAAAGATATTATGGGTCAGATGTACGTCTTTGCAGGTACGGGAATGATGTTCGGCACCAGAGTTGATTTCAAGAGCGTGCCGCCTATCAGGGAATCTAAGACTAATACGGTTGATTTTGCGCCGCAACCTTCGCCTTACCTTATGGGCGGAGTGGGGTTTCAGCGCAATTACAGCCGCGTTGCTGTCGGCGTTGAATTGTGGGGGCAGATGCTGATGAGCCACTTTGAAGATGGAATAAGATACAGCAATTCAAACTTTTACGATTTTTCCGCAGGCATAACTCTTATTGTGTCGTTGCGTACAGGGAAGCAGGAATTTTGTTTTTGCGACTTTTGATTTTTCAGTAGGGGCGAATGGCATTCGCCCCAAATAAACATTCGCCCCAAATAAACATTCGCCCTTATCAGTTATCAGTCTTTTGTCCGCGAATTAACGCGAATTATTTTTAAAAGTTGCAGGTTTCAATTTTTTGCAGTACCTTTGCAGCCGCAAAATTTAAGAATTGTCTCCGTAGCTCAGTTGGTAGAGCAATTGACTCTTAATCAATGGGTCCAGGGTTCGAGCCCCTGCGGGGATACTAATCAACTTGCTAACAGTTTGATTGTCAAACTGTTAGCAAGTTGCTTTTTTGAAGTTGTATAATATTTGCAAAGCATGCAAATCAACTTTTTTCGGGAAATAGCAAACATTTTTGGAAACTTTTTGTAATTTTGTCGGTCGAAAAAATTTTTTTTCAATAAAAATAAAAGAATATTATGGGCTTCAAGAAATTTTGGAAAGATAGTTTTATAGCACTCATAATCAAGAATATTTTGATTGCTCTGGCAGTTTTGCTTGTTCTGGGCCGGGTTACGCTCATTATAATAGCCCAATATACACATCACAACGTAAGCGAAACAGTACCCGATGTGCGTGGAATGTATGTAGAGGAGGCAATAAGCGAGTTGAAACGGCAGCATTTATACATTGATGTCATCGATTCTTTGTTTGTAAAGAATAAACCACTGGGCGCAGTGCTTGAGCAGACTCCCGCGCCGGGTGCAAAAGTGAAGCCCAATCGTCCCGTGTATCTGGTAATCAACTCAATGACCATACGTCAAATTCCGTTGCCCGATATTTTGGAGACTTCTTACCGCAATGCTACGGCAAGTTTGCAGTCGATTGGAATGAGCGTAAGGAATGTTGAATATGTTAATTCCGAATATAAAGACCTGGTACTGTCCATAAAATACAGAGGTTCAGAAATCCGTCCGGGTGCGCGTATCCCCGATGGCAGCGCAGTAACTTTGGTTGTTGGGCGCGGGCTTAGCGACATACAGTCCGGCTTGCCGTCAGTAAAAGGGATGACGCTTGCGCAGGCAACAGACGTGCTTACAACTGCGGGATTTGTGGTTGGCACAACGGAGATTGACCCGCACGCGCAGGGCAATGCCGAAAATTATATTATTTACAGGCAGCGACCGGCAGCAGGCAGAACGATTCCGCAAGGCTCGCGCGTAGATATTTGGCTGACAAGTGACGAGTCGCTGCTACACAAAGACAAAGAAGGAGATAATGACGAGGAATTTTTTTGATTTTATGACTTTGAAAATAAAAATGTTGCTGATTGCAACTCTCATTGGGACTTATCTGTATGGCGGACAAAACGGCATGCCGCACGATTCGCTTCGCTGCGAATCCGACTCCGCAAAATATCCTTTGACATACCGCATAATGAAGTCGCAGCCGGATATTCCACTCGCCGAACTGATTGAGCAACTTGCGGCAAACATGCTCGCCGATTCTACTCCAAAAAGAACTGCCAAAATGCTGGAAAATTACAAATTCACAGCAATGGACAGTCTTATTTATTATGCAAATCCGTTTTTCACTCATCTTGTATTTCCTCAAAAAAATATCAGTATACATTGTGAAAAAAATCTGACCTCTTTTTCAAAAAATTATTTCGGAACGGCGGCGCAAAAACTCAATCCTTACTTGCCCGATTACCGAAAGCCCGCAATTTTTAGCGACACAACAGGAGCGGCTCATCTTTCAAAAATTCGCAGAGACGCATATATCTATCTTGCCAATAATGCGGCAACCTTATTCAGTTTCAATGCATGGGAATTGCCCGATGTTGAGCAGTTTCGGTACAGAATAATGATGCCGTCCGGTGAGCATCGGGTTAATGTGTCCAATGCCTCTCTGCGCGACCTGCTCGCGCTACGGATTGCAAAAGCGCCTGTAAAATTGATGTACTGGCAGCCCGCGCTAAATGCGCTGGTGCAGTTCTCGCAAAACTATGTGTCGCCCGACTGGTACACGGGCGGAACAGGAAGTCTGGCAATGAACAGCGTGGTCAATGCAGGACTGATTTATACAAATTTTAGAAACATTAAATGGGAAACAACAGCAGAGTGGCGCACAGGATTTATAAATATTGCGGATTCAAGCGCCGTGAGGCAGGTTAATACCAGCGAAGACATTCTTAAAATTGACAGCAAATTTAACATCACTGCGAAAGGCAACTGGGCATACAGCGCGTCAATGGGCTTCGCTACGCAGTTCTTTTACAGTTTCAAGTCATACAACTCATTTGAGTTGAAGGCGAAATTTCTTACGCCTGTACGGTTGAACGTGAGTTTGGGTATGGATTATTCCTGCAATAAAATATTTTCGCTGATGATTGCCCCTGTTGCCTGCAAAATGATTTACCTGACAGATACTGCAGCAGTTTTTATCGGCAGTCAAAAGGTGCAGATAGACCCCAATGCCTTCGGTATCCAAAAAGGGCAAAACAAACTGACCGAAATAGGCAGCGCCTTGACTGCGCAACTGAAATGGAATCCATTTGATGGATTGCAAATTAACTCCGTTCTCAAATTTTATACCAATTATAAAAGGATGGAAATTGATTGGGAAACCATTGCCGACTTTGCGATAAACCGTTTCCTAAGCACGCGCATTCTGCTTAACCCGCGATATGACAACACAATAATATTGCCCCGAAACGAACGCGCAAAAATTCAATTCAAAGAACTGCTCAGTTTCGGATTCAGTTACAAATTCCGATAACTTTAAACAATTAGCAATTAGCAATTAGCAATTTAGAGTTTAGTTATGAATAGTTAGAAACTTTAATCAATTAGCAATTAGCAATTAGTAATTAGCAATTGTAGGGGCAAAATATATTTTGCCCTTACGGAATTAGCAATTTAGAGTTTAGTTATTAGCATTTTGTAATTCATAATTTTTAATTCGTAATTGGATTTAATTCCTTCATTTCTTAATTTCTTAATTTCTTCATTCATTCATTAATTCATTCATTAATTCATTCATTAATTAATTCATTCATTCATTAATTCATTTCGTAATTCTCAATTCTCAATTCTCAATTTTGAAATTGATTTTAAGGGATTAAATTAATCTTTTTTTCGCTTTTGTCTAAAAAAAAACACAGAATTATAAAAATTAAGATTTTTTTTTTATACCTTTGCACGATTTATCTGTTAAATAAATTCGGTCGTGTTGCGCCACTCGGCAGGGGTTTGACAGTGAATAAACCAACAGTGAATAAGTGTACCACACTCGTTCTCTTAAAAACCGATAAAACTGATTCTGGAAATATTTTGTAATCATTTTTTTATCTTAATATATAATATCGGAATGTTAAAGTTAATTATTTAGTTGTTAAACTATTGATTTATTGATTGTTAAGTATTAAGCATCAATATTTGTACATCTTTCAACTTAACTTTACATAACACTAATATCTTAAAATATATGAGTTTATTAAGTGAAAAGATGGGGCTCTTCACCGAGCCTCAGAGGGTAATGTCGCTTGGGGTTTATCCTTATTTTCGCCCCATTGAATCCGACCAGGATACGGTTGTGACCATCAGTGGCAAGCGGGTGCTGATGTTTGGGTCGAACAGTTACCTTGGGCTGACTAATCACCCGAAATTGAAGGAGGGCGCGATAAATGCCATCAAAAAGTACGGAACCGGATGTGCCGGGTCGCGTTACCTCAACGGAACGCTCGACATCCACGTTGAACTGGAGGAGCGACTGGCAAAACTTGTCGGCAAGGAGGCGGCGCTTGTTTATCCGACAGGTTTCACGGTCAATTCGGGAGTGATTCCGTGTCTGGCAGGGCGCGGCGAGTATCTGATTTTTGACGAGAGCGACCACGCATCCATCATTGAAGGCAAGCGGCTGTCATTTGCCAATACGCTGAAATACAGGCACAACGACATGTGTGCGCTCGAAAAGACATTGCAAAAATGCCCATCTGACGCAGTGAAAGTGATTGTAGCAGATGGCGTTTTCTCTATGGAAGGCGACATTGCCGACATTCCGGCGATAGTTGCATTGTCAGAAAAGTACAACGCCTCTATTTACATTGACGAGGCGCACTCGTTGGGGGTTTTCGGGCAAAACGGACGCGGAATTTGCGACCACTTTGGGGTCAGCAGCAAAGTGGATTTGATTATGGGTACATTCAGCAAATCACTCGGCACTATTGGCGGGTTCGTTGCCGCAGACGAGGCAATAATCAACTGCGTGAAGCACACTTCACGCACGCTTATTTTCAGCGCCTCAATCACGCCTGCATCAACAGGATGCGTGCTGGCGGCATTAGATGTGATGGCAGAGGAGACCTGGCGCCAAGAGGCGCTTTGGGCAAATACAAAACGCGCAAAAAAAGGCTTCGTAAGCGCCGGCTTCGAGGTCGGACCTACCGAAAGCCCGATTATACCCCTGTATGTGCGCGATAACGAAAAAACATTTATGCTCACAAAGATATGTATGGAGGATGGCGTGTTTATCAACCCTGTGGTTGCGCCTGCCGTACCACCGGAAAGTACCCTCGTGAGATATTCATTGATGGCAACACACACATTTGAACAAATAGACGAATCTATTGAAAAAATTACAAAAGCAGCGAAAAAATTAGGAATAGTGTGAGTCGCACTCTTTAAAGGGCGTGTTAGCCTGAGTTTTTGTGAGAACAGGGCATTGAAAAGACAGATTTTTTTAAAATATGAAACGAACACGATTAACAAAACATACAAGGTTATGATTATGTTGTCGTGTGAGTTACATCTGACCTTAAAAAAAATTTAAACAGATGAATATAAATACTCTAAATCAATCTCTCTCCGACTCCTTGTGTGGTCAACTGATAAATTGAGTTATCTGTCTGTAAATCAATGGTTTATGGGTGGATAATTTTTTTATTTGCAGTGTTTTTAGAAAATACTGTATTTCAATCTGTAGCGTCTATATCATTTTTTCAGGCGTTGTATTTTCTATAATGTCTATTTGTCAAGTTTCGCAACGTTGTTGATTATCTTGAGTAATTTTACAGAGCGGATATAGACATTTATTTTTAAATTATTGCTGTCCGCTAAACTTAAAAACCTCACAAAGCGCCTGTCCGAGATGCCTATAAAACGGCATCTCGGATTTGTTTTTGAAAAAGTAAGCCCCCTACTCAAAATTGAGTGAATATTGGACGATTTTAGGTGGCGATTTTGCGTATTCTTCGGATATGATTTGCCACCCTCTGTCATGATGTCTCATAAAAGGGTATATACGTTTTATTGAAAAGGTATATACCTTTCACCCAAAAGGTATATACCTTTTATTCAAAAGGTATATACTTTTTACTCAAAAGGTATATACTTTTTACTCAAAAGGTATTGTCCTTTGTGCAACCCCCTGCTTTGGCGGGAGAAAAAATATCAAATAATTAACAATTAATGATAGAAACGGTATTATTTAAAAATGGAGTAAAAGAATTGCTAATTGCTAATTGCTAATTAATCAGGGCTGAAAGCCCGCCAGACAATAGCACAGGGCAACGCCCTGTGGCATATAACGCCGCCATCGCGCCCTGAAAGGGCAAAATCAAATGACCGACAGGGCGTTGACGCAACAATGATTACGCCCCGTTGGGGCTTGTGTATTATTCGCCTTT
>JAISWT010000035.1 GCA_031271005.1 Prevotellaceae bacterium | reverse complement strand
CCCACGTGCCGTCTTCGCGCCCTGTGAAAGCCGAAACGGGCAAGTCATCGCCTTTTTGTGCATTGACAGGAAAAACCACGTTCTTAACAAAGGCGGGCACATTGTCATCTGAAATTTCGTCTTCCAAAACGATGTCTGCCCACTCCTTCGGCACATCAACCTGCACAATTTCGCTGCCTCGGTCAACTGCCGCATTGTTCATTTTAACAATATTTTCGCCTTTTATGCCGTAAGTTTTAACGATAAATTTCTTCATCTGTTCCACGGCTAAATCGTAGGGAATTACGCCTGTAATTTTGAAAAATGCGGACTGCAAAATAGTGTTTGTCCGATTACCCAAACCTATTTCTTCGGCAATTCCTGTGGCGTTTATTATGTAAAGTGTAATATTATTTTTAGATAAATATTTTTTAACATTGTCCGGCAAATGTTTTTTCACTTCCTCGGCGTTCCAAATGGTGTTCAGCAGGAAAGTTCCGTTTTTCTTCAATCCCTTTGTAACGTCATACAGTCGCAGGTATGCCTGTACGTGGCAGGCAACGAAGTCGGGCGTGTTTACGAGGTAAGTGGAATGAATTGGCGAGTCTCCAAAGCGCAGGTGCGAGCAGGTAAATCCGCCCGACTTTTTGGAGTCGTAAGAGAAATACGCCTGACAATATTTGTCGGTGTTGTCGCCGATGATTTTAATTGAATTTTTGTTTGCGCCAACAGTTCCGTCAGCGCCCAGTCCGTAGAATTTCGCCTCGTAAATGCCTGTTGCCAGTTCCAGTTCCTCTTTTTGCGGCAACGAGGTGAAAGTTACATCATCTACAATTCCTATTGTGAAGCCATTTTTTGGAGTCGGCAAATTCAAATTTTCATAAACCGAAAGGATTTGTGCCGGCGTAGTGTCTTTTGATGAGAGTCCGTAGCGACCGCCAACAACGAGAGGCATCTCTTCTACAGTCCTTCCCTCAGGAGACGGAGCAGGTCTTCCTATTGGAGTTATGGGGCTTAAAGCGTTCACCACATCTAAATAAAGCGGCTCGCCCAGGGCTCCGGGTTCTTTTGTTCGGTCCAGAACGGCGATACGTTTTGCTGTTTTCGGCACAGCAGCAAGAAAATGTTTTGCAGAAAACGGTCGGTATAAATGCACGGCTACCAGACCTACTTTTTCGCCTTTTGAACTCAAATAATCAATCGTTTCGCGGATTGCTTCTGTAACGCTGCCCATTGCAATTATCACACGTTCAGCGTTTTCGTCTCCGTAATAGTCGAACAGTCCGTATTTTCTGCCCACCAGAGCGGAAAGTTGGTTTATATAATCTTCTACAATTGCCACAACGCGGTCGTAATACACATTGCTTGCTTCCCGCGCCTGAAAATAAATATCCGGGTTCTGAGCCGTTCCGCGTGTAACCGGATTTTCGGGGTTCAATGCTCGCCTGCGAAATTCTGCCAGAGCTTTTTTGTCAATAAGCGGCTCTAAATCGGCATTGGTAAGAGCCTCAATCTTTTGAATTTCGTGTGAGGTGCGGAATCCGTCAAAGAAATGCACAAACGGCACTCTCGATTTGATAGCCGAAAGGTGTGCCACTGCCGCCAGGTCCATCACTTCCTGCACCGAGCCTGTTGCGAACAGAGCGGCGCCTGTCTGTCTGATAGCCATAACGTCCTGATGGTCACCGAAGATAGACAGAGCGTGTGAGGCTATAGCCCTTGCCGAGACGTGATAAACGCCGGGTAACAGTTCGCCCGCTACCTTGTAAATGTTTGGAATCATCAGCAGCAAGCCTTGAGACGCGGTGAAAGTGGTTGAGAGTGTGCCGCCCTGCAATGCGCCGTGCATTGCGCCTGCCGCGCCTGCTTCGCTTTGCATTTCATCTACACGCACGGTCTCGCCAAAGATGTTTTTGCGACCCGCTGCTGCCCATTCGTCTACATATTCAGCCATAGTCGAAGACGGCGTGATGGGGTAAATTGAGGCGGTCTCAGAAAACATGTATGCGATATGCGCTGCCGCCTGATTGCCATCACAAGTTAAGAAGTTCTTTTTAGACATAATCTTTTTTAGAGCTTATATATATTTTTTTGATATACAGAGTTTGTACAGTTTTTTTGCAACAAAAGATGTGTTACGGAGTTTGAATTGTGTCAAAAAAAATGCAAGACTATTTTAATGATGTTTGCCTACTCCGATAAAATTTTTTGCAAAAATAATCAAATAAATCGGTATGGAAAAATTAATAATAATTCGGTATTGACATTGATGTATAAATTTTTAATATCCGCCCGTAATTAATTATAATGTAATTATTTATATGTTAAATTTGATTTTTCTATTTTAATATAAAATTCGGTTATCAGAAGACTAAAGAGTAAAGACTTTATTCAATTAATAATTAATAATTAATAATTAGTAGTGTTGCGTTAAAAAAATATTTTTGTTTGTAAATAATTGATTATCAATAATATATAAGCATTACTTTATTTTACGATTTGATTTTGCAGGGACGCAACATGGACGCAATATGGATGGGGGCGCATGCTACGCCCCCCATCTGTTTATATTTTTCAATTGTTTGATTTTAAACATTTTACAAAACTATACAATCATCCCCTTGTGTGTCCACAATCCATTTTTTTGGTCATGAGGGTTTCATAATATTTATATATTTTTTGTTTGTAAATAAATTCCACTTCATTCTCAATTCTCAATTCTCCATTCTCTTCGCTTTTCATCTGTTTATATTTTTCAATTGTTTGATTTTCAACATTTTACAAAACTATATAATCATCACCTTGTGTGTCCACAATCCATTTTTTTGGTCATGAGGGTTTCATAATATTTATATATTTTTTGTTTGTAAATAAATTCCACTTCATTCTCAATTCTCCATTCTCCATTCTCAATTCTCCATTCTCAATTCTCTTCGCTTTTACTCTTTTTAAATGTATAGAATAAATATCCGGCAATACATAATATCAGCAAAACAGAGCATATTAATGCAATTGTGTTTCCTGTGAAATAAGAATTTGGGTGGAACACAAATTGCAGTTGGTAATTCCCTGCTGGCAGTTGCATTCCTCGCAGAAGGTAATTTACGCGCTCGTATTGCGTTTCTTTTCCATCAATAAACGCTTTCCAGCCTTTGTTATAATAAATTTCGGAGAACACGGCAACCTGCGGAGTGAATGTTGAGACTTTGTAAGTGAGTTTATTTGGCTGATACTCTGTGAGTTCAATTGTTGCTGTGCTGTCGCGTGCGGCATCAATCTTCGGTATGAGGCTCGCTGACGATGTGTCAATCACCATTTCTGTTTTTGTGTTTATGCTGCTCAGAAGCGTCATCTCTGAGTCTGCATCATTTACAGTAATCACTTTTTCAACAAACCACGCATTACCATTTGCAGCCATATTCACAAGAGGCTGCGCATTGGGGTTGTAAACCACGTATTTCATGTTCAACATATTCAGAACGCCAAGAGAATCAAGCGTTTGCGCTAATTGTTCGTAAGTAACAGACGTACCAAAGGCGGCATTAAGTTGTTTTATCTCCCTGTCGAGTTGAAAATTGATAAGTTCCTGGTAACGCCGCAGTTTGGCAGCGTGATAGCCTCCGATGTTTTTGTGAAAAAACGCGGGTATTGCGTTGTTGAAAATAGCGGAAAGTCCGTTTGATATATCCAGCACGCGGTAATACGATTTGTCGCTGTCCATAATCCATCTGTCTGCCGGCGACGGTTCTATTTGCGCGGAAATCTGTTGCTTTGTGGTGAAATTGTCATTGCCTAAATAGCGTTTGGCAACAGGAATCATATCGAGCAGCAAACAGATGCCTAAAAGGAGATACGCGATTTTTTCTTTTAACAAATTTTTAGAATATAACAGCAGTACACGCGCACATGCCAACACACAAGCCAGCGACCTCCACGCATCGTTTGAAAGCATTTTGGCA
>JAISWT010000129.1 GCA_031271005.1 Prevotellaceae bacterium | reverse complement strand
AAATTAATTATTAATTATTAATTATTAGAGTTTAGATATTAGAAAAAACTCTAATAACTAAACTCTAAACTCTAAACTCTAAACTCTAAACTCTAATAACTAATTAACCACTATTTCTTTGTTCTATATTAAATTAACAAAAAAAATAAAATGGGAGACAGCAAATTACAGATTGCACATGATTCGAGATTTGTGCAATCCGGTCAAAATTACCCCGCCGACTTCATTTCCGAAGGCGTAGACCAGACGCGCGGCTGGTTTTTTACTCTGCACGCCATCAGTACAATGGTCAAAGGAAGTGTAGCATTTAAGAACGTCATTTCCAACGGGCTGGTACTCGACAAAAAAGGCAACAAGATGTCCAAGCGTCTGGGCAATGCGGTAGACCCGTTCTGCGCAATAGAAAAATACGGCAGCGATGCGTTGCGCTGGTACATGATGACTAACGCCTCGCCATGGGACAACTTAAAGTTTGATATTGAAGGCGTTGAGGAAGTGCGCCGCAAATTCTTCGGCACGCTGTACAACACTTACTCATTCTTTGCCCTTTATGCAAATGTAGATGGCTTTTCGCCTGATACGGAGCAAATTCCGGTCGGCGAGCGTCCCGAAATTGACCGATGGATTATTTCGCTGCTCAACTCCCTGATAAAAGATGTTACAGCATATTACGAGGACTACGAGCCGACACGTGCCGGCAGAGCAATTCAGGATTTTGTTACCGAAAATCTCTCAAACTGGTACGTGCGCCTCAACCGAAAGCGTTTTTGGGGCGGCGAAATGAACGCCGACAAACTCGCTGCATATCAAACGCTTTACACCTGTCTGCTTACCGTCAGCCAACTGATGGCGCCAATTGCACCATTTTATGCCGACAGGTTATGGTGCGACTTGACGGGAGTGGAGAGTGGTTTTTAAAAGTTATCAGTTTTCAGTTATTGTCCGCGAAATTGCACGAATTATTTTTTTAATCAATTGATACAGCCTCAGGGGCTGTATCAATTGTTAATTTTACCGCAAAGACCGTAAAGAATCACGCAAAGGTCGCAATGAATAGATGTTGAAAACCAACACTTTGCGTTCATTGCGAAAAACTTTGCGCCCTTTGCGGTAAAGAAAATTTGACTTCTGATACAGCCCCTGGTGGTGAGGTGTAGCGCCTTTAATCTGTCAATATTTTGTCCAAAATATTTTTTGCTTTCACTGTTCTGAACTCTTTGAGATACAACGGCTCAAAGCCGGCAATATCAACAAATTGCCTGATCAGGAATTGTTCGCGCGACAGTTCGCACATATTTTCAGATAAAGGAAAAATATTGTCAATAAATTGACAGTTAGGGCTTTGCAATATTGATTTGCACTTTTCGCTGCCATTGCCAAAAAAATATATCTTTTTTTCGCATAAAATTTCCGCTAAAAAATCTGCGGAGACAATTGCTGCCTGCGCAGGCAGTACTGTCGTTCCATCTGCTTGATACAGTGCGTGATACACTTCCATTCGCCTCGCATCAATCATTGGGCAAAACAACGCATTGCTGTCCGGGTTCACAATTTGTTGCCGAGCCGTATGGAACATAATTTGCAGAGTATCAACGGATAAGAGCGGGACGTCGAAACCAAAACACAGTCCTTTCGCAGTAGCAACCCCAATTCGCAAGCCCGTGTACGAACCGGGTCCTGCGCTCACCGCAACAGCATCGGGCTTGCTCGCCTGCTGCCTAACCAACTGCAAAGCCTGCTCAATGAAAACGCTCAACAGAGCCGCATGGCTTTGACCCTGCGAATCGGAAAGGCTGAAAATGCTCTTAATGCCTTGACTTACAGACACCGAACAAATATTAGAAGATGTCTCAATATTTAAAATTATTGGCTTATTTGTGGCTTTCATTTTGCAAAAGTACAAAATATTTTCCCGTTTTTTAAGGCAAACTGTGTTTTTTAAAGATAAATATTTGTAATTTTGCCGCAACCTGTTTTTATCTTCATTCGGATTTAAAATATTAATAATCAACATTCAAACGAAAATAATTTTACATCACAGCATGACAAGACGCGCAATTTTTCCCGGCACTTTCGACCCCTTTACCATCGGTCATTACAGCGTGGTACTTAGAGGGTTAGGGCTTTTTGACGAAATAATTATCGCCATAGGCACAAATCAAACCAAAGCCACAATGTTCCCGCTGCAAACGCGCATGACAATGGCTCGACAGGCTTTTGACGGCGAGCCGCACGTGCGTGTGGAAGCATACAACTGCATGACAGTAGATTTTGCCAGACAGGTGGATGCCAAACATATACTGCGAGGGATACGCTCTGTTAGCGATTTTGAGTATGAGCATGCCATTGCTGACGCAAATTGCAAACTGACAGGGATTGAAACGGTAATTTTATTTACCGAATATGAATATTCGTATATTTCGTCCACTGTGGTGCGCGACTTGATACATTATGGCAAAGATATTTCCGCATTTTTGCCGCCAAAAGTTGTTTATCCGCTACCGGTAGATGTCTTAAAATAGTGGTTAGTGGTTAGTGGTTAGTGGTTAGTTATTAGAGTTTAGAGTTTAGAGTTTTTCTAATATCTAATATCTAATAATTCATTTCTTAATTTCTTAATTGCTAACTGCTATCTGCTATCTGCTAATTGCTAACTGCTATCTGCTATCTGGATTACTGTGATTGACTGTTATTTTTATCATTTTTTGCGAGTTGTTATTTTTTAATTCAACGAAATATACGCCATTTGGATACATTGACATGTCTATGGATTTGATGTTGTCGTTCTGTTGCCATTGTTGCATTTTTTGTCCCAATGCGTTGTATATCGCAGCCTTGCAGTTCTCTGCCTTGATGTGAAGTATGCCCGCGCAGGGGTTTGGGTATACCGAGGCGGTCATTTGGGCAGGCGTTTGCAGTGCGGTAGTATTGTTCCTGTTGTGGATTACACCCAGCCCTGTAAGGTCGAAGCCGCAGGATGCAAAGGCAGTGGGATAAGGGTCGTTGACAATATTTCCGTTAGAGTCGCGCGTTGCATATTGGGGGTCAACAGTACCGACAACGTCAATTATTTTCACATGCGTTATGTTGTTTTTGTCCAGATTAATATCGTTTGGCAAGTCTTCCAAATCGAATGGCGTGCCCCACCCTATTCTGTATTTGCCTGCCAGATTGTTAATTAGCGTGGCATCGAGCGTTCCGAAGCCGCCGGTCTGTGTTTCTGTTTGCGTGTTTGACACGGCGGGGAAGCGGAAATAATGCTCGCCATCGGAACTTGCTTCAACAAATGCGAGTTCGAGGAAATAGTCGTCAAAGGAGTTTTCGAACACGGCGAAATCAGCGCCTTCACCGTTTGCAATCGGGGTTTCAAAGGTCATGATAGCCGTGCCTCCGTCTCCCAGACTCACAGCGTCAGTGGTGGAGGTACCGGCAGGGCTGCCTGTTGCTGCGGCTTCGCTGCCGAAACTTGCAAAACCTAAGGTCGGACGCGCAATGTCTAAATAGCCGCGAGATATTTCGCAAGCTGTTGCCCACTCTATAAAACGGCTGTCACTGTAATGAATAGCCTTGCACCCTTCGCTACCCACAATACCGTCAAACTGGGCTAAAACGGTAGCGGGGAAAATTACTAAAATATTTAAAATAAAATGTTTCATTTGTTTGTATGTTTTATTTGCTAATTGAGAATTGAGAATTGAGAATTCAAAATTGCTATCTGTTAATTGCTAATTATTTCATTTTTTTCTCCTGCTTTGGCGGGATAAACTTTGCGTTCCTTGCGTATTTTCTTTGCGAACTTTGCGGTAAAATATTTAACAGCAAGGAACGCAATAATCTATTAATAATTAAGAAATGAAGAAATGAATTTCTGCTAATTGCTAATTGCTAATTAAAATTTATATTCTATTAAAGGTTGATTAAAAAAAATAAAGAGCAAAGATTTAGTTTTAAACTAATGAGTATTTCTAAAATTTGCAATTAAATAATTTGTAAAAAAAATTGTTTTTTATAGATAACTCCTTAATGAACCTGTCTTTGCTCCTTATTCGCTTTCGAACTAAAATTTAATTAAGTGATAACAATTTAATAACTTATAAAAGTTATTTATTTTTTGTCCCTAAATAAAATAAAATTTAATTCAGAATTAATAAACTGTCAATTTTTGCGTTTTGGAAAAATCTTTATTTTCTACAGAAATAAAATAAATTCCCTGTTTGAGTACAGAAATATCAACTTTTTCAACAATATTGTTATTAACTGTAAATTGTTTTGTCATAAGGGTCTTTCCGCTCAAATCTGTAATTTTAAGAGATATGTTTCCTTCCATTCCGCTGACAGACAGGGAAATACAGTCTTTTGCAGGATTAGGATAAATATTTACTTCCTTTGCAAAAACATTATTTATGTTGCTTACAATCACCTGAACAGTCTTTGTTACAGGTTCCGATTCGCCCGTTGCGTTTGTTACGGTCAGGGTTACCTGATATGTGCCGCTCACTGCGTAAGTATGCACAGGATTTTGTTCGGCAGAGGTTTCACCGTCTCCGAAATCCCACTCCCATGCGGTCGGCTCGCCTGTACTTTCGTCCGTAAATGTTGCGGTCAAATCTGCAACTTCAAAACTAAATTCTGCCACAGGAACAGGAACAGCAGGCGCAACAACAATGTTATCGAGTTGATAGAAATAGGCTGTTGTTGTGCCCGACTGTCGGAATGCGATGTAGTTATAGCCTGACGGCGCATCGGTCAATGAAACTGTGTAGGTTGCATATACTTTGTCGGCAACGGTTATTTGCGAACTTACATTTTGCAGCGATACAAATGTAGCAGGGTTTGTTGGGTCGGAAAGTACGCCGACCTCAAATATGCCCGACTGTGCCGCACTTTCGCGCCAAAGGTCAAAAGTAAGAGCAAGCGTATTTATGTCTTCTTCAAATTCGGGCATTGCGAGCGCTTGAGGTGCAACGCCGTAAAATCTTACAAACTGTCCGTAAGTAGCATTCGATACCACAGCAGGATAAACGGCGATTGAACTTGCGTTGTGCGGAAGGGTTTTAGTCCAGCAATCAGGAATTGCGTAATCTGCAATCGTTGTAAAATCCTCTGTAAAACCGCTTCCTACTGCTGTTGCAATGCAGGGAGTTCTGAATGAATACACGTCAGAATAGTCGCTGTAGCCATCTGTTTCGCCGCAAAACGTTTTTACTCTTACCTGATAGCTTGTTGCCGGCACAACTGTGAGCGTTGCAGAAGTCTGGCTGACTTGGTCAATTACCGTTGCGTCTTCCCAATTCTGAGTTTCGGTTTTATATTCCACTGTATAACTCGCTGCGTTTGCTGTTCCCACCCAACTTATGTCGGCAGAATATGCGTCTGCTACAACTGAAAGTTCTGTCGGCTTGATGCAGGTTGCCTGAACGCCAATGATATTTGCAAGCGAAAATTGTATGTTGGCGCGTCTGTCGTTCAGGTCTCCTGTAGCATTATTTGCAGGTGGTGTGGTATCTTTGTTGGACATCCAGTGCCTTTTTACCGCAGAAGTATAATACAGATAGGCATCCGAACCGCCGTTTGTGTAATTGGCTTTTGTGTCGGTAATTACTAAAAGATTTCCACCACCATACTGAAACGGCGCAGTAAATTCAAACTCGTTCCACGCATTAGCCGTAAGCGAAATATCTGTTCCCGTTTGCGAGTAAAC
>JAISWT010000089.1 GCA_031271005.1 Prevotellaceae bacterium | reverse complement strand
TAACACTACTTTTGCAGGTCAAAAAAAAAACAAGGTGGCACGGAAGCCCCTGATTTGCAGGACAGGTATTTATTTGAAATTAATTACGATTGAAAAAAACTTTTTTTGTAATTTCACATTTTTTTTAACACATGGCAATTTTTAATGTTTTTAACAAACAAAAAAAAGAAACGCTTGATGCAGGGCTGCACAAAACAAGGGAAAGTATGTTTACCAAACTCACACGTGCAGTTGCAGGCAAGTCGAAGGTAAATGAAGAGGTGCTCGACAACTTGGAGGAAGCGCTTATTTCCTCAGATGTGGGCGTGGCAACTACCTTACGCATTATTGAACGTATAGAAAAGCGAATTGAGCGCGACAAATATTTGAATACCGCCGAATTGAATATTATTCTCAAAGAAGAAATCGCCGCTCTGATAGCCGAAAACGACACGTATGATTTAAATAATTTTGCTGACATTTTGCCGGCCAAGCCCTACGTTATTATGGTTGTAGGGGTCAATGGCGTAGGCAAAACCACTACTATCGGCAAACTTGCAGCGCAATATGTAAGAGCGGGCAAAAAAGTGTATCTGGGCGCCGCCGACACTTTCAGGGCAGCAGCAGTAGAGCAACTCGTCATTTGGGGCGAAAGGGCAGGCGCAACGGTGATAAAGCAAAAAATGGGTTCAGACCCCGCTTCTGTGGCTTACGACACTGTTGCATCTGCCAAAGCAAACAATGCTGATGTGGTGATTATTGACACCGCAGGACGGTTGCACAACAAAATCAACCTGATGAACGAACTGACAAAAATAAAAAACGTGATGCAAAAAGTGATTCCCGGTGCGCCAAACGAGGTTCTACTCGTTCTGGACGGGTCCATAGGGCAAAACGCATTTGAGCAGGCAAAGCAGTTTACCAAGGCTACCGATGTTACCGCCCTGGCTATCACCAAATTAGACGGCACAGCAAAAGGAGGCGCTGTTATCGGAATATCCGACCAGTTTAAAATCCCCGTGAAATTTATCGGACTCGGCGAAGGAATTGACCATTTGCAAGTGTTTGACAGAAACGAGTTTGTAGAATCCCTTTTCAATTAATCACGACAGTTAGCAATTAGCAGTTAGCAGTTAGCAATTCCGGGATTTCTCTGTGTAATAGTTTTTAATTCTTAACAAATATTCATTCAATTTTGAGTAAGGGGGCTTATTTTTTCAAAAACAAATCCGAAATGCCGTTTTATCGGTATCTCGGACAGGTGTTTTGTGCGGCTTTTAAGTTTAGCGGACAGCAAAAAACAGAGATGTAACTTTTAAGCGGTTATTGTCTAACGCAGAATTAATAACCAAACTCTAAACTCTAACCACTAACCACTAACCCCTGCCAAACTCTCCTTATTTTTCGAGGATAATTTTTGTCAGCCAGTTTTTCAGAATATTTTGGTCGGCTTCGGTGGCAAGGTCAAGCGACCCTATGCAGCCCGATTGGATTTGGGGGCGTTTGTTAAAAGTTCCAATTTTACGCGCAATATAACCGTCTCCACGCTCTACCGGCTTGATATATAGCGTTTTATCAACTGTATCCTTAACTGCTCTCCCTTCGGCAAACATATTTAGATAGAACAGTTCTTGCGGATTGAACTGCGCCGCATCGCGAAATTTATACGAAATATTTTTAAGAAAATGCTCATGATATTTCTCAAAAAGCATTGCCGAAACGCTCTTTTTGCGGGCATGTGGCGTGTGCTCCATGTGAAAATAGTGAGATTTGCGCCAGAAAATTTGCGCAGCATTTGTTTGCGCAAATTTGAACCCGAAGGGTCTGATACCTTCCTTCGGAATGGCGATGTAGCGCAGCAAGCGGTCGAAAAAGATGTTGCGCCACTGCCCGATAGTTACAATTTTATTATCAACGAACCAGTCGGCTGCCTGCACGGGGCGCAGCAGAAAAACATCGTCGTTGAAGTACACAAAATTTTCACTCAAATCAGGGATGCGGAAAAGCATGCTTTCAATGGCGCGACTGTTGAAAATAGGTAAATACTGTTCGTAGCCCGCAAAAATGACTTTGTGGTCAATAATTTTAATATCAATATTTTGATTAGGAAAATGTTCTTTTAAAAAATCGTCAAGATTTGGGTTCTGCTCGTCTGTAATGATAAAAATTGTGCGTACAAAAGGCGCAAATTTCAGTATCGAAGCCACGCAAAAATAGATTTCGCCAGCCGACCGATAGCGTGTAGCGCCCGCGATAAAGTCAATTTTATCGCTCTTTGTGTCCAAAAAAGGGGACATCTTTTGCATGTGCAAAGGGTCGTTGCCGTCTACCCACGCAATTACAATATCAATCGGAAAATTGTTATTCATAAGTATAAAATATTGTATTGCAAACAGTTATAAAAAAACTGTTGCAACATAATGGATAATGCAGAAATTACTGTTGATAAAAGCCCACAAAAGTAATGAAAATGAATTAATTTTTGACAAATTTTACTAATTTTGTTTTTCCAAAATGAGAAAAATAAAATTCTAAAACGGGGCAAAATGCGCAGCCCCATATTCGCCCGTTTTTCCCTGCTGATTTTGCTATACATTTTGCCGTGTTTGCTTGTAATTGAATATTTTATGCTAATTTTGCACTTGAAAAAAACAGACACAATTCTTAATCTTATAGCGGGTAAAATTATTAAAGAAATGAACACAGTTTGCGTTATAGAAGACGATTTGACATTAAGTTTAATGTTGAGAACGTGGCTAACAAAGAAAAATTTTGCGGTGGTTTCGGCTGTAAACATCAGCGAGGCAAAACGCCGTCTGAAAAAGCAACTGCCCGACATCGTGCTCTCCGATATGCGCTTGCCTGATGGCGACGGGCTGTCGCTGCTCAAATGGGTGAAAAAAATTGACTCTTCGCTGCCTTACATTATGATGACAAGTTACGCCGAAATTCCCGCCGCAGTAGAGTCCATCAAAGAAGGCGCATTTGACTATGTCTCGAAGCCGCTGAACACGGACGAACTGCTTGTTAAAATAGAACAGGCAATAGCGCATCGACCCAACAGTTCTGATTTTGTAAAAGCCCCAAAATCAGACGCTTTTGAGCAGACAGAACAGGAAGAGATGCAGATACGAATTGCCGAGCAGGATTATGTAGCAGGCTCTTCGCCTCAATATAAAAAACTTTACGAATATGTAGACCTGGTAGCGCCAACAAATATGTCGGTGTTTATTTTGGGCGAAAGCGGCGTTGGCAAAGAGCGGATTGCGCAGTTGATACACCAAAAAAGCGAGCGCAGCGACGCCCCTTTTGTAGCGGTTGATTGCGGAGTGATGTCAAAAGAACTTTCTGCAAGTGAATTTTTTGGACATATAAAAGGCTCATTTACAGGGGCTATCAACAATAAAAAGGGATTTTTTCTTACTGCCAATGGCGGTACCGTTTTTCTGGATGAAGTTGGTAATCTTTCTCCAACTGTGCAAGTGCAACTTTTACGTGTTTTGCAGGAGAAGAGAATTCGCCCCGTTGGCAGCGAAAAGGATATACCTGTTAATGTGCGCGTGATTGCCGCTACTAACGAAAAGATTGACGTAAATGTGCCAAATCCGTCTTTTCGCCTCGATTTGTTCCACCGGTTAAGCGAATTTGTGTTGCAAGTGCCGAACCTGCGCGAGTGCCGTGATGATATTCCGCTGTATCTCGAATATTTCCTCGAAAAATCGAACCGCGAATTGAACAAAAACGTTAGCGGCTTCACCGAAGAAGTAGCCGAAATTTTGAAAAAATACGACTGGCGCGGCAACCTTCGAGAAATGAAAAACGCAGTGAGCAGAATGGTTTTAGTATCTAAAAATAAGAAAATAACAAAAGAAGATTTGCCCGACAACATTGCTTAAAGTTTAGTGTTTAGAGTTTAGTTATTAGTTGAAAAATAGCAGGAGTTCGTTTACATCAGCGACTTAATTCTTTCTTTTCAAAAACTCTCTAATGGTTTGTGAAAGAGGATTTTGAAAAGGAAAAACATTGAATTATTGACTTTTTAATGCTGCTATTTTTGTAAACGAACTGAAAACTGATAACCGAAAACTAAACTCTAAACTCTAACAACTAACAACTAACAACTGTTAATCATCAATTTTTGGAAAATTATACCGACATATTAAAAAAATATTGGGGCTACGATTCGTTTCGTCCGTTGCAGCGCGAAATTATTGAGAGCGCAGGTTTGCGCCGCGACACGCTGGCTCTTATGCCCACAGGAGGCGGCAAGTCTCTGACCTTTCAGGTCCCTGCAATGGCAAAAAGCGGTCTGTGCGTGGTCGTTACGCCGCTTATAGCGTTAATGAACGACCAGGTTGAGAACCTTAAAAAGCGTGAAATTCCGGCGGTAGCCATCCATTCGGGCATGCATAACGACCAGATTCTCATTGCTTTGGACAATGCTGTTTATGGCGCATACAAGTTTATGTATGTGTCGCCCGAAAGGTTGGGTACCGAAATGTTTCAGAAAAAAATTGTGCAAACAGAAGTTTGTTTGATTGCCGTTGACGAGGCGCACTGCATTTCGCAATGGGGTTACGATTTTCGCCCCGCGTATCTGAAAATTGCTGAAATAAGAAAACTTATACCCGAAGCGCCTGTTCTTGCGCTCACTGCAACCGCCACTCCCGAAGTAGTTGACGATATTCAAAACAAACTGCTTTTTAAGGAAAAGAATGTTTTTAGAAAAAGTTTTGCACGCCCAAACCTTACCTATGTTGTGCGTGTGAGCGAAAACAAGGAAGAGCAACTTGTGAAAATCCTTACCAATGTTCCCGGAACATCTGTTGTTTATGTTCGCAACCGACTTAAATCCAAAGAGATAGCCGAGATGCTGAATGAAAAGGGAATCCGCGCCGAACATTTTCATGCGGGGCTTGCGCCCGAACTCAAAAATGCTGTTCAAAAGCGTTGGACAAACAGCGAAACTCGCGTCATTGTGGCTACCAATGCCTTCGGAATGGGCATCGACAAGCCTGACGTACGAACTGTGGTGCATATTGACTTGCCCGATTCGCTCGAAGCGTATTTTCAGGAGGCAGGACGCGCCGGCAGAGATGAACAACGCGCTTACGCAGTGTTGCTGTACAATAATTCCGATGCGGCAAAACTTAAAAAACGAATATCCGACACTTTCCCCGAAAAAAGTTATATTCTGAAAGTATATGACGCTCTGGGCAATTATTTTGAAATAGGCGTAGGGTCTGGATTGGACCATACTTTTGCCTTCGACCTGGCTGACTTTTGTAAATCCTACGGTTTCAGTCATTTGCAGGCATACAATGCGCTCAAAATTCTGCAGCAGGCAGGCTACATCGACCTTACAGATGAGCAGGACAGCGCCTCAAGCGTGATTTTTAACGTCAACAAAGATGAACTTTACAACTTCAAACAAACAGAACGGCAAGAAAAACTTATCCACGTGCTATTGCGTTCATATACAGGGCTTTTCACTAATCCTGCATATATCAGTGAAGAAACCATAGCCGCGCGTTTGAACCTGAAACGGCAGGAAGTGTATGAAACCTTAACAGAGTTGTCGAAAGAAAAAATTATAACTTACATTCCGCGCAGGCAAACGCCATTTCTTACTTATACGCTTGAACGGCATGACATTAAACATATATTACTGGGCAAAAATGTTTACGAAGACCGCCTTGCGCGTTACCAAAAACGTGTAGAGAGCGTGCTTGAATATGCGCAGGAGGATAAAATTTGCCGCCTCAAACTGCTGCTCGCATATTTGGGACAAAAAGACCTTGCCCCTTGCGGAAAATGCGACGTCTGTATCAAAAACAACGAAAAAGCGCTTGCCGTAAGCGAATTTGATGTCATCAAAAATGAAATAGAAAAACTTTTAACCGCAGAGCCGCAAAACATTCAAAACATCATTCAAAACATCGGCAAAAACGACCGCAAAGTAATGGAATGCGTCCGCTTTTTGATAGACATCGGACGCATAGAACTTGATAAAATGACGATGAAACTGAAACTGAAAAAAAAGCAGTAAATTCTTAACCGTCAAGTTTCACAACGTTGTGAAACTTGACAGTTAATGAATAACACGGCACGGGACATTCTTTGCGCCCTCCCGCTTTGGCGGGACAAGTCTTGTGAAACCTCCCGCTTTGGCGGGACAAGTCTTGTGCTCTTTGTGGTAAAAAATATTTAAACGCAAGGGGCGCAAGACTTGTACCGCCAAAGCGGGAGGTTGCACAAAGAACACAAAGTGCTGGTTTTCAACATCTATTCTTTGTGTTATTTGTGGTAAATGGTAAGATTTTGCAAACGAAGAGGCTGAAAGCCCGTAAATCAATAGCGCAGGGCAAC
>JAISWT010000081.1 GCA_031271005.1 Prevotellaceae bacterium | reverse complement strand
TGCATTTTTTCTTGATTTATTCGGCCTTTATTTAAACTTACATTTTCCTCCATAGGCATTTGTAGTTATTTGAACCACGCCTAAATCGACAAGACAAGTGTGCTGGGCGTTGACCGGGTCCCCATAACAAACAATTTGAAGTGCGTTGTAGTACAAAGCTTCGGCGAGGATAAAAATTCAAATTGTTTTTATGGGTAGGTATATTCATCATCTTCTCAATATTTTATCCAGAAATACACGTTTAGCCCTTTTATAAGGCTGTCTGCTATGCGGCAATTTTATTTAATTTTTAATAATTTTGCTGGATTTACTGTGGAGAGGTTAGATTTGTCGTATCAAATTTTGATGGGGGAAGGACGAAAATTACTGGCTGACGAAAATTTAATTGAGACTGCGCAATGGCTAGAAACGCAAGGGCTTGTGTGCTGTATACAAGAAGAGAAAGTGCTCATTCAACTTAATTTGGACGGAATTGATGTTTGGATTCAACGTGAGTTGGACAAACTTTGCGTAAAATGGATCGCCTATAAACCGTGTGTTTACGGAATAGAGCTTAAGAATAAGTTGCCTCAAATTGTTGTCGAAAAAGAGCAAACGCTGTTTTTGCCTTCATACAAATCTCTGTGGATACAAACGGGCAGCAGGCCGCGAACGTACGGAGGTCACGACATTATCGTCCTTTTCGCGGATATTTTTTGTGCAAAGCTCAACTTTCGCCAACTTATCGAAAGTGTTTCCAAAGGGCAAGACACAGCCTTCGTCCTTAAATGGGAAAATGATGGACTTTATTTAAATGAACACCAGATTTTAACAGAGCAAGCGACCGTGCAGAAAGGGATTATGCAAATCCTTATAGATCAACAAAGTGGTGGTCAATGCATTCCGTTTGAAGAAATTGCCAATATTCTGCAGCAACAATACGACTTGGAAATCAATGATATTCATAACCAGATTTACAGACCTATCAATGTTCTGCGAACAAAGGTCATGGAAAAAGTCCTGCCTCTCGCACAACGCAATGATTTCATTGAGATTTGTAACAGTTCTTGCCGATTGAATGCTTTGATTTGGGTAGAAGACTAAAAAAAATGAAATTTTTTTGAACTTTTTTTACATGCTAGGAAAAAAGGTCACGGTTTTTGGCCAAAAGGTCATGCCTCAAAAATAAAAAATGGCAGGAAATAAGGATTTTTTGAAAAATTGAGGCCTTAATCTAGTGCATAAAGGTCACTGCATGAATCATGCCAATCTCACTTCAGTTGAGGCAAAGAAGTGAGGGAACATGGTTTCTGACACCCATGATGGAAACACGACAGAGTGGTTTACAAACGAGGAGCTGGCGTATATCAAGGCGCGAGTTCAACACTACGCATTTAAGTTAAAGCGACGGTCATGCTTGCAAGGCGAGTCCATCCAGGACTTGAAGCAGGATCTGCTGTTGGCAGTTTTAGAAGCGTGGAAAGGTTTCGATAGAGAAAGCCGGCGGTTGGAGCCGTTCGTAGAGGAAGTGCTGAAATACGCCTGCAAGAACATCTTGCGAGATACGTCGCGCCAGAAGCGTCAGATATCGCAGTTTTCCGCAAATTTGGATGACGTTCCAGAGAACTTGTTGGAAGACAAGGCGGATAACTGGATCGAGGAAGTCGAGCAAAAGATCGACGTTGAGCGATACCTCCGCAAAGCCCCGGTTTTCCTACGAAAAATCATGGTCGAGCTACAGACCGATTCATTGCGGAACGTCGCGAAAAAGTTCGGAATTTCGAGGGCGTATTTAAGGAAATTGGTCGGATATTGCTGCAAAGCCTTGGCTCCGTTGAAGGAATTGGTGAGCAGTGATGATTTTTTAGCTTTGAGGAAAGGGAGGCATTTATGCAGATAGCGTTGGGTTTGCTTGATGAATCAAGCGTACAGGAAATCAGCAATTTGCCGATTCAGGATTTGCAAGCGTTAGCGGCGCGATTGAAGGAAGCGATCGAAACGCAAGAGCGGCGGAAAAAAGTTCTTAACGAGGCGCTGCGCTTGCGGTTCGAAGGAACGGCTCGGGCAATTCTGAACCAAGAAGGCAAGGACGCGGGAACCGCGCGTTTCCAAGAAGGAAACACGACCGTTATTGCAAATTTCAGAAAAAAGATTGATTGGGACCAGGAAGGATTAGAACAAATTTTAGCTAAACATCCGGAATATAAATCTGAAATTAAACGCATACTGTCGCTAGAGGAGCGAAAGTATAACAATTGGCCAGAAAGTTTACAAAAAATATTCGAGCCTGCGAGGTCTGTAAAAATCGGCGGGTATGAATTCACCTTTAAAGAGGAAGCCCCAACTCTTGATGAGGGCAAAAATATTTCAGAGGAAAAATAATTATGGAAAACAATAATGAAACAAAAGGCTTGCAAGCCTTTTGTTATGGTGGGCACAAAGTGAGAGTTATCCAGATTGATAGAGAACCATGGTGGGTACTTAAGGACGTTTGTCGTGTACTTGGCATTTCAAATCCGACACATGTTGCTTCCAGATTGGATGAAGATGAACGGGCTACATTCAATGTAGGGCGTCAAGGGGACACAAACTTCGTTAACGAAAGTGGACTCTATAACGTAATCATGCGTTCCGACAAACCGCATGCCAAGCCGTTTATGCGCTGGGTAACGCACGAGGTCCTTCCGCAAATTCGCAAATACGGGGCGTACGTCACTTCATCAAAAATTGATGAAATTTTGACGGACCCAGACGCTTGGATAAAGTTACTAACCACTGTAAAAGAGGAACGCTTAGCAAGAGAACGCTTGCAGATTCAGGTTGAACACGATAGGCCAAAGATTATTTTTGCGGACGCGGTTTCGGTATCAGAGACAGGCATTCTGATTGGTGAGTTAGCAAAAATACTCAAGGGAAACGGAGTTGAAATTGGGGCGAACCGATTGTTCGAGCGTCTCCGGCAAGATGGCTTTTTAATAAAAAGGAGTGGGGCCGACTATAACACGCCAACGCAAATGGCGATGGAATTGGGACTGTTCAAGATTCAGGAAACCGCAATCACCCATTCGGATGGGCGTGTGACCATTTCGAAGACTGCGAAAGTTACGGGAAAAGGCCAAACGTATTTCGTCAATTATTTCCTCAACAACGGGAAGAATAATTTGAGAAATCATGAAGAATTAGAAACAGAAATAACTGAAGGTAATTCTAATTATGTGGAGGATAACGATGACATTTAAGATCATTACAATTGATGAACGCCTAAAAAGCCAGTCAGGCGTGAAGATGATCATCGTCGGGCCCTATGGCGTAGGAAAAACGAGCTTGCTCAAAACGCTTGATGAACCAACGCTTTGCATTGATTTGGAAGCTGGGTTATTGGCGGTTCAAGATTGGCAAGGTGCAGCGATTACGGTTCGAACATGGCCGGAAGCTAGGAATTTAGCGTGTTTGATCGGTGGACCTAACCCCGCATTACGCTCGGATCAGGCGTA
>JAISWT010000076.1 GCA_031271005.1 Prevotellaceae bacterium | reverse complement strand
AAAATCGCTGCAAATATACCGGGTCCCCATAACAAACAATTTGAAACTCGTTGGAATGCAATGATTAGGCGAGGATAAAAATTCAAATTGTTTTTATGGGCAGGTATAATGTTGATGTTGACGCAATTAAGCAGGACATTTTTGAGGCAGATGTATTACATGTTGATGAAACGTCTATTAAATCAAGTCAAACGTACGTCGAAGAAGACGGGAAGCAAGTCCTTAAAACGAAAAAGCGCACAACGACAAACATTTGTGTCCGGACTCATTCCACGCAAACGGGGGGTCTCATGACTGTGAATCCGCAGAAAAATGATAAGGGCATAGAGCGCGATGGTATTTTAACGGTGTTTGACGGGATATTGGCCCATGATCACGATAAAAAATTCTATAAATATGGAAAACTTCATGCAACATGCGGAGCTCATTTGCTACGAAATTTAAAGGGACGTTACGAATCCTTTAAAATAGAATGGGCTAATGTTTTCAGAAAATTTTATTCTGGACTAAATGATTATAAGAAGTCGATGGAAGTATGTTCTTTGGAAAAATTCGCAGAGTTTAGACAAAGATATGAGGAATTGCTTGAAGTTGGAAAAGTTGAGCTTGCCAAAATGAAACCACGGCGGCTTGATTCTGATGAACTCCGGAAAATGCTCAAAAGGTTGGATGATTATAAAGATTCGTACCTTTTGTTTTTGCTGGATCTTGCAGTCCCGTACACAAATAATCAGGCTGAACGAGATTTGCGACTATTAAAAACCAAGCAAAAAGTGTCCGGATGTTTTAGAACTTACGCCGGATGTGTAGCGTTTGCGCGCTTGAAAAGTCATATATTGACGGCAAAACGACGGCATAAAGGCGTGCTCGATTCTATCGCTGAGTTGTTCCCTGACCCTTTGCAGGCGTTGGCATAGCTTCGCCCGCCGCCCCCCCGCAATGCATTTATTTTGTCATCCGCAGCGCCCTTAAAAAGCAAGGGCGGCGCTGGGTTTCACGGCGCGCAGCTATGCGCATAGCTGAGTAGTAACCATTAAACATTTCAGCTTCTATTTCTTTAGGCAGTTCCACAAACTCTTCCAAGCGCATGACAGTACAATTTTTCCTTTGCAAACGCGTCATTGTACCAATTTTAGTTTTGCAAATGTAATGTTTTAAATTCTTTGATAGGATGAAGCGTGTTTTCATTAGTTACAAGCGTGGCTGATATGGCGACTAGGCACATAAAAAAGCGCGTTGCTTGTGGCATCGTGGGGTTTTTGATACTGCTGTCTGGTGCAATCGTTTGGAAACGCGTCCACAATGTTGCGATTGAATGGCCTCGTAATATCGCGTTCAAAAAGCATAATTTGGATACAAGGGAGATAAAAATCTCTCAAATAGATGAGCCTATTTGGTTTGTAAAAACGAAGAACCAAACGGTTGCGGTGTTCGTTCGCTTCAAAAATGAGGGGGCGCGAAATTTCAAAGACCAGCCTGGACTCCTCAATCTTTTGTTATCGTTGCTAATGAAAGGGGCCGGAAAATACGACACAACCGAACTACGAAATGTGTTGGATGAAAATAGCATCGATTTTGCCGTAAATGTTGGCAAAGACGATTCGTCTTTTTCTTTATATCTTGTCCCAGAAAAGTTTCAACTAGCAATGGAAATTATGCAGGATGTGTTGATATCGGCACATTTCCCAGAAGAAAAAATAACAACGTTTAAACAGGAAATAAAAAGTGAGCTTAATCAAGAAAAGGTTTATCCCGAAGTCATAGCCAGAGAGGAAATGGCAAAATTGATGTATTCGCCAGATCATCCTTACTATGTTACAAACAACGATATATTGCAGAACATAGATAAGTATACGCGGAACGATGTAATCAAAGCATATAATACACTGTTCGACCCACGAAATGCCTATGTAATAGTTGCCGGAAATATTAGCGAAGAAGAAGTTACGTTGGCATTTGAAAAATTGTTCGCGACATTGAAAATGCATAAATCTAATGCCTTTGACAAAGTCGAACAAAAAACGGAAATGTTGAAACACGGCGAGATTGTTCATATAAATCATGACATACCGCAGACGATTGTCCGATTTTCCCATCCTGGTGTGAAAAACGACTCTGAGGATTGGTTTGCCGCGACTGTGGTGGCTCTCGCTCTAGGCGACGGAATGAAGTCAAGACTGTTTATTGAACTTAGGGAGAAGCACAGTTTAGTGTACGATGTTGTGGCAGGTATGGCTGAGTCAGACATGCTTTGTTTAATAGAAGGAACTGCTGGAACGGATCCACAAAATGTTGATGAACTAATAACTAGAATTAAGAACGTATTCCGCGAATTAGCAGATAAAGGCGTAACTCAAGAAGAGTTAGATTTTAAGAAAAACTTGATCGCTGAGTCTGAAAATTTAAGTTCAGCCCCCAAAGTTGTTTCATTTTTGTCAGTATGCAGGCACAGAAAGGTTCCATTAAGCAAAGTAAATGGTTACCGTAGGAATTTTTATAATCTAAAATTAGAAGATGTAAATAGTGTGGCACGAAGATTATTGGATCCAAATAAATTGACATTTGTTGCGATAGGACGGAGGTAAAGATGGTTAAACGCTTATTGTTGATTCTTGGTTTGGTATTCCAGAGCCATTTGTTCGCAAGTCTGGAGGTGCACGAGCACACGCTGAGAAATGGACTTCGGATTATAGTTGTGCCAACAAACGCGAACGGGCGAGTTTACTGGGGGATTTTGTATAAAGTTGGATCTGTTGACGATCCAGAATGCAAAATTGGCGTATCACATTTCCTTGAACACATGATGTTTTATCGGACTGACAACATGTCTAAAGAATCGTTATGCGATCGTCTTGGGAAGTGTTGCATCTCTTACGGTGCTTATACTAATACAGACTGGACGCTTTATCATCATGCCGTGAAAAAAGAATTTTTACATGAAAATATGCAAATCGAGGCTGATAGAATGCAAAATCTCAAGATAACCGATGATGACATTGAAAAAGAAAGAAAAGTTATTTTAGAAGAGAAGACTCGCGGCGTTACCCCAATAAACAGTCATATGGAAGGTGCGGTACGGCACGTTATGTATCTGTATTCAAATTACGCATATCCAACAATTGGACACAAGCATCATATAGAGAGAATTAGCCGAAGATCTATAATCAAGCATTATAAAAAATATTATGTTCCCAACAATGCAACTTTAATTTTTGTTGGCGACATTCAAAAAAATGAAGCCATAGAGTTAGCCGAAAAATATTTTGGTCCAATACCATCTAAAGAATTGACAAGAAGAGAGATCGTAGACGAACCAATTAACACGGGGATTACATCTGTTGTAGAAAAATCAATACCAGAGATAAAAATCCAAACGTTAGAGGTAACTTATACATTCGACAAAAGTATCCTTGCCACATTAAAAGATTGTAACGTTGCTGCGTTGTTGACGGGAATTCTTTTTAGCCCAACGGTAGTATCAAAAATAATGAAAGATGAAAAAAAATTAATATCTGGTGGCAATGTAAGCATTGTAACCTATCGAGGCAATATAGCGTTGTGTTCTGTCAGTATGCAATTACGAGGTGGTATCAGTAGGCATGTGGTTGAAGAAGAATTTTTGAAAATAGTTCAAGATTTTTGCAATAAATTTTTAACAGAGGAATTGTTGATTAACGAAAAAGAAAAAAAGAAAAATTTTTGGAAATTTTTGATGGATTCGCCAGAAGCCATCTTTTATGATATTGCTGACGCAGTAAAAGGCGGCTTTACCGTCTGCGACATGAATAATCGAGCGAAAATTGTTGCCAGCATCACCTTAGATGATATAAAGAGCACCGCGTTCAAAATCTTCAAAAAAGAGAATTTGACACACAAAGTGTACTACACCCCTGTTTCTTGCAGTGAGCCCTAATGAAAAATTTCTAGAAAATTATTACTACTCACCTATCCACGTGGCGGCAGAACTCTTTATTTGTTAGCAACACATCGTTGCACATTTTTTAGGCAACTATAAAAAGGCACGTAAATTGGGAGTTGTCCTCCTCGATTTCACGCATTCACCAAAAATAAGTATTCTTGTATTACCGACACAACAAAGGCTTTCGCATAGCTGAGTAATAACTAAAATTGCCTAAAAACCTAGACGAATTAGTGCAATCAGGAAAGGTGAAGCTCGCATTGGTCGACCACACAAATGGCGCGACGGAGTACGTGTCCAAGTGGGTCATCGACGTTAAGATCGTCACTACGTGCACGGAACACCGCTTTCACGTGGGTAGTAAGCTTCCAATAAAAGCAGACGTTTGCTACGGGAATGGTATCAAGGCGCTTT
>JAISWT010000044.1 GCA_031271005.1 Prevotellaceae bacterium | reverse complement strand
CTGAATTTGCGTCAGGTCAAGGCTTCTGCTGCACGGATGCGCCGCAAAACGCGCCCGCCCGCGCACCAAGCGCAAATGATAACCCCGAACTGTTTCAGTATTATTATCATTCCGACCATCTCGGCTCAACCTCACTTATTACAGATTTAGACGGAAATGTAGTGCAACATGTTGAATATGTGCCCTTTGGAGAAGTATTTATAGAGGAACGCAATAATACTTGGAACACTCCGTATTTATTTAATGCAAAGGAACTTGATGAAGAAACAGGGTTGTATTATTATGGGGCAAGGTATTATGAGCCGAGAATTTCGCAATGGATGTCTGCAGACCCGATGCATGAGAAGTATCCGGGAGTGAGTAGTTATGCGTATTGTGTACAAAATCCTGTGAGGTTTATTGACCCGGATGGCAGAATGATAGTTTTGCCCAAAGGAACTTCAACAAAAAATATCTATTTAGTTTTGGGAAAATTACAGAAACTGACAAATGACAGATTGGTTTATTCTACCCAAAAAGACGGTACAATTAGAATTAAAGTTGCAAGCTTAGGGAAAGGTAATAAGACAACAGGAACAAATCTTATTAGAGATTTAAATAGTAGTAAGCGTACAGTTACTATATCTATTGGTACAGGCGGAAATAGTGAAACAGACGTTAATTCCACAAATGCAATCAATGGCGTTGGTTCTGACGCAAATGTTACTTTTAACCCTACAGCAAATCCGCCAATACTGACCAAAGACCCAAAAACAGGGAACGTATCAGGTGCTTCACGTCCTAATGAAATTGGTTTGGGACACGAACTAATCCACGCGGACAAGTCTATGAAAGGTAAAGCGGTAGATTATTCAACAACAGCCACACACACATACAAAGACGCTACGGGAAATACGGTTACTCAAACAATGCCCAAAGAGGAATTGGAAACTGTCGGATTGATGGGAAATCATAAATATAATGAGAATAAATTGAGAAAAGAACAGGGGCTAAATGAAAGGGGGGCGTACTAATGAGAACTGCCTGTTTTATTACTTTATTTTGTGTTTGTCTGACCTCGTGCCATTCTCGAATAAAAAATAATGAAATGAAAAATGATTTAAATATATCATTGCTCTTTTCTCCGTCAATCTTTTCGATAGATGATATTAGATACTCTATTGATATTATTAATGACAGTTTGATAGTAAAAAAACAAATCATTGATAATAAAGAATATCGAGGAAAACTTACAAGTAATCAATGTGTGGAAATTAAAAAATTGGCTTCCGAATTAAATCATAGATACGACAGGTCAGATAGATTTAGGAAGGGGGGGTGGGGTTGTATATTGAAAGTTGATAATCAAATTTACTACGAAGACAATGATTTTTCATTCAAACTTCCGCCAAGTGAGATAAAAAATTTAATAAATTATCTTGTTAGTTTGTCTGCAATAAAAATTGATTTATACGGATTTTCATAAATAATCAAACACAGCCCGCAGAACTCAAATTTTTGCAAGATTGTTGTTTTGTGTGTGAGCGGGCGGCTTTTCCGCTAAAAAAATTTGGACACCCAAAGAAAATCCGAGTTTGTGGGACAAATTATGGTATAAAAATGACACAGATAAATAATATTGACATATTATGAACAAAAATTATATTTATATTTTTATTATTTTATTCAACTTTCGCAAGTTTATTAACTTGATGATTTATAATAAAAAAAGTAGCATTTTATTTTGTTAAGTTACTGATTTTTAGTAACTTTGTGTTGTAAAAACAATAAAAAAATGCTACACGACAAAAATACTGAAATTATTTCAGAACTTAAAAATTATTTCAGTTCTAACGAAAAAATATTTCAAACTCTTTTTTCAGAGTTGCGTTCTTTGAAAATTTCTGACAAATTTTTTGTGTCGGTTGATAAAATCAACACAAAATACGTTGGTTATCAGCGTTTTATGCTGCTTACTTTGTTTCCTCTGTTCTATTTGAAACATATTTACGAAAAATCGGCAGGAAATAGCGTGAAAATCAGTACTTTAAGTCAAAATATTTTTTTGCAAAATGGGCAGAAACGGCAGAAACGATAGAACTGAATGTCAAAGAACGTATTTTGCTTATTATCATAGAGATAACAACAAAATTATCTGAAATTTTTGCAATAGAACTTGATGTATTGATGTTTCACATAACATCTGATAATCAAGAACTTACAAATATGCTAAATTTGAAATCCCTTTCGCAATCAGGTTAAAAACAACTTGCGAAAGTTGAATTATTAATTTCTTATCATTTAAAAACCTTATTCTGATTCCTATTATCTTAGTAGCAGGAATTTGACAACACATACCCGACCTCAGTACCTCATTATTTCGGGAGAAGTGGAATTTTTCCTGTTCCAAGCAATGTTTTCAAATTTTTGTTATGATTTGTTATCGTATAACGAGAAAAAACGCTACTTTTGCAAAAAATCATTTCATAAAATATTGCAATAATATGGCAGAAAGATTTGGTAAAACGTGGTGGGGCGAGCACTGGTTGCGCTCGCTTGAGAATGTGGATTATGACAATCGTTTGCCGAGAGGCGCCTCTTACGCCCGTAGCGGGCATGTACAAAACATCAAAATTGACGGCAATGTGATTGTTGCCAAAGTTGCCGGCAGCCGAAAAACGCCATACAGAGTAACGATAATCGTTCCGCCGTTTTTCGAGGAGCAGATAGAGCAACTGATGGCGCAAATTATTGAACGCCCCGCGCTTATTTCCAAACTGCTGAACCGCGAACTTGACCCAGCCATTTTACAGATAGCCGAATCGCTGGGCTTGAAGGTCTTCCCACGACAGTGGACAGATTTTAAGATGCAATGCTCCTGCCCCGACTGGGCGGTACCATGCAAGCATTTGGCTTCGGTCATCTATATGTTGAGCCGCGAAATAGACAACAATCCGTTTCTGGTCTTCAGCATCCACAATGTGAACCTGCTTGATGAACTGAAAAAACGCGGCGTGTTCATTGCCGACAAAAAGAACACAGAAATCCCCCTGCTCAAAACGCAATGGGGCGGCAAACGGAAAAACGCGGAGGAGATACAGGAAGAGGCAGTGTATGAACGGGTGGATTTTTCGCAACTGCAAAATATTTCGGATGCATTGATACGGCTGCTGCCCGACGAGCCGCCTTTCTATCCCTTCGGCAACTTCCGCGACAAATACGAGGCGCACCTTGCCCGCGTTACCAAAGATGCAGGGCGCATTCTCTCCCGTAACTTAGACGTTCATTCCGTCTTTCAGTTGACGGGAGAGGCGCAAAAAATCACCAACCGTACCACTTTGGCATTGACCGTCAACGGCGACAGCCAAGTGGAAATCAACGGCGAAAATCACCAAATCCACAATTTAGATGACTTAATTGCCGCACTCTTCGACCTGAACCCTGACCATCTGCTCGATGTACAACCCTCTGTGGCGGCGTTTCATAAAATGGCGCTGGCAGCGCTGCATCTGACGGCGAATGGTATGATTATACCGCAAATTGTGCAATTGGACAATAAACAGTTTATCGTTCGCTGGCTGGCTGCCCTGCTGGATAGCCGCGTGAAAAAAGTAGTGGAAAAACTCGAATCTATACTGCCGCATAACTTGCTGAATGCCAAAACAATCGTCCGAAAAAAAGAGCAGACATTTCCAATTGAAAACCAAACCACAGAACTTTTATCGCTCTTTATCGGAAAAATGGTCACCCATTTATCCAAATCAACGGATGATTTATTTGAAAGTTTGTTTTTCAGAAACAAAGAATATGCTTTCTCTTCCGTTGGCGAAAATGCCCTGAGCGGCGGCATCAAGGTCTGGTTAGACCGCTATTTTCTGACAGCAGGGGCGTACAAGCCCGTTATTATGGTGTCGGAAATGCCTGACGAGCAGTTTGATGTACAAATCTATGTGGAAGATATGGCGAACATTGCGCTGTTGCCTGTTCCGTTGGAAAATATTTTGAAACAAAAAGAATACGAGATACAGCGTTACAAAATATTACAGGGCGTTTCGCTGCTCACGCCCTTTGTCCGCGGTTTAGATACGCACATCAATTTGGGCGGAAATGCTCCTATCCGCTTTACTGACAGCGAATTTGCCCCATTCTTGATGGACGTGCTGCCTGCAATTCGTCTGCTCGATGTCAAAATTATGCTGCCCAAATCACTGGAAGAATTGTTGCGCCCAAAAGTTTCTGTCCGTTTAAAAAAGAATCCTGACGGTCAGGGATTTGTCCATTTAGACGATTTACTCTCATTCGATTGGCAGGTGGCGGTGGGTAACAATGTTATTTCGCCCGAAGAATTTGAAAAATTGATGAGAAATACCTCGCGCCTTTTTAAATTTAAAGAAAATTATATTTATGTCAGCGATGATGACCTTGAGAAATTGCACAGGGCGTTCACCAATACCAAGCCCTTGTCGTCCTATCAGTTGCTGCAAACGGCGTTGGCAGAGGAGTATGCAGGAGCGCCAATTTCGCTCACAGATGATGTCAGAGACTTGATATGCGAACTGACCTCACACGAAGACATACCCTTGCCACAGGGTCTAAACGCGCAACTGCGCCCCTATCAGCAACGCGGGTTCTCGTGGATGTACCGCAACAGCCGCATCGGGTTCGGCAGTATCATTGCCGATGATATGGGGCTTGGAAAAACATTGCAGGTGATTTCTATCCTGTTGAAATTGAAGGAAGAGAACGCTATAAACAAGAAACACAGGGCGCTTGTTATCGTTCCAACGGGCTTGCTGACCAACTGGCAGGCAGAAATTGCCAAATTCGCTCCGTCTCTGACGTCTCATATTTTTCACGGTTCGATGCGCAACATGCAACTGTTTGACGCCGACATTATGCTCACCACCTACGGCGTGCTGCGCAGCGATGCCGAACTGCTCAAAAAGCAAAAATGGCAGGTGATGATTATTGATGAGGCGCAAAACATTAAAAATCACGACGCTGCGCAGTCGAAAGCCGCAAAAAGTATTCCGTCAAATATACGCATTGCCATGAGCGGAACGCCGGTAGAAAACCGACTCACCGAGTTTTGGTCTATTATGGATTACGCCAACAAGGGCTATCTGGGCAATGTCAAAACGTTTAAAGAGGAGTACGCTAACCCCATTCAAGTGTTTAATGATGAACAGGTTACGGCAAAATTTCGCAAAATTACCGCTCCGTTTATGATGCGCCGTATGAAGTCTGACAAAACCATTATCTCCGACCTGCCCGACAAAATAGAGCAGAACCAGTTTGCCCTGCTTACCACACAGCAAGCGGCTCTGTACCGGAAAACCATGCAGGCAGCAATGGAAGAAATCGAAGGGTGCAGTGATTCCGACAGCAAGTCGCTGTTTAAGCGGCAGGGACTGGTTTTGCAGATGATACTTGCGTTGAAGCAGATATGCAACCACCCTACGCAGTTCCTGAAAAACGGGCTCTTTGACGCTTCGCTGTCAGGGAAAGTGGATTTACTCTTTGAGTTGCTCGACAGCATTATACAAAGCGGTGAAAAAGTCCTGATATTCACGCAGTTCAGGGAGATGGGCGATTTGCTGGTTCGTTTCATCGCCGAGCGTTTCGGCGAACAACCAATGTTCTACCATGGCGGCTGCACCGTCAAACAGCGGGAAGAGATGGTGGAGCGTTTTCAGCACAATCGCGCCGACAAACTCTTCATCCTTTCGCTCAAGGCTGCCGGAACGGGCTTGAACCTGACCGCCGCCTCGCATGTCATTCACTACGACCTATGGTGGAATCCGGCAGTGGAAAGCCAAGCCACCGACCGCGCATACCGCATCGGGCAAGCGAAAAACGTGATGGTGCACCGTATGATTTGCAAAAACACCTTCGAAGAGCGTATTGACGAAATGATACAGCGCAAAAAGCATCTCGCCGAAATGACCGTAGCCACCGGCGAAAACTGGATAGGAAAACTCAGCAACAGAGAATTGAGAGAGATATTTGGATAGATATGATTATACTTTAATTATTAATGCCATTGCAAGCGAAAAGCAATTGAAGAATTGGAAAGCGACTTCGACCGCGCCGTAAAAGAATTAGTTGTGAAACTTTACATTTAACTATACAGGCAATTTGTATTCAGAAACAAATAGTTTTATTTTTCGAACAACTGACGGCGGTAAAAATTGGAAACAATTTTTTTCGGGGAATGGTTACTTGTTTTCTGGTTATGCAATTTTGTACAACAACGCCATATATGGTTATATAAAAAATGCGGAAGATATTGCTAAAAACAATTTATTCAAATTTGATTTAACGACACAAGAATTTAAGTTGTTAGATTTTAATATT
>JAISWT010000242.1 GCA_031271005.1 Prevotellaceae bacterium | reverse complement strand
AAGCCCGCATTGCCCGCAACGACCCCGCAAAAAACGATAAATTCCAATTTTTCCCAATATCCCCAAATTCCCCACAAGGGAGGAGTTGGGGGATATCTCTTTTTAGAGCGGTATAAATCATTTTATTGCTGTCCGCTAAACATTTTTTTGAGCAAAAAAATGTTTAGCGGACAGCAATAATTTATAATGAATGTTTTATAAAATATGAGAGGTAGAAAGTGTCGAAGTCAGAACCTTGGGTTTTCAACCCAATTCCCAAAAACACAAATACGGTTTCAATGGGGGCAGACACACAGGTCTGCCCCTACCCGCGTTCATCATTATTCGCGCGCCGTCTCCCGCTTTGACGGGACAAGTCTTGCGTCCCTTGCGTATCTTCTACCGCTTTGGCGGTAGGTTTCGCAAGACTTGTCCCGCCAAAGCGGGAGTGCGCAAAGGGTTTTTGAGACAGCCCCTCGCCGGAGCAGCAGTTAGCAGTTAGCAATTAGCAGATAACAATGAAAGAATTGTAGGGGCAAAACATATTTTGCCCTTACGGAATTATAGCAGTTAGTAGATAGCCACTCGTTTTTTTCCCTGCGCAGCCGTTGGAAATTAGCTGCGCAGCTAATTTTTTTTTCTGCGCAGCTAATTTTTACCGAGCGGCTACGCAATTCAGAAGACAAAAGATTAAAGAACATAGAACATAGAACATAGAGTATAGACAAAATACAGTTTTTTTTAGAATTAAGAATAAATTAATTAATTTTTCATTTCTTCATTTCTTATTAAATAGGAATAAGGATGCATTCCTAACGGAATGCAGGTTTGGGTGGGGCATTTCATTTCTACCGAGCGATTCATTCCTAATGGAATGAATAAAAGATTATTCCGTATTTGCGTATCACATATTGCGTATAATGAAACTCTAATAACTAAACTCTAATAACTAAACTCTAATAACTAAACTCTAAACTCTAACCACTAACATCAGCCGTACGCCCTACTCCCCCTCTCTTTTGGAGAGGGGGCTGGGGGGTGAGGTTCTAACCACTAATCCATTTTCGCGCGTTTTCAAAGGCTGTGAGCCATGCTGTGTTTTTGTATGTTTTAGTGTTTGCGGGGAAATACGCCCATTGCCATGGGAAGATGGCGCGTTCGGGGTGCGGCATCATTGCTAAATGTCGCCCGTCGGCGCTGCAAATGGCTGCTGCGCTGTAGTCAGAGCCGTTTGGGTTGGCCGGGTAAGCCTCGCAAGCGTATTTGAGCGCGATATTGTAATGCTCTTCGCTTTCGGGCAGGCAAAATTTGCCCTCTCCGTGCGCCACCCAAACTCCTAACGACAACCCGCTTAACGAGCCGAGCATCACCGAGTTGTTAGGCGGAATTTGCACAGCAATAAATGCGCTTTCAAATTTGCGCGAATCATTGCGCAGCATTTTAGCACGCCCAAAAGCGCCGCCAAGCCCTGCAAGCGTGTTGTCACTCCGGTTTGCGCCTTGTGCCTGCTCACGCTCTTTGGAATGGAGCGAGGCTGATAATTCTATCATCAACTGGCAGCCATTGCAAATTCCCAAACTTAAAGTATCGTTTCTGTTATAGAAATTTTCGAGTGCATTTTTTGCCTTTTCGTTGTACAGAAATGCTCCTGCCCAGCCTTTTGCCGAGCCAAGCACATCAGAATTGGAAAAGCCGCCACAGAACACAATAAAATTCACGTTTTCGAGCGTTTCGCGTCCTGTAATCAAATCGGTCATGTGCACGTCTTTCACCGCGAAGCCTGCCAAGTGCAGCGCGTATGCCATTTCGCGCTCGCCGTTTGTGCCTTTCTCGCGGATAATGGCGGCAACGGGCTTGCGGCGGTCAGTGAAAACCTGACCTGCAAGCCTCTGATTATCACCGGAGATTTCCGCCTGCGCAGGAATAACAAATTTCAGCGGCTGTTTCTTATAATTTTCAAATCTTAATTTTGAGCAAGTTTCACCGCTCTGTTTTTTGTCAAATAAATACGAAGTTTCGTACCAAAGGTCGCGCATTTGGTTGATGCTGAACGAAAATTTCGCTTGCTTGCGTACGATTTCAATTCGGCGGTCTTCTATTGGCTTCCCTATTTCTACAAATGCTATTCCGCTTCTTTTCAAAATATTGTCAACTGCTTTTTTATTTTTTATCTGAATAATAATGCCCGTATTTTCGGCAAACAGAATTTTAGTTAAAGATTTTTCGGCAATATTTTTCAAGTCAATATACAATCCGTAATTTTCGTTGGCAAAACACATTTCGAGCAGGGCGGTAATCATTCCTCCGCCTGAAATATCGTGTCCTGCAAGTATAAGGTCTTTATTTACAAGCGTTTGTATTGCCATGAAAGCGCTCTTGAAGTATTCCGTATCGGCAATATCGGGCGCCTCCTCTCCCACTCTGCCGAGCGTTTGTGCCAGAGTGGAGCCTCCGAGTTTGAGTTTGTCATGCGAAAAATCAATATAGTACAAAAATGTTTCCGTGTCCTTCACCATAACCGGTCGCACAACTTTCTGAACATCAGCAACTTCGGCGCTTGCCGAAACAATCAAGGTGCCGGGCGCAAGCGCTTTTGTGCCATCCTCATATTTTTGTGTCATAGACAGACTGTCCTTGCCTGTGGGAATGTTTATGCCGAGTTTGCAGGCAAAGTCGCTGCAAGTTTTTACCGCAGAATACAGCCGCGCGTCTTCGCCTCGATTCTTGCATGCCCACATCCAGTTGGCTGACAGAGAGATACTTTTCAGTCCGTCTTTCAAATCAGCCCAAACGATGTTTGTAAGCGCTTCGGCAATAGCAAGTTTTGTGCCTTTTGCCGCATCAACCAAAGAGGCAACGGGCGCATGCCCTATGGACATGGCAATGCCCACGGTGCCGGTGTAATCAAGCGCTACAACGCCCAGATTGTTCAGCGGCAACTGTATTTCGCCGGCGCATTGCTGCAGCGCTACTTTGCCGGTTACAGAGCGGTCAACCTTGTTGGTTAGCCAGTCTTTACACGCAACGGACTCCATTTTCAGAACATTTGTGAGATACTGCAAAATGTGTTCATCTGAATAATCAACTTTTTCAAACTGCTGATTTACAGTATTATCTCTAATAATTGTTTGTGGCGGGTTGCCAAAAAAATCTTTCAAACTTAAATCAATGGGGTTAGGCGTCCGGCGCTTGGGCATTGCAAATATCAATTTTTTATCGCCTGTGGTTTGTCCCACTACATAAAAAGGCGCGCGTTCCCGCTCTGCAATCATTTTAACTCGCTGAATATCCTGCTGTTGCAGTAACAAGCCCATCCGCTCCTGACTTTCGTTACCAATTATTTCCTTTGCGCTCAGGGTTGTGTCTCCTATCGGCAATTTATCCATTTCGATGTATCCCCCTGTGGTTTCAACCAGTTCCGAGAGGCAGTTTAGATGTCCGCCTGCGCCGTGGTCGTGTATGGAAACAATCGGATTGTTGCCGCTTTCGGCAAGCGTGCGAATGACATTTGCCACTCTCTTTTGCATTTCGGGGTTTGAGCGTTGCACGGCGTTAAGTTCTGTTGCTTTGCCGTAATTGCCTGTATCAACGGAACTTACCGCGCCGCCACCCATTCCTATTCGGTAGTTGTCGCCGCCCATTACCACAATTTTTTCATTCGGCTGCGCTTCGTCTTTCAGCGCGTCTTTTTGGTTGGCAAATCCCACTCCGCCGGCAAGCATAATAACTTTATCGTAGCCGTAAAGTTGCTCATTTTCAGCGTGTTCAAAGGTAAAGAGCGAGCCGCAAATAAGAGGCTGCCCAAATTTGTTCCCAAAGTCGGAGGCGCCGTTAGATGCTTTTATCAAGATTTGTTCGGGCGTTTGGTACAGCCACTTAAAATCTTTGCCATGCCAGCCACGCACCGCTTCTTTGCTCTCGTTGTCTGTCGGCGCGTGTGTGGGTGCGCCGGTGGGGTAACTTGTCATGTACACAGCCGTTCCTGCGAGCGGCAAAGAGGCTTTTCCGCCGCCAAGCCGGTCGCGAATTTCGCCGCCCGTGCCTGTCGCTGCGCCGTTGAACGGCTCCACTGTGGTAGGGAAATTGTGAGTTTCGGCTTTGAGCGACAGTACGGAATTTATTGTTCGTAACTCAAAAAAATCGGGCTTGTCGCCGCTGCGTGGCGCAAATTGTTGAATAGCAGGACCGCTATTGAACGCTACATTATCTTTATATGCCGAAACAAGATTGTTTGGGTTGCTGACCGATGTTTGTTTTATAAGTTTGAAAAGAGAAAATTCCTCTTCTTTGCCGTCAATAATAAATGTTCCGTTAAAAATTTTGTGTCGGCAATGTTCCGAATTGACCTGCGAGAAGCCAAAGATTTCACTGTCGGTCAGTCTTCTGCCTAATTTTTTACTTAAATTATTTAAATAATCAATTTCTTCGGCGTTTAACGCCAAGCCTTCTTTTTGGTTATATGCTTGAATATCATCAATATACAATACAGGTTCGGGCTGTTTGTTTATTGTAAAAATATTTTGGTCCAAAATGGAATATTTGTGCTGCAAAATATGGTCAAAATCAGCCTCGCTGCTGCCCGAAGGAATGGCTGTCCGGTTTGGCAAAGCGTTTGCAGTTGCCGCGGCGCGCGGCGTAGGGGTAAATTCTTCGATGCGCAAAATACCCTTTATGCCCATGTTTTGTGTGATTTCCACAGCGTTGGTACTCCACGGGGTAATCATTTCGCGGCGCGTACCAATAAAATCACCTTTTATTTCGCCGGTATTTAATAATTTAGCGTCATCAAAAAGCCAAGTAAGTTTTTCAATGTCGCTTGCAGGCAGTTCGCCTGACAATTCTACGGCGTAAATTGTTTCGGAATTGGAACGGAAAAACAGAATCATATCTATTATTCAATTAGAAATTAGAAGTTCAATTTTTTTGCAAAAATACTAATTTAAAAAGAATTATTATGAATTTTTAGTGAATAATTAATAGTGTATAGTGAATAATTAATAGTGAATAATTAATAGTGAATAGTGAATAATTAATAGTGAATAATTTATAGTGAATAGTGAATAATTAATAGTGAATAATTAATAG
>JAISWT010000227.1 GCA_031271005.1 Prevotellaceae bacterium | reverse complement strand
GGGACAATCTTTGCGTTCCTTGCGTAATCCTTTGCGTTCTTTGCGGTAAAAAATATTTAACCGCAAGGGACGCAAAGGTTTCGCAAAGTGCGCAAAGGGTTTTTGAGACAGCCCCTTTTAAAAAAATAACAACACAATCAAAAATTTTTAAACAGTATAAATTAATGTTTTTTACTTAATATTCCAATGTTCCGGGGAAGTCTACGCTTACATCTCGTCCGGCAAGTCCGTCACAGAAGCCTTTGTACGCCCATTTGCGTGCATAGTTTGCGTCCCAGAGGCATGGCACGTCGTTTTTGAGCCAGTACACGTGTTCCTGCTCGTTGTCTGTAACTCCCCACACGGTAACTTCGTATCTCATATTTTCGGGGATATACTTGTTGTACATCAATGCTACCAGTTCGTACAGTTTGGCTTGCTTTTCCAGTTGTGCCGCAGTAGCCACCACAGGCGATGCGGGCTCGCTCTCTGAGGAGATTGCAACGTCAAGTTCGGTTATCTTAATGAGTTTGCCGGTGGCGCCAAGTTTTTGGAACATCCGGTCGAGTGCGGCAGAGTCGGTCCAGTTGATATTCAGGTGCAACTGCGTGCCTATGCCGTCAACCGTTGTGCCATTGGTTTCAATATAATTAACCAACTCAATCAGTCCGTCGAGTTTTGCCCCTGAGGCGCTTTCGAGGCTGTAGTCGTTGATAAAGAGTTTTGCAGCAGGGTCGGCAGCGCGTGCGGCTTTGAAGGCTGTTACAACATAATCTCTATCAAGATAATAGCCGTAATAGAAGACGCTTGCGCCGGCATCCTCTGTGCCTTTGCGCAGAGTTCCGTTGTCGTTGAGCGCTTCGTTAACAACGTCCCATGCAACAACTTTGCCTGCAAAATGCGCCGCCACATCGGTAACGTATCTGTTCAGCACAGAGTCGATGATATGGGCTTTCTCTTCCATTGTCTTCTCTATAATAATGGGCGCACGGTTAACGGGCGCACTTTCGGCTACTTTTTCAACGAGTTTCACATTATCTATATAATATGTAACGTCAGGCACTAGTCCCAAATCGAATTGCGTTGTCAGCGAAGATGTATTTATTACATCAAAAGATATTTGTTTCCAAGCGCTTGTGGTTATAAATTCGCGTGCCGCCCCTGTGCCGTCCCAATTGAGATGCGGATATTCGTTGCCGTTCATCCCGCCGGGGAATGAAATTCTGCCTTTCCCTTCTATATCCGATTTAATCATAAACGAGAACGTATAGGTTTTTGTGTCGTCCAGAGTTAATGTTGCAGTCGGTTTAAATTGCAAATCCCAGTCATTTGAAGACGTAGAACTGGAAATACCCTTCAATCCGTAGTTGCCTTCATATTTAGCGTCAGCAGAAACTTCTATACCTGCGCCTGCATTTTGCGCTGTCCATCCTGTTAAATCTCCGGTTTCAAAATTGCCGTTCTCCACGTAGTTCACCTCTTCCGGCTCTGCATCGAGGTCTATAACGGTAACATTATCAATATAATATGTTACGCTTGGCGCTGCTCCGAGCAATAAGCGGAAAGTCATTGCCGAATTGTCTGCCTGTGCAATCATTGCCGGGTCGCCGCTTAATTCGGTGTTGTATTTCACCTCTGTCCACGCAGGACCCACAGGGGCAAGTTCCGCGTCGTCTGTCCAAGGGTATTGGTTGCCCAAATCACCATTGGGGAAGTCGAGCCCTATTTTTCCGTCTCCGGAGCATTTCACCCAGATGGAAATTTCATAATGATGTCCGGCTATTATCGGGAAAGACGGGCTTGTCAGTTGGGCGTCGTATTTTCCTGACGCCCCGCTACCCACTGTGGCTTGCAATGAATGAGTACCGTCAAGCGCTTCATTTGTAACAATAGCATAATCCTGCGCGTTAAAATTCGGCGACCAAGCGCCCATTCCGTCTTCAAAACTGCCGTCAATCAAACTCTCGCCTGCCGGTCCGGGCAGAATTGTCGGGGCAATAAGCGAGTTCAAGTAACTTGCGCGTTGCTGGTTGTGCCACACAAGCGTATGACCGTAAATTGTGAGTCCGTTACTTTGCATCAGTTGCACAAAGGCATCGGCTTTAGTGAAATCGAGCGTTCCGTCTGCTTTCATCAAAGCGTCCTGCTTCATTTCATTGCCGGGAGTAACGCCATCAAAATTTTCGAGAATAAGATTCCTGTATGCCTCGTCATTGACAAAGAGGTCGTAACTGATACCCACGCCCAACTTTGTTTGCGTGTAGGTATTGAGCGCATCGTAGCGCGAGATTTTCTCCTGCAAAGCAAGCGGCAGGTCCTCGGCAACGGGATGACGGTTGGGGTCGTTCCATTCCATCTTCTCGTCGTAGCACGCTGTAAAACCAACGCAAATCAATGCTATAACTATTATTTTATCAAAAATGTGTTTCATTATTATTTCTTTTTTTTTATTAATTTAAAAATATAAATAATTTAGATTCCTGTTTTCTGTTGTTCCCGCGCTTTTTTGCGCTTCGAGTTTTCGTTCCCGTTTATCTCCTTTACTCCCCTGTTAGGCATTTATACATTAACAGGAGGAATAAAGGAAATAAATGCGGTGTTTTTACTTACTGCTTGGGGAACTTCTGAAAATAAGATTTTTTAATTTTTATTTGTTAGCCTACTCTGCCTCTTCTTCGTCAGGGAAATCGCTGTAAGCAGGCGCTGCGAGCGGCACAACACGGATATTGTCAAAATGGATTTTTTGAGTGGCGGCTACAGCGTCAAACACGTCCTTTATGCCATCGTTCACAAAATGAGGACCCATTTGTTTATACGAAGCCTTACTCATTTGTGCTATCAGGTCTCCCAATGTTGCTATTGTTACGCCGTCTTGCACTTCCATGTTGTCCAAAGGCAAAGTGATGGTAAACCAGCAGTTCGGATTCACAAATGCTGCTTTGTTGTAAGCGCCGCCAACATAAACCGGCTCATATAACTTGCAATATTTAGTATCGCCCGCGCCATCAGCCATTACAAAGCGTATGAAGCCTGAGTTCCACTCACCTTCAACATAAATGTCCATTTGAATAGCGCACTCGTTAACCGGCGTTAATCCGGACAGAGCGCCCATTATTGTCATCGCATTATTGGAATTGAGCCAGAACTTTTGCACTCCTGCAGCCGCCAGATTTCCGTCTACGTTGAACACCTGATAGCCCCCCTGCGATTTAGGTAAATTGCCTGTGGCAGGAACTGTTGCTGTAAGGGCGGTGTTATCAATCCCCGACCCCCAAGCGTAATTTTGCACGTCATCGAAATTGTGTAAAAGTCCTTCTTTGAAGTTGAAATACGCTGGCGAATGTGCGCCTCCATTTGCGCAAACTACCGTGATGTGACCGCTTTTGTCAATTCCATCAGGAACGGTAACCGTTACTGTTGTCCCGTCTTCGCTGTCCGAAAATTCGGCTGCCCTTATGCCTCCCGGAAATTCCACACTCGAAACTTCCTGCAAGCCACTGCCTGTAATTATAATCACATCGCCCGCCTGCGGCATAGTATGCGAGACACCAGTTATAGAAGGTGCGGCGCTACGGATTTCAAATGGGTGGATATAGTATTTATTGCCTTTTTCCACACGAATAGTGTTGCGCACGTCGGCATCGGCATCAATAGTTGGAACTTTGCTGCTTATCTGTACAATCATTGAGATGTTTGACATCAGCGTGGTGTTGAAACTACATTCGTAACCATTAATATATACTTTGGTTACCCCAAGAAAATTATTGCCTTCCAGTCTGATTGTTTGCCCAAGACGCGCAAATGTAACTTCGCGGTCGGCTATGCTGGAACGCGCATCTTCGAGGAACACTTTTTCAACTATCGGCGTAAGCGAGTTCTGCTCAAAATTGTCGCCCCACTCATCCTTCTCTTTGCAGGAAAAAGCAAGCGTAATTGCAAACAGCAAAACAGCCAATATTCTAATATTTTTTAAATTTATGTTTTTCATTTTCATTAAATTATTAATTAAATAAATCTGTAATTCTGTCTTCTGTAAATTGGTAGGATACAGGGTTGTCGCCCAGTTTCGGGTTCTGGATTAATTCCGATTCGGGATAGGGCAATTTGAAGATTGTGGCATCAGCCGTTCCAACTACGCGCTTTGTGACTTCCACGTCGGGGTTGTCTCGCAAATCATTTGGCGCATCGAACAAAAAGGGTTGAACAGTACCTCTGTCCTGCACCGTATTAATGTAGTTGATTATTTCCTGCTGCTTGTAGTAAGCACGTGCAACAATGTCGAACCAGTAACGTCCTTCCATACAAAATTCCACCCGCCGCTCTCTGCGCAAGTCCTCGTAAGTAATACTGGTTTTCTCAGGCATCTTAGCGCGTAAGCGCACGGCGTTAAAGTGTGCAAGGGCGGTTGCATCGTTAATCGAAACATTATTTCCTAACACTGCATCGGCATAGTTGAGCAACACTTCGGCATAACGCAACAGGCTGTTGTTCAGTCCTGAATTGTTTGTGTTAATGTCGGCGTTGTCCTTCATATTACCTGTTACGCCTTTTTTTACGTTCAAGCAACTATTGTATGGCGAATGTCCGCTATTGTATTCGCCCTCGCCGCTTCCAATGCGGAATCCGCCGGCATCTTTATTCAGTTCGGCGTAATAGTCGCCTGCACCCATCCAAGTTGCTTTGCGGCGAATGGTGTCGTTGGGTTCATACTCTTTCATCATATCGTAGGTGGCAGTTGTCCAGCCGCCCCACGCATTGGGCGAAATAACATTGGTAAATGCCAAATAGGAACTTGTAGAATTAGTTAACCCATACGAAGTAACACCGGCAAGCCACTGAAAAGCAAATAGCGATTCGGAATTATTGTTGTTTTCAATTTTAAATATATCGGCATAATTGTCCAACAATTCAAACTGCCCGCTGTTTATAACTTTTTCTGCCGCTTTTTTGGCGAGTTCCAAATATTGTGCATCGCGTGTGCCAACGTTAGGTTCTTTGCCGTAATTAGAGGCAACATAGCCCGAATAATCCAAATAGAAACGTGAGAGCATTCCGAATGCGCTGTAACGATTAACACGTCCGATTGCGCTTGATGTTTCGGGTAAATATTTTGCGGCAAACTCCATATCGCGTATTGCAAATTCATAAACATCCTGTTTCGGATTTGTATTTACAATCGGGTCGTTCACCAGCACGGTAGGGTCTTCGCTAATAATCACATTGCCCCAAACCGATGCCAGATACCAATAAGCCATCCCGCGCATAAAACGCGCCTCGGCAACACATTCATTTTTCAGCGTCTGATTTGCCTCTATTGAATTTACGGAAATAATTACTTTGTTGGCGGTTTGTATAACGTTATAGAACGACCCCCACGCATTTAGCAATGTCCCCGATTGACTGGTAAAAGACAAATGCGTAAAATCGCCGTAATAATCAGCATTATGTTCTACATTATAGGACATTGCATCTCCGATAGCGATATTAAACTTGTCGTTGAAACTGAACCAAACAAAATTGTACAATGGCGCAGTGAGTTCGTCTAACTTCTCCTCGCTCAATGCCTCGCCTGTGATTATGTCGTTAGACTCAAGATCTAAGAAATCGCTGCAAGAGGCAAATATTATGGCGCAAAGCGCTGTTATTATTAAAAATATCTTTTTCATGTTTTTGTTTTAATTAAAATGTTAAATTAACTCCAAAAGTATAAATACGAGGCGAAGGATAACGTCCTGTATCAACGCCTGTTGTACGTAGCGACCCGTTTCCCTGTGTGCCAATTTCGGGGTCGAACCCACGATACTTGGTAAAGGTATAAAGGTTTTGCAAATTCACATATAGTTTCACGTTGTTGACTCCCGTTTTTTTCAACCAGTCTCTAACAAAATTAAAACCAAGCGAAACATTTTGAATACGCAAATACGAGCCGTCTTCCACAAATCTGTTCGAGAACATATAATTATAATTAGACGAAATGCCGTCGCCCAGTGACAGACGCGGTGTATGTGCATCGCCGCCTACAATTTGTACGTTTCGGTAATCATTGGGTCCGTTGGGGTCTATCAATTGCAATTGTGCATAATCCAACGCCTCTACAAACAGATTTGAGTTATTATAATATGGGTTATCCATATACCGTCTGATGTAATTTACCACATCGTTTCCATAAACTCCTACAAGTTGGATACCAAAATCCCAGTTCTTAATGCTGAAATTATTGTTTATGCCAAAAGTGAATTTAGGTTCGGGATTTCCTATTATGGTACGGTCTTTTTCGTTAATTACGCCGTCTCCGTTTTTGTCTCGATAGATATAATCGCCAATCCAGATGCCTTCCTCTTCACTGATAGGCAGCATGCTGCCATCGCTCAGGGTTGTTACAGGCGTGCGAACAATTTTGCCCTTTTCGTTGTACATATAAAAATCTGTAGCCTGCTCAAAACGCCCGATTACCTCATAGCCGTAAAACTGTCCGATAGGTTCGCCTGCAACAGAGTGTGTTACAATAGTTGAAGAGCCTAACCCCCACACATTATCCGAAGCAGAGCGGGTATCTTCGCCGGAGGCAGTGTTAAGAGACAAAACTTTATTTCTATTATACGAAAAAACTACGCTTGTGTTCCACTGAAAATTCTTTGTTGCAATATTTTGCGTATTCAAAGTAATTTCAAATCCCTTGTTTTCCAACGAGCCCAGATTTACCCACGGAGGACTGCTTCCTCCAACAAACGAATTATCGGGAATACCTGTGCCTACATATCCGGGCAAGGCTGCTTCCATCAAAAGATTATTCGTTTTTTTATAATAAAAATCAACAACGAGGTCAATGCGGTTTTTGAATAAGCCCAAATCCAATCCGATGTTTGCCGAACTTGTGCTTTCCCATTTCAAATTTTCGTTAGGGGTGTTGTTTGCTATAAGCCCTGTTCCCCACGGTGATGTTCTGGGCGAATAGACAGGCAGCCACGCATGATTATCAGGGATATTTTGGTTGCCTACCAACCCCCAGCCTGCGCGAAGTTTCAAATTGCTTACAGTTTCATTATCTTTTAAGAAACTTTCCTGCGAGCCACGCCATGCCAAAGCAAATGAGGGGAACCAGCCCCAACGGTTTGCAGGTGCAAATTTTGACGAGCCGTCTCGCCGCAAAGTAGCCGTAAGCATATATCTGTCGTCAAACGAATAGAACAGACGTCCGAAATAGGACAACAATGCATTTGAGCCCGTGTATCCGTTTGCCTGCGCTTTGGTTTCATCTCCCATGTTCAAGTCTGTTGCACCATTGGTAGGTAAGCCCGGACGATACCCCGACAGATACTCCCAAATACTTTTAGACATCTCCTGCCCAAGCATTGCAATAAGTTTACTCAATCCGAATGTCTTGTCATAAGTAAGAATATTGCGCCAACTGTAATATACGTTGTATTGCTTTGAATCGGTCTTTTGATTTATATCTTTGAAATCCCATGTTGCCAAATTGTAAGTTGGCTCAAAACGATAACTATTGTAAAAATTAAAATCAAAAGAAAACTCCGTCTTGTACGAAAAACCTTTCAATGAGGTAGGCAAATATTCAAAAAAAGTATTTGCTCTTGCCCCCGAATTGTAATTGTGGTTATCTATCAACAATGCTTTAGCAATGGGATTAGTTGGCATAAAATTGTTTTCGGGCATGCCAAAAGTCCCATCGGCATTGCGTACGGGCACATAAGGATTGGAACGGATTGCTGTTAATACCAGCGACTGGTCCGAAACGGTCAATTTTTGGTTCGTATTTGAGATACCGAAATTCACTCCTGCACGCGCCCATTCTTTTACCTGCGCGTCTAAACCGCCCGACAAACTCAAACGGCGAAAACCCGAACCTTCGGCAATACCATCCTGATTGGAATATCCGGCTGATAAATTGTAGGTTATTTTATCGCTGCCCCCGGCAACAGAAAGATTATGATTGTTCATCATTGCCAGGTTAAACAGTTCGCTTTGCCAATCTGTACCGGGTCCGAGCAAATCGGGACGGGCAAAATCATTGCTGTAATTCAACAGCCCATTGTCGGCTTTGATATTGCGTAGCGTTGCATATTGTTGCAAATTCAAAACGTTCAAATGTTTAGGTAACTGCTGCCAGCCAACATAACTGTTGTAATTAATTTTTGCATCGCCTTTTAGCCCTCTTTTGGTATTAATAATGATAACGCCGTTTGATGCTTGCGCACCATAAATAGCCGTTGCCGAAGCATCTTTTAAAATATCCATTGACTCAATATCCTGAGGATTGATTGCAGCCAGCGGATTGTTGTTTTCGCTATTGTTGGCGTCAATACTTATTACTACGCCATCAATAACATAGATTGGTTCGGTTGAAGCATTTATAGAGTTTATGCCTCGAATCCGAATTGTAGAACTTGCGCCGGGGATACCCGAATTTTGCATTACCTGCACTCCCGCCGCGCGTCCCTGCAACACTTGGTCCAGCGAAGTCGGAACGGACCTGAGAACAGCATCACTCGTTATCGAGGTTACTGCGCCTGTCAAGTCGCTACGCCGCATTGTGCCGTAGCCTATGGCAACAACTTCGTTGAGCATCGTTGCTGCGTCTTCGAGGACTACGTCTATGAGAGTTTTGCCACCGACAGCAATGGTTTGCGAATTGTAACCGATGTAGGAAAAGGTGAGCCGCGCATCAGCAGGCACGGTGATTTTGTAATTCCCATCAAAGTCGGTCATCGTGGCGTTGGAAGTACCTGCCGCCGCCACTGTAACGCCCGGCAAGGGTTCGCCACCCGTATCACTGACTGTGCCACTTACTGTTACATTCTGCGCCAATGCCAACATCGGAAACATCAGAAAAAGGAACATTAGCCCTTTCAATTTGTTAAGAAATTTGTCTTTCATTAGGCATTTATTAAATTAAAGTTATAAAATTATATCTCAAAAAAATTCGTATATCTGTAATCTGTACATAATAATTATGTGTACACAAAAAACGGTTGTAAAAAAAAGTTTTGCAGATGTCTCCCTGTTTATTTCGCAAAAATAGAGAATATCGTTATCGGGCTCTGCAACTTTCAGGTTTCTTTTTTTTGAAAATGGTTTTTACAGATAAATTAAAGAATATGCAAAGGTAAAAGCAATTTTTTAAATATGTAACGGGTGAAATTTCAAAATACTTTTCCATACGTTACATTGTTTTTTCTGTACGTTACATTCGGCATGAAAATAAAAACCGTTGCGATTTTCAGGGCAAACAACGGTCAATAAATTTAGTCGTTTTGCGCGACTCGGCATAGCCAAAACATTTATTTCGCTTTCGCTCAATATCTGCTTTGTCTCTGCTCTCACTGCTTAAAACGTTCAATATTTACAAATAAAAATATTACTTTTACACAATTTTATTTTCACGTTGAAAAAAATTATGAACAGGATGAAACTCACTTATACTCAGGCAATTGGCGAACTTGAAGAAATTGTAGTTGCCCTTGAAAATGCCAAAGAAACCAACATCGACCATTTGAACGCAAAGGTCAAACGAGCCGCAGAATTACTTGCTTTTTGCAAAAAGCAGTTGCACGACACAGACGCCGAACTGGAAAAAATGCTGGAGCAAATTGATAATTAAAAATAAAGTTTTTAGGGAACTCCTAAAAACTGCTTATTTGTCGTTGGACTTCATTTTCAAAATGCTCATTTACATTAGTAAACTGCGCTTTTGAAAACTTGTCCGCCTAAAATAATCTATTTTTTAGGAG
>JAISWT010000223.1 GCA_031271005.1 Prevotellaceae bacterium | reverse complement strand
AAGCGCGTTTTTGGCACTATAATAAAGGTGTCGGCGATGATAATGCTTGCCTTTGCTATCGACAAGAATATTCTTACGATGGGCGATATTTATCTTACCAAGATAGTTGCGGGGGTGTTCTGTTTCGTTCAGATATGGTCAATATTGGAGAATGAGAGCAGTTTTAACCCAAAAAGTTGGGCAAAGTTGCTCCAAAAGATAATGATAGACAAAGCGGAGCGGCATTTTGATGTAGATTTGTCGGAGTGGAAAGATTCGGATTTTAAAGATAAAGCAGACAATAATTAATTTTTTATTTAAAATAAATTTATGTTAAAAAAAATCATTTTCATCTCAATGTTCCTCGTCTTCTCCGTGATGACGAGTTACATATCGGCGAGCGATTACGACAAGTCGCCGCCCGGTCATGCAACTTATTTAAGTTTCGACCTTGTAGTTTCTCATGTGGATATGGACGTGAATACGGACAATTTTATGTCCGCATCGCCAGTTTCCTATTGCAATTTAATGTGCGATGTTGGCGATGTGGCAAGTCAGATTTCTGTTCCGCTTCCTGCTATGACACGTTTATTTAATAATTGTGTCAGCAACTTACCTTGTAAAATTAACAATGTCTTCAGTGAGCAGGGAGTACATCGATTATGTCGGCGACTTTCATCATATTCATAATTCTAAAAAAACCTGTGGGCTATTGATTTAGCCCGCAGGAGCGAGTAGTTTTTTTTCATTTAGTTTTTTTTTGGTTATTATATTTGTTAAAAATTGTGTAAAAATTATTTTCTTTCCCGGCAGAGAAATTGTGAAATTTGCGCTGCGGGGTTTTTTTTTGAAAAAAAATAGAAGTGGAATAAAAAAAGCGCATCGTAATTGATGCGTTTTTTTATTTTTTTATAAACGAATGTCTATGTTAACTCAATACCTGTTGTGCAAATGTTGTGCAAAATAGCAAAACAAAAACACTAATAACCTCATTGTCAGCCTGTTGAAATTTTGTATTGTACCCAGACCCGGGGTCGAACCGGGATGGAAATGAATCCACTGGTGTTTGAGACCAGCGCGTCTACCGATTCCGCCATCTGGGCATTAAGTTTTTAGTTGAAAATTTAGAACTGCAAAGGTAAGAAAAATTTTGATAATAAAAAAAACTAAAATCCTGAAAAAAAAATTTTTATTTTCATTATTAAACTCTAAACAATTAAGATACAGACATTTACAGTTTTTGAATAAATTCCGTTAAATTTGTTTGGCGTTCAAGATTCATTTTTTTACGGAGGCGATAACGGTTTATTTCTACTCCGCGCAGTGAAATATTTTGCAGCATGGCGATTTCTTTTGACGATAAATTCATTTTCAGGTATGCGCAAAGCACTTTTTCGTTGCGCGACAAGCAGGGGAAACATTTGTCAAGCGTTTTGAAAAAGTCCTTGTGTACAATGTCGAAGTTCGATTTGAACACCTCGAAATCGTCATCGTGGTCAATGTTATTGTTAATCTGGCTTGTGAGTTTCACAATTTTTTGTTTTATGGTTGAGGTTTGTTTGCCCTCGTCAATGGCTTTTGAGATACCTGTAACTTCTTTTTTCACGTTTTCGAGCATTTGGTTTTTGCGAATTAAGTTCAACACATATCCCGAAAGTTCCTGCGTTTTGTAATTGAGGTCTTTTTGCAGATTTTCGTTGAGCAGTTGGTCTATGGTCTTGTCTTTGAGCATCTTCTCTTCTTCGTGAATTTTGCTTTGCTTTTGCAGCGTTTGCTCTTTCTGGCGAATAATGCGTTTTTGTTTGGAAATTGTTTTTTTATACACATAATACACTAACAGGCAGAGTATCAGCAGATAAATTATATAAGCCTTTATGCTGCGATACCATGGCGGCAAAATTCTGAACTGTATGCTTGCCGTTATTGCGTCTTTTTCGTTGCCGTCTGTAAATGCCTTTACTTCAAACACATAAGTTCCTTCTACCAAACCGGTATATTCTTTGGTCGTACTGCTTGCAGGCGTGCTCCACTGATTATCCTGCCCTGTAAGGCGATATGAATAGCGGAGGTCGCCGGCATTGGCAAAGTTTGTAGCGCCATACATAATATTGAGCGAATTGTGCGCGTAAGGAATTGTAATGTCCTCATTATCAACATAATAGTCCATTGTTTCGCCGTTGCGGGCAGCAATAATGTGTTTAATAAACACGCTTGCAGGCGTTCTGTTTTCGCGCTTTTTGTTAATGTTAATTTTAATATAGCCCTTTTCCACCGCCGCAACAGCGTTGTTTTCGTCCCAAAAACTTATGTTTACAAAATTCTCAATCAAATCGTTGTGCATGCCCCAGTCAACAGGATGCGAGGCGTATGTTCCGTTTGTCCACCTCAGCATTTTAAGCCGCCCGTCGCACACATACCAGAAGTTGTTAAACTTGTCGAGGTGCAAAAAATCGTAATATTTTTGTCCTTCAAGCATATTTTCCAGTTGGGTGTAAGGCACAAAAGCGTCAGCAATACGGTCGTACATAAAAATTCCTGTTTTGCCGCACACAACAAGATTTCCAAAAATGCGCTGAACAGTATTATTTTCTCCAATGTTTGAGTTTTCAATTTTGTATGCTTTATGTCTAACAATCAGCGCATTAACAGGGTCAATCGTAACCCGCTCCATGTCGCCGCCTGCATTTGCAACCCAAAAATCGTTCTGTATGTCGTCTTCCAAAAAGCCGCGGCAGGAGTTCGGAAAGTTATACACTATGCGTGCTCGTAACCATTGTCCGCCGGCTTTGTCAATCAGCCGAAAGCCCTGATAAGCGCCTGCAATAAGCATGTTTGGGTTAGCCTGCATTGGTTGAACGCCCCACAAGCCTGCCGTATTTATTTTGTAATTTCCTGATTGTGAGACAACTGTAATGCCGTTGTCGCCTGCGGCAAAAAGGTCGCCGTCAATAATGCTCATCGACCAGATTTGCCCTTCGCTGTTGGGCAACATCCGCAGCGTTCCATTGCTGTCGGCTTTGTACAAACCCTGATTTGTGCCAAAATAAAGGTCGCCGTCATAAACCATTGAACAGTAACCTGTTCCGATTGGAGAACTGACAGAAAAAAGCGGCTCTGCGGGCGAGTTAAGATTAATATAGGAAATCCCCTTGTCGAGCCCCAGCCAGAGGTTATTGTCGGTATCAAAATAAATACTCAACACAGTGTTGTTGAGCAAACCGTTAGCGAGGTTCAGCAGTTTGGGTTCATCGCCGGTTGCCAAATTGAAAATCAGCGCGCCGCTTGCAACCGACCCCAGCGCCATTGTGTTGCCTGAAATTGCCGCGCAAAAGATTTGATTTTGACGGATAAATCCATCGGCAGCAGTCGAAATTTTTTTGCACGCTCCGTTTTCCAACTCGTAAATACCTGAATTGCTTGTAGTTATAAAAATTTTATTTTTATAGGGAGAAATTCCGACAATTTTTTGTCCTGAAAGCGCGGCTGCATTCGGCAGCAATTCAACTTTATTTTGTTTGTTAAGAAAATATAAACCTTGCGTGGTGGCAATGTAGAGCGTTTTACCAATGGCAGTGGAACAGTAATCAATTTTTATTCCCAGCGCTATAGTGTTGATTTTATGAGTTTTAGTATCTAAAATAAAAATAAAGTTGTCGGCAAGAAAATATATATTGCTGTCGATTTGCACAATGTTCCATACTTCGCCGCCCCAGGTTGGCAAAGTGTCTGATAGCGAATGATAGGCTATTTTGCCCTGTTTTGTTTTTTCAAAAAAGCCAAACTCCGCGCTTCCGCCCACATAGAGCGTTGTATCGCATATTTTTAGCGAGTGCAGAATTTTATTGCGAACAGGGTACAGCGTCCAATACACTCCGTCAAATTCCAGCAGACCCTTTGAGTTGGCAAAATACATCCAGCCTTTTTTGCTTTGCGTTATTTGCCAGTTCTGAAAACCCGCCTGATATAGCCCGCGGTCATAATTGACAATATTATTTTGCCACTTAACAACTGCAAAAACTTCCGAAAATATTGCGGAAAATGCAAAAATAAAAAATATAACTCGCGTTTTCATGGTGAAAAGAAATTGATAGTGAATAGTGAATAGTGAATAGTATTTCACAAAAGTAATGAAAAAATATATATAAAATTCCGAAAAAATGAAAATATGTTTTTATCGCTCTGTAAATTATTTATTTTATTAAAATATTAATTATCAAAATTTTAATAAAAAAATGCAGTATTATTGTAGTGTTATTTTTTTTACTGTGTTAAGTTTTTGTGAAACAAAAAAATGTACAATCTAAAATTATCAGTATTATCTTTGCATTATCAAATTTCAAAAATCACACCCTGACAATTCTCCAAAAGGAAATTCTATATTCAAAAAAATATGGAAAAATACTTTTGGAGAACCGAAGGGAATAATTTGACATTTAAATTTAATAAATAAACATAAATAACCTTTAAATAATATCATTATGAACGCAAAAAAACTCTTTTCGATTTTTGCAGTCCTGTCTTTTTTCGTCATGGTAAAGGCAGTGGATCACGGTTCGATGTCCATCCAAAACGCTCCGCTGTATGCGCAGGTAGAGAATCAGATACCTTCTCCTGACGCAACGCCAATTGACGGTCAGTTTGTGAGTTTTAAACTCGTAACCACAGGTACAAAAACTTACGTTTGGACCGAACTTATCGGAACAACCATTATGGGCGAATCATGGTCGAGCCAACTGCGCTGGTGGCAACCCGGCAAAGTTGAGAATCAATTGCAGGGACGTATTACAGGCACACAGCAAACTTTTGGCGAAGTGAACAGTTTGCCGTCAATCAATCCTGTAACCGTAACTGTGTTTCAGCATATTCCGGGCGAGTGGGTTTTCCGCGAATCAGGCGGCTACCAATACGATTACACGGCTAAAAACAGCGCCAATGCAGCCGATGTTACCGCTCCAATACTGGCTGACCCCGTTGTGGCAAATCAAACGTCCAATTCGCTGACTTTGAGCCTGTCGGCAGCCGACGCCTCCAACGATGTGTTCTATTACATCACCGATGCGGCAAATGGCGTGGAAACGGTTGTATTTACCGGCACGGCAACAATTATGCTCACCGAAGCCACAGACTACAATTTGAGCATTGTTGCGATTGACTTTTCGGGCAACGAAAGCGCGCCAAAAACTGTTGCCGTTACAGGGCAGGTATTTGTTTGCAATAACCTGCTGGGCAACAAAACGCTTTTGCCCGGCGCCGCTACTGACGTACATCCGACTGACCCAAGTAGAACCATGGCGCCTTATTTTGCGCCGGGATGGGCGCCAAACAACAATTATTTGTTCAGCGTGAACGGCTTGAACGCTTCAATTACTTTAAACGATGCTACTTATGAGGCATGGCAGGCGCAGTTTCGCATTAAGGTAGAAACGCCGCTGGAGGTAACTGCGGGCGAAAAATATTCGTTGCTTATGGACGTTGAAACGAATCAGAATACGCCTTTTTATGTTAAGTTTTTTGACTGGGACGATAATCAGTTTATGGAAATAGGGACACGCAGAACCCTTAACGCAGGCTCTGCCGCGCAGTTAGCCGTATACGATATTACCTGTCCGACAGGATTGACGCAAATAAGGCAAATTCTGTTTGACTTTGGAGGCAATGCGGCAAACACTGTAATAACAATAAATAATATTTCTGTTTGCGGCGGTGAAGTATCTTCGGTTAAAAGCATTGAAACATCTGACGTTAAATGCTTTATTAACAATGGCGAGTTAAATATCAATTCAAAAGAAAACATCAAATCGGTGATTGTTTATAATATTGCAGGGCAAACTGTTAGAAATATTGCTACACATTCTTCCGAATTGAAAATTGATATGGGAAATGAAACAGCGGGCATTTATTTTGTAAAAATAGATACCGAAAACGGAACGCACACACACAAGGTATTAAAATAAGTTTTAGATTGTATTTAAAAAAGTGATGTTGTAAAGTCATTGCGGGGACGCCCTTCCCCGCAATGACGACAACGTTAAATTGGTTTTCAGTTATTAATTATTAATTTTCAATTATTAATTAAAATGAATTATATTAGGAATATATTACCTGTTGTTGCGCTGTTTGTTTTGTTTTCGCCGTTTGCCGCAGCGCAGGTCAGCGTTTCGGGCGTGGTGAGCGATGTAAACGGCGAGCCGCTTGCAGGAGTAACTGTTGCCGTGCAGGAGGCAACCACCGCCACAATGACCGACATTGACGGGAATTTCCAAATCTCTGCGCCTCAAAACGGAAAACTGACATTTTCGTTTGTTGGCTATCGCCAACAAACCGTTAATATTAACGGTCGAAAATTTATAAATATTTCGCTTGCAGAAGAGGTAACATTACTTGACGAAGTTGTAGCCATTGGTTACGGCACAATGCGAAGGAGCGATTTAACGGGCGCGATTTCGTCAATTAAAGCAGATGCGCTGCAAAAAACGCCTGCATTCGATTTGAGTCAGGCATTGCAGGGGCGCGCGGCAGGCGTTACCGTCAATGCCAACACAGGACAGCCCGGCGCAGGCGCCGAAGTGCGTATCCGTGGCGTTGGCACAGTGAATAACAGCGCTCCGCTGTATGTTGTTGACGGAGTGATGGTTAACGATATTTCCTTTCTCAGTCCCAATGATATTGAAAACACCGAAATTCTCAAAGACGCCTCCGCAACGGCTATTTACGGTTCGCGCGGGGCAAACGGCGTGATACTGATAACAACAAAACACGGCAAAGACGGCAAAACCAAAATTTCGTTCAACTCTTATTATGGCGTTCAAACTCGCTGGCGCAAAATTGATTTGATGCAGCGGGACGAATTTGCCCGCACAATTGTAAAACTTGCTAACGGGCGTACCGAGCAGCAGATTTACAACGAGCAGGGTTTTTCGGCGTGGCATTCGGCTTACAATTTGGGAAACGAAGTGTATTACCCTGTAAATTTTGACTATTCGCAGCAGGAAACCGACTGGCAGGATGCCGTTTTTCACGAAGGCGCGCCCATCCAAAACTACAGTTTGACATTTACAGGCGGCAGCGACAAAAGCGTCTATGCGCTTACGGCGAGTTATTTCAATCAGGAAGGAACAATAATCGGCTCCGATTACGAGCGGCTGACTTTGCGCTTAAATACGTCTTATCAAATGCGCAAGTGGCTAAAAATGGGCGAGAATCTGTCGTTTTCCACATCCAGCGGGCGCAATGCAATGAACAACAACTCGTCGCCGGGCGCATCGGTACTGTCGGCGGCGCTGGCAATGGCGCCGTGGGACCCTACACATTATCCTGATGGTTCGGTCAATATTAATGGGAAAGATTTGAGCGGGCAAATTGCCGCCTCTTCTAACTTCAAGAATGTAACAAATCCCTTTTCGATGGTGCAGAACGCGCATCCCGAAGATGTCAGCGAACGCTGGGTTGGAGATATTTTTGTGGAACTGACGCCGGTGAAATATTTGACTTTCCGTTCCGATGCAAGCATAGACTTGGCAAACAACCGCCATCGACTGTTCAAAGACGCATATATTTATTCGAGTTACGACAAGGCAGAAAAGAACTTTCTGGAAAAAAGCATGTCGCGCTATTCAACTCTTGTATTTGAAAATGTTTTAACTTACGCGCGCCAAACAGGAGAACACAATTTTTCGTTAATGCTTGGACAGACTGTTGAAGAATACAGTTACAATCAGTTGAGCGGGTCGGGTGCCAACATTCTGAATCCTGTTGAGTCCAACTGGTATTTGCCTCAAACCACCGAAGACAAAACCGAATCGGGCGAGGGCGTTACCCGTACCAGACGCAATTCGTATATCAGCCGTCTGTTCTATTCTTATTCAGGCAAATATATGATTACCGCCACTTTCCGCGCAGACGGCTCAAGTATGTTCCCCGAAAATGCGTGGGGCTATTTTCCGTCTGTGGCTTTGGCGTGGCGCATCAGCGAAGAGCCGTTTGCCAAAGGTTTAATGTTTTTGGACAACATGAAACTGCGTGCAGGCTGGGGACAAATAGGCAACGACAAAATAAGCGGCGACAGTTTTACCCTTAAAGTTTTTAACACGGGACCAACATTTGTCGATTATCCGCTCGGTCAAACGCAGGAACTGCAAAAAGGCTCTACTGTGCTTACATGGGTAAACGCCGGCGGCAAATGGGAAACAACCGAGCAACTGAATGCAGGTATTGATTTTGGCTTATGGAAAGGACTTTTGAGCGGAAGCATCGATATTTACAAACGCGACACAAAGGAAATGCTTTTGGGCGTCAAAGCCCCCGCGCACGTTGGGAACCGATATGACGCAACAAAAAACGTGGGAACAGTTACCAACAAGGGAATTGAAATTGCCTTTGACCACACAAACAGAATAGGAAAAGTGGAATATTCAGCAGGCGGCAATGTTTCTTTTGTACACAATGAACTGACCGCGCTTAACGGCGGTAACCCTGTAATTTGGGAATTTCAGCGCAGCGATGTCGGATTGCCGCTGTTTGCTTTTTACGGATATGAATATCAGGGCATTTTCAAAAGCGACACAGAGGCGTGGCAATATCTGTACAGTTATGACGACATTGACCGGTTGCCCTACCACGCCGGAGACGCTAAATTTGCTGACATCAGCGGCGAAGACGGAAAGCCGGATGGCAAAATTGATGACTTTGATAAAAAATATTTGGGCAGTCCGTTCCCATGGCTTACTTACGGCATAAATTTAAGCGTCAATTTCTATAATTTTGATATTGCAGCGTTCTTTCAAGGCGTTTATGGTAACAAAATTTACAACCAGATGCGCGCGCGCACCGAAGGAAAAGGCAGAGATGCGACTTTGGGAACGCAAATGCGCAATGTGTGGATGCCCGACAATCAGAACGGAACAATCCCCAATCCTTACGGAAATTCAAACAACTACGCCGTAAGCAGCCGATTTATAGAAGACGGAGCATATCTGCGCCTTAAAAATCTGCAAATTGGATACTCGCTTCCAAAAGAAATAAGTCAAAAGATACAGATTGACCGTGCGCGGCTATATATCAGCGCGGCAAATTTGCTGACATTTACAAAATACACCGGCTACGACCCCGAAGTGGGCGGCGGCGTTGATTACGGCAACTATCCGCAAGCGCGTACAGTAATGTTTGGGGTAAATCTGGACTTTTAAATGTGTATAAAACTTAACAGTAAATGAGAATACAGAGCTTGAAAAAGGGCGACAAAAAAGCCCTAAGGGTTTTCGACCAAAACATCTGGGGGTTTTTAGGGAAATGAAATTTACGCAGTGAAAAGGCATGCAGAATAAAAAGATTTTTTATTACAGGGAAAAAAATAAATAATAAACAGTAAAATAAATTTAGAATATGAAACACCCATGACTAAATTAAAGATTTAGACACACAAGGGAATGATTGAATTTTAATCGCTTATAAAATTTAAACAGATGAAAAAGATATTTATTTCAACAGTATTATTGTGCATTACGATATTCTCTTTTGCACAATTGACAGTACAAGATAATGGTAATGTGCTACTTGGAACTACCACAAGCACTGTTCTGTCAAAATTTGCTATCAGTACACTGGGTGATGCCGAAACGGTCTTCTATCTGTCCGGAAGTGCAAAGTCATACTCCATGAAAATTGTCAGTGGCGGCGCAGGCGGAACTCTACCAAAATGCGCCAAACCCGTTTAGCGAAAATACGGAAATAGGTTTTTATTTGCCCCAAACGGTAAGCAAGGCGATTTTGTGCATTTATGATATGAACGGCAGGCAACTCTGGCAAACGGCAAAAAGTACGGCGCAGGAATGTATATGTATTCTTTAATTGCCGACAGTCAGGTTGTCGATACAAAAAAAATGATTTTAACAGAATAAGGGAGGTATTATTATGAAAACGAAAATAGTTATATTGATTGTTGCTGCTCTGTTATTATTAGCAAATTGCACACAGTCAAAGACAGAGCCTTATTTATCTTCTTTGGCAGGAACGCACTGGAAACTGGCAGGAATTGTGAATGTTCAAACAGGAAAATTAACCGAACTGGCGCCAGAAAATTGCAAGGATTGTTACACGCTTACTTTTGAGACTGAATATAGGGCTGTTGCTCATAGCATTGACATGAATGTTGTTTTGGATTTACAGTGTTTAGACCCGTTTAAAAATCTTAATGATATGCTTGTGCTTGAATTATATAATGGCGAATATTATGGCGAGGGCGATAACTTTCGGCGTAAAATTATTCTGACAGCCTCTTACACGGTCGCATACCAAGCATTAAAATTGTTCAATTATGAACAGACAGAATATTTACTTTTTAAATTGAAACGACAATGAAAACGAAAATATTATTTTTTTTGTGTTTAATTGCTAATCCGGGGTATTCACAAATTACTACAAACGAAAAACCGCCAAGTTTAAGCGATTTGGAAAGTATAAGGCAATATCCCAAAAACATAATTACATTATCAACTCCTGACTTACAGAAAATAACAAAAGAAGATCAAGTGAATGACCAATTGCCAATGCCTTTACGTTATGCTTATCCTGTTGTGGTAAATTACACACGGAAACTTTAAAGTAGAAACCGGGTCTCAACCGGAAGTAAAATAAATAATAAACCTTAAATAAAATTTTCAACATGAACAGCATAAAACATTTTTTAAACTCAATAATTCTGTCGGTTCTGATGCTGGCGGCAGTTTCGTGCAACGACTGGCTGCAAGAACCGTCGCCCAACTTGTCGAAACTCGAAGATTATTACACCGGCGGCGCTGCCGCGCAGGAATGTGTTACCGCCTGCTATGCGCCTTTGATGTGGGAATACAACAGCACATATTTCCCCGAATGGTTCATTGGCGATGTCGTCTCGGACGATGCGCTCAAAGGCGGACAAAACATTGGCGATATGGCTGTGGTATATGATATGGAAAACTGGAAGACTAACACCGACAACCAATATCTGCTCGACTTCTACCGCGCTCAATATCAGGGAATAGGACGCTGCAATCTGGCGCTGACAATTATTCCGGACATAGAAAAAGACAGTATGCTTTTGCAAACCAAAAACGGGGTTAATTTGCAGCAGCGTCTGCTTGGCGAGGCGCATTTCCTCAGGGCGTACTACTATTTCCGACTTGTGCGTCTGTTTGGCGGAGCGCCGAAAGTTGATTTTGTAATCAACAGTTCGGAAAAGTGGCAGCAGCCCCGCGCCTCAGCGAACGAAATTTATCAGTTTATTTTGGACGATTTGACGGCAGCCGAACAGAGTCTTTGGCAAAAAAGCGACTATACAGCAGCCGACACAGGGCGCGTTACAACAGGCGCTGCGCAGGCAATGCTTTTGAAAGTTAATTTGTACTTGAAAAACTATGACCAGGCGAAAAAGTGGGGCGACAAACTGATTAACTCGCATCAGTATGCTCTCTGTGCCGATTATGCCGACAATTTTACGCTCGCAGGCGAAAACGGCGCAGAATCAGTCTTTGAAATTCAATACACTGCCGACCCCACAAGCGACTATGGAGAAGGAAACGGATTCACGCGCGGCGCTTTTACGCAAATTCTAACCCGCTCGCGCTCATCAAAACTGGGCGGCGGATGGGGTTTCAACCACCCTACGCAAAACCTGTACAACGAATATGAGGCAGGAGACCCGCGCCGCGACAAAACAATTTTTGACCCCAAAGACAATATGGTAAATCAAGCGGAAGAGATTTATCTCGGAAGTCCTTACCTGAACCGAAAAACGATGTGGATAGAAAAGGACAACTCTATTCCTTCGCTTGACCACGCATCGCGCGGACCGTTAAACAACAGACAGATACGGTTTGCTGACGCCCTTTTGATGTACGCCGAAGCATGCTGCGAAGCGGGCGACTTGACAAATGCAAAAGCCGCATTAAATCAGGTGCGTGCGCGGGCAAGAGAAGGGAACGCGGAGATTTTGCCCGACTTCCCTTACGCAACTTACAGCGACAACCAGACAGACCTGCGAAGAGCAATTCGACACGAAAGGCGAGTGGAACTGGCAATGGAAGGACACAGATGGTTCGACCTGTGCAGATGGGGAATAGCAAAACAAACAATGGACGCTTACAAGGCTACAGAAACCCCCGAAGCGCAGGCAGAAATGGCGACCTTTATTGAAGGAAAACACGAACTGTTTCCTATTCCTTCGCAGGAAATTGCACTGAACCCAATGACGCAAAATCAAGGATACTGAATTTAGTGAATAGTGAATAGTGAATAATTAATAGTGAATAATTAATAGTGAATAGTGAATAATGCGAATCACGGGTTAAATGAAAAAAACATAAATAGCGCCCTTCCGCTTTGGCGGTATAAACTTTGCGTTCCTTGCGTAATCCTTTGCGCTCTTTGCGGTAAAAAAATATTTAACTGCAAGAGACGCAAGACTTTAACATTTTCTAAATATTGAAATTACAAATTACTTATTATCAGCAATATACGCAACTTTTTTTTAAATAAAATTAACAAAAAAAACAATATGGAATCACGGGTTAAATGGAAAAAAAATTCGTGGCAAAATAAATTTCAATTTTCAATTAAACAATAATCTTTTAAAATTTTTATATATGAAACAAGCATTTTTTTATTTGGCAATATGTATAATTGCAACCGGTTTTGCTGCCTGCGGCGGCGATGACCCAAAACCCAACAATGGCGACGACAAAAAAGCGACTGCCATCGAACTGAGTAAAATAGAACTGACCGTTGAAGTAGGCAAAACGGCAAATCTGGCGGTCAAACTGACGCCTGCGGACGCTACCGGCGCTGTTACGTGGCTCTCAAGCGATGCAGCGATAGCCTCAGTTGAAAACGGCATTGTTACAGGCAAGAAAAAAGGCACGGCAACCATTACCGCAAAGATTGATAACCTGACGTCAGCGCCCTGCGCAGTTACGGTTATAGACCCGGCATCTATTGACGTTGACAAACTGCTGGGAGGCTCCAACTATTACGTCTTTGCAATGGACGAAACTTCTTTTGCCCGTATTCAAAACAAAGTGAGCGAAGACCTCCGTATGAACGGCGCTTATTCTGCTGATGGAACTATTCCCGCTGAAGTTACATCGCTGCTGGAAATATGGGGCAACACACTTGCAGGCGGAAGCCCTTTGGGACCTAATTCGTTTGGCGAGCAGGCAACATGGATTTCACTGTATGCCACGCAAACAGGCGACTGGGTGGGCAATGGTTGCGGCGGACTTAAAATTGTTCACAGAACATTGGATTTAAGCGGCGTTACAGGTGATTATGTCCTTGTAATTACATACAAGGCTAATTCTACCACTGCTTCCGACTTCGTGAAGTTCTCCGTTTTCAGTACAACAGGCACAGGCGAATGGCCCACAACAGAAACTCTCGGTTCTACTGTGTGGTCGGCAAATACGCAGGGAGAGTGGAAATTGCTGGAATTTCCAATGAGTACTTTCTTTGACGCAGGAGTTGACTGGTCGCAGCCTTTTGTAGATGGCGTTACACTTAAACCTGATGGTACATTAAAAGCATTTTACACATTGGGATTACTGATAGCAACACAAGGTAATTATCAACTGGATGTAGATGCTGCGTTTGTTTATAAACCTGCAAATTAAACGTTATACAACAGTTGCACGGTTTATTAAACAACAAAAATCAGAGTAAGCGGGCTTGATTGCCCCGCTTATTCCCAAAAAAGAATTTCAGTTTTTTTTACTTATAATATTCTGTTTGAACAATGAAAAACATACAAATCTTTTTATTTACGGTTGCAATCATTATGTTTGTTGCCTGCAACAAAACAGGCGGTGAGCCTGAGCCGCCCGAAACCGTACATTACGAACAGGCAAAAAGCCCCAAACGCGGCGTCTCGTACAGTTTTGCAGGTTTTCCGGACGAAGATATGGCGCTGCTGTCGCCTGCTGCCACATGGTTTTACAACTGGGGGATTGACCTTAATGCAAACATTGATCATTCGGCTGACTTTTACGATATTGCATACGTGCCTATGGCGTGGAACGGCGTGAACGAAAACGCATTGCGCAAGTGGGTTGCCGCCAACCCCGACTGCAAATACATTCTGGCGTTCAACGAGCCGAACCTCACCGACCAGGCAAATATGACCCCGTCTCAGGCCGCCGACAGGTGGGGACAACTGGCAAACATTGCCAAAGAATTGAACCTCAAAATCGTTTCGCCTGCTATGAACTACGGAACGTTGGCAAACTACAGCGACCCGATTAAGTGGCTTGACGAGTTCTTTGCAATGATAAATCCGGACGATATTTACGCCATTGCTATTCACTGCTATATGGGCAGCGCCGGCGCGATGAAATCCTATGTGGAAAGGTTTAAAAAATACGGCAAGCCAATATGGATGACCGAATTTTGCGCATGGGAAAACACTGCGTCTTCAACGGCGCAAATGCAGTTTATGAGCGAAGCAATTATTTATATGGAACTCGACAGCGCGATAGAACGCTATGCATGGTTTATTCCAAAATGGGACAGAACAGGCGTTGAAGAGACGCCGTATATGCAACTGATTACTAAAACATATCCGCCCGAACTGACCGAACGCGGAAAAGTGTTTACCGCAATGAGCGCCTGCGACAAATATTATTACGCCCTGGCAGGCAAACAGATTGAAGCGGAGCATTTTACAAACTGCAACCTTTCTCAGTGGACAAACAGAACGGGCTTTGCGCGGTCGGTGCATTTTCGCCCCACAACAGACCAAAGCGGAGGCTTGGATATTTACAATTTTACGAACGAAATTTGGGTGGAATATCAGGCTGAACTTACCCAAGACGCAACTTATAATATTGAACTGCGCAACATTGCCGCTTTGGATACCGATTTGAATATTTATATTGACGGAAAAATTGCCGAATTTGCATCTCTTGCACAAACGCAAACATGGACAACAAGCGTTTTTCCCGTTCAAATATCAAAAGGACGGCATATTATTCGCCTCGAAGTAACTGACGGAAACTGTGCGCTTAACTGGATTAAAATAGATTTTTAGAAAATAGATTTTTAGAACATAGAACATAGAACATAGACTTTTAGACAATAGACAAAAATAACTCGAACTGTGAAACATGACTTTACAATTAGCAATTAGCAATTAGCAATTAGCAAATAGTAATTATTAAATTGTCATTAAAAAAAATTATGCGAATAAAAAAATTCTGTTACATATTACTCTTTTTCGGTTCGCTGGCAGTGTCGGCAGAAGCAGCCGACAATATTTTGCTCGACAACTTTGAAGGCGCGTCCAAAAACTGGCAGCCCGTTGACAACGGCTGGGTTACGTTTCAGATTGTGGATAATCCTGCGCCTGATGCCGTTAACAGCAGCGCAAAAGTGATGAAAATTATACGCAACACAAACACTGCAAACTATGCGGGCGTCATTTTGCGCAATTATATAACCCTGACTTTTGGAACTTTTGAAAATCAGTACAGATATGCGCACCTCAAAATGTTGAAAACAGCAGACGGCGATGTTACGTTCAAACTTGAAAACAACGGCGATGCCGACTCGTTTTCAAACACGCGGCAATATACGGCGGGCAGCGGCTGGAAAGATATTGTGTTTGACATGGGAGGCGCGGGCGGCAAAAGTTTTGACGACTTTTTTATTATGCCCGACAGAACGGATTACCCACCGCAGGCAATCACCGTTTATATTGACGACATCGAATTTAGCCCGGACCCCGATGCCTTATCGGGAGAGGAGATAGAACTGCCGGGAGAATTTCAACTTGTGTGGAGCGACGAATTTGACGGCGCTTCGTACGATGCGGCTATTTGGAGCCCGCAAATTGCCGGCGGCGGCTTCGGCAACAACGAACTGCAATATTACACAGGCAACGCGAACAATATTTTTACGCGAAACGGCTGCCTGGTACTCAAAGCCATTAAGGAAACATATCAAAATCACGCTTATACTTCGGGGAAAATTTGGACGCAAAGCAAAAAGTTTTTCAAATACGGACGGGTAGAAGCACGCTTCAAACTGCCCGCAGGACGCGGAACGTGGCCCGCAATATGGATGATGCCGCAGGAAAGCGTATACGGAGGCTGGCCAAACAGCGGCGAAATTGATATTATGGAATTTGTGGGCTACGATGCGAACAAAATCTACGGCACAGTGCACCGCGGCGACGGCTCGGGCGGAAATGGAGACGGGAGCAGCATCTATATGGACAACCCGGACGAGTTCCACAAAATTCGCATCGACTGGGAGCCGGGATATATCAAATGGTATATGGACGATGTGCTGTTTCACACATACAACAACACATTCACAAACTCGGCGCAGTGGCCCTTCGACCGTAATTTTTATGTCATTCTCAATTTCGCCGTTGGCGGAAACTGGGGCGGAGCACAGGGAATAGACCAAAATATATGGCCGCAGGAATTTTTGATTGACTATGTTAGGGTATATCAAAAGCCTGATGTAAGCACACTGCAAAACAATCTGACAAACGGCAAACTGACAATTGCTTCGCTTGAAAACAACAAACTGGAAATAAAAACTGATGTCTTCCCGCTGAGGCTCAATATCTTTTCGCTCGCAGGCGAAAGAGTGCTTACAAAACTCATTGACTCCTGCACGGCTATTGTCGATATTTCTGTATTGCCGCAGGGAATGTATATCATTGAGGCAAGCGATGGACAGAATATACATTATTCGCAGAAAATATTAAAGTAACAAAGATAGATTTTTAGAACGATAGAACATAGAACATAGAGCATAGAACATAGACAAAAGACAGTTGTAAGAAAAATTTAAGCGTAAATCAGGGAACAGTTATTAGTTATTAGACCTCACCCCCCAGCCCCTCTCCCAAGGAGAGGGGAGCAAGGCGTGCGGCTTTTGTAATTTTAATTCATTTTTCATTATTAATTATTAATTATTCACTATTCACTATTCACTATTATTTAGACTTTTAATCTTTAAAAATATAAAATAAATACAAGGAGGACATAATGAAAAAAATTTATTTGATTTTAGCGGCGGCAACGCTGCTCGGAACGCAAAACGCAGGCGCATGGGGCTTTATAGCGGAAGGGTGGGGAGGACCCGACCAAAGTTTCATTTTCGGCGCTTATTACGAAAATGGCTATAACCAGCCGGAAGACATTGATACGTACATCGTTCAATTTGACGGAGCAAAATCATGGTTTTCAATCGGACAGGGCGTAAATGGCAATGACTTGGAAGGTCAGCAACTCGGTTTTAGCGGTTTTACGCCCGCATTAAGCAATCAAACAGTGGTAAGAGCCGCAGCAAAATGGGATAATAATATGTTTGCAAGCTTTACTGCAGTATTGCCTGACGGAAAAGTTTTTGTTACCCCAAGCAACGGCAGCGCCATTGAAATGACAAAGGCGAGCGGTTCATATACCTACACCGCCATTATTGAAACTGCCGCTTCGGTAACAATAAGCGGAACGCCTGTTAACAATGTTACAATGGTCGCCTATGACGATTTTCCGGAAGCAGGAAAACCCGACAACAACGCTTCGCTTATCGTTCCCGATGTACCTGTTTCAGGCATAACTTCCAATTTGATGAAAGTTACATACACGCTTAGGGACAACCGCGTGGTTATCACAAATTTCGTTTCCGAAATATGTGCGTGGAATTATGATTATGAAACAGGCACAGGCAACCCGAAAGTTGCTTTTACATGGGAAACCTTAGCAAATGGAAACCTCTCTGTTAAGATTTTACCTCACTCGGACATACCCGATGATGTGGTTTCATTTAGAGCGGCAATGAACGCCGGTAATTTTTTGATTAACGGAAATGGGAATAAGTTTACGCTGGTATCGGGCGGAAACAACTCCACCGAATTGATTTATTCCCCAAATCAACCTGTTGTATATGGCACGCAAATTATTTACAACAATCTGGTTGAATATAGAACAACAACCAACGGCGATGCCTATGATTGGTCGGTTGAATTTCCTGCATATTCTTACGGGACAAATTGCACAGGGCAATATGCTCTGAAACTTGCAACGCCAACAGATGTAAGTATAGACGCTAATAACACGCTTACCTTCACGCCTGTAGCCAACGCCGACAACTATCTGGTTAATGTAAGTCTGGGGTCTGTTGCGATTACAACCTTGCAGGTTAGCGCAAGCGGGCAAACGCTTTCGTTGCCTTTAAACGGAACTTTTAACATTACTGTTGTAGCCTCCGACAGTGAGGCGAACTATGCCAATTCCGATGCTTCGGCTGCGGTTACATGGACGCATACTGCCACAGGCGCAAGCGTTGAGGACAATTCGCAATACTGTTTAGCAAACTTGGGTTCGGGTGCATTGTTCTCGTGGGAAACCGCGCAGGCAGTCGGAGATACCTATCAGATAGGCGATATGCTTTGGACAATAGCGGGCGATGGCGCAGCATGGCGCAGCAATGGCGTGCAAGCAGCAGGGTTTAAAGTAGCGGGAATATCCGGACTTGTTCAAAAAATAGGCGGAGCCACAGACAATCCGCAAGTTTTCCGCCCGATAACAGGCGTTTCAATAGTGCCCGGAGCGCTTATTACTTACAGCGCTACAACAGAATGGCTTACCGCTTCTAATAGCGATGCCTACGGTAACCCTCTGACACTGACTGCCGCTTATGTTTATGACTCGTACTGCCCAGTCTCAACGCAACTTGCAACGCCTGTGGATTTGAATTTGACCGACAACAATCTGATTTTTACAGGCGATGCCAATGCAGGAAGTTTTACTGTCGGCATATATTTAGATGAAACAATGTTGTATTCTGTTCCAAACTTCACAAGCGGTTCAACTTTGCCCGTTCCCGTAAATGGCAACTTTAATATAAAAGTACGCGCAATCAGTAATTCTTCCCTTTATACCGATTCCGAATGGTCGCAAAGCATTCCTTTAACTGTTAATAATCCTGATGAAACAGTGGGACGGTCTGCTGTTTGCAGTTATTTCTTTAATCCGGAAGACGATCATAATGTAATAAAAAACAGCGACGAAGACGCAGTTTATCTTACGTGGATTACGGCTGAAAACGGAGCAATTATTGCCACGCTGGAAGGATACGATGAAACATACAAAGCAACCACAAAATATCGCGCTGACGGTTTTGTTTTGAATGATCTTACAATAGGCGACTTGCCTGCCGGCAGTCTGGTTACAAAAACAATGAGCGAAGATAAACTGACGGTAACATTTACGCCCAAAGAGGGAATTACAATACCCAAAGGAACAGCCCTTGTTTATGATGGATATTTATTATATCAGTTGCTTGAGCCGGACGGAGATGCAACTGTGCTGGACGATTGCTACCCCAACTTGAATTTGACTTACGTGTACGGTTCAACCTGCGTACTAACTCTTGATGTGTCCGAAAACGGCATTGAAGCCGTAGGCATTTGGCGTTTGGTTTCTGCGCCGTTTGAACAATGGACGGCAGGCGATTTTGGGTTTAATAATGCGCCGCGCGTAGCAATCAGAACAATGAATTCCACCACCACAAATACATTTACATGGACAACTCAAACCAATGAAAATTATTCATTTTCACAGGGACAGGCTTTTGCCTATCAGGTAAGTCCTAGCGATGTGGAAGGAACTACAAGTTATGGCAATGCAAACTGGAACAATGGAATTTTAACATTTGATAATAATCATACGCTTGCAGGAAACTTCAGCATTAATATTCCTGCGACAGGAACTGCAAAATATTCGCTTTTGGGCAATCCATACACTGTGCCAATTAATATTGAAGACTTGGCAGACAATGGCGACATTATCAAAGTGGGTTATTATGCACTTAACGACGACAAAGGCTTGTCTTTTGCGCCACATGATGATGAAATTGCTGCGTGGACAGGATTTCTTGCTGTAAATAATGGAGGCGGACCCCTTTCATTTACAAAACCTGCAAACGCGCTTGCGCCTGCGTTTGCTGCCGCAACGCGCGAAAGAATGACCGTAACTGCTACAAATGAAAACGGCTCGCATTATACAATCCTAAAACGCAACCAGTACGGCAGTTCCACTGCAATCGGCAACTTTGACCTCGATTTTATTAACGGCGGTTTGCTTGAATATCCGCAAATTTTCACTTTGAAAAACGATGTTCAACTGGGTATCAATGCCATTAATGAAAACGAGGAAAATGTAACCGTTCCGTTGGGAATAATTGCAGACTACAATGGTCCCATAACCCTGTCGTTGGCAGGAATGGATTCGTACAATTGCACGGTAATGCTGACAGACAATCTGGAATCGCAGCCAACTGACCTCACAGGACTTTCCACTTACGATTATCCGACAACAATTGACGGCAGCGTCAGCGCGCGCTTTGCATTGCATTTTGCGCCCGTACCCACCGGAGCGCCTGCAACTCAAACCGCTAACGTTCAGGCATTTGTACGCGACGGCAAAATAACGGTTGTATCGTCAGAGGCATTGCAGAACGTAACGGTGTACAGCGTAAGCGGCGCACAGGTATTCAATGCGGCAACAGGCGGCGCTGCAACTTACACCGTAAGCGAGAAACTGCCCGCAGGCGCATATCTGGTAACGGCTCGCACAGCGAAGGAAACCAAAACGCAAAAAGTAGTTGTTTGCAATTAGTAATTAGCAATTAATACTTAAATTAATTAAATAAAAATAAAAATGAAAACAGAAAAATATCTGGAAATATATCAAACGCCGGAGTTGGAAATCACAGAACTTCAGGAAGCGTTTGCACAGGGTCTTGAAGATTAGTATCAGCCATGCAGTACTTGCGGCCCCGGTGGTCCCGGCGGCGACCCTTTGCCGACCGACTGGTAATTAGCAAGTAGCAAGTATTCATCATTATGTATATCAATGGAAAAATGCAATAGCAAGTTCTTTTATTGTTAGTCAGTACATTCACCTTAACAAATAGTTATTAGAGTTTAGAGTTTAGTTATTAGATTTTTAATTACGAATTACGAATTACGAACTGATATTTATCAACTGAAAACTAAACTCTAAACTCTAAACTCTAATCACTAATAACTATTAATCAGGACTTTTAATCTTTAAAAAAATAAATTATAAACAGATGAAAATAAAATCAATTCTCACATTCTTATTGTCGGTTTTTTGTCTTTCTGTTTCGGCGCAAACAGTTTACAGCGCCCGCTCGGAAGCGGACATAAACATGAAAGTAGAAGAACTGCTTGCCAAAATGACTTTGGAAGAGAAAACGGGTCAAATGAATCAACTCAGTTTTTATGACGGCAAAGATGTTGAAAAACAGTTCCTTCAGCCTTTGCGCAACGGCGCAATCGGCTCGCTGCTCAATGTAGAGAATGTTGAAATGCTTAATCGCCTGCAAAAGATTGCTGTGGAAGAGAGCCGTTTGGGTATTCCGCTGCTGTTTGGGCGAGACATTATCCACGGTTACAGAACTATTTTTCCTGTTCCGCTCGGTCAGGCTGCTACTTTCGACCCCGCATTGGCAGAGGCAGGCGCTCGGGCGGCGGCTGTTGAAGCACGCTCTGTGGGCATTCGCTGGACCTTCGCGCCCATGCTTGACATCAGCCGCGACCCACGATGGGGGCGTATTGCTGAAAGTTTTGGCGAAGACCCGTACCTTGGCGGAACGATGGGCGCGGCTATGGTGCGCGGATTTCAGGGATACTCTTTGACCGATGAAAACTCACTCGCAGCCTGCCTCAAGCATTTTGCCGGCTACGGCGCTGCCGAAGGCGGACGCGACTACAACAGCACAAACATTCCGCCTGCGCTGATGCGCAACGTATATCTGCCGCCTTTTGAGATGGCGCTAAAAGCGGGTGCGCAAACGGTGATGACTTCATTCAACGACAATGACGGGATACCGTCTTCCGCAAACAGTTATCTGCTCAAAGACCTGCTGCGCAACGAATGGAAGTTTGACGGTTTTGTGGTGTCAGACTGGGCTTCGATGGACGAAATGATTGCGCACGGCTTTGCAAAAGACGGTAAGCACGTTGCCGAACTGTCGGCAAATGCAGGACTTGATATGGAAATGGTATCGCGCACATACATACGCTTCCTGCCCGAACTCGTCAGGGAAGGGAAGGTGTCGATGGAAACCATTGACAATGCCGTAAGAAATATCCTGCGCGTAAAATTGCGTCTGGGGCTTTTTGAAAATCCATACGCGCCCGCTCAAAGCATTGCTTATACAGACGAAAGTTTGAAACTGGCTCGCCGTGCGGCTGTGGAATCGGCGGTACTGTTAAAAAACGCGGGAAATATTTTACCTTTAAAAGAAGATGTAAAAATTGCGCTGATAGGACCAATGGCGCACGCGCCGCACGACCAACTTGGAACTTGGAGTTTTGACGGAGAAAAGGAAAAAACGGTTACGCCGCTGCGAGCCTTGCAAACCGAATATACGCACGTTAAGTACGTTTATGAAGCGGGCTTGGCTTACTCGCGCGATTTAAACGCCGGCAATTTTGCCAAAGCGAAAGCCGCGGCTGCCGATGCTGACGTGGCAGTTGTTGTGCTGGGCGAAGAGGCAATACTTTCGGGCGAGGCGCATTCGCTGTCCAGTCTGAATCCGGTTGGCAGGCAGTCGGAACTGCTGTCTGCGGTGAAAAGCGCAGGAAAACCTGTAATAATGGCAGTTATGGCAGGGCGTCCGCTTACTATCGAGCGCAACTTGCATGATGCAGATGCTGTTTTATACTGTTTCCATCCCGGAACGATGGGCGGCGTGGCGCTCTTTGACCTGATTTTTGGCAAAGAAAATCCGAGCGGCAAACTGCCTGTAACAATGTTGCGCGAAGTGGGGCAAGCGCCTATGTACTACAATCATAACAACACAGGACGCCCCGCGCCGGATAATCCTGTAACTTTGGAACATATTCCTTTGGAGGCGGGGCAAACATCGCTCGGAAATACATCCTATTACCTTGACAGCGGACGAGACCCGCTCTTCCCCTTTGGCTACGGATTGAGTTACAGCGCTTTTGAATATTCGGATTTGTCGCTTTCGGCAAACAGTATCTCCAAAACAGACAGTTTGAAAGTCAGTTTTACCTTAACAAACACAGGAAAAATAAAAGGCGTTGAAGTGGCTCAACTGTATGTGCGCGACCTTGTTGGCTCTATTGCCCGACCGGTAAGAGAACTCAAAGGCTTTCAGCGCGTTAGCCTTGATGCTGGGCAAAGTAAAACAGTAGAATTCAGGATAGCGGCAAACGACTTGGCATTCTACGGCAGCGACTTGAAGCGCAAAACAGAGCCGGGTGAGTTCACTCTGTGGGTGGGCGGCAACAGTAACGCAACGCTGAATGCGAACTTCACTGTGGAAGAGTAACCCGATGGCGAAGTCAGAAGTAACAGCAACGGCAGTGAAAAAAACGGGAGTAATTTTTACCCCCGGCGCTAAATTGCAAGCAATGCTGAAAAGCGCAAAATTTACGAAAGTGTAAGTAAGCGAAAAAGACAACGAGCGCCTACCAATTTTTAGAGATAGCCGCTCGTTGTTTTTTCCTGCGCAGCTAAATTTTTTTCCTGCACCTTGGGTTGAAAACCCAAAATCAATAGCGTAGGGCAACGCCCTGCGATTTGGCAACGAGCCAAAGGACAAGCCCCGCAGGGGCGTAATCTAAATCCTAATTCCACAAATACCGTTCATCCTATTCCATAATTATTTGATATTTATATTGTTACCATATTGATTACGCCCCGTTGGTGCTTGTGTATTATTCGCGTTCTGTTTCGTAGGACGTTGTCCTACGCTATTGATTGTACGGCTTTCAGCCGTTTGCCCTGCTGATTTCAATCATTAGAAATCAGCCCTGATTTTTTTGAGCAAAAAATGTTTAACGGACAGCAGAAATATTTAGGGAACTCCTAAAAATTAGATTATTTTAGGCGGACAAGTTTTCAAAAGCGCAGTTTACTAATGTAAATGAGCATTTTGAAAATGAAGTCCAACGACAAATAAGCAGTTTTTAGGAG
>JAISWT010000220.1 GCA_031271005.1 Prevotellaceae bacterium | reverse complement strand
CTCCTAAAAACTGCTTATTTGTCGTTGGACTTCATTTTCAAAATGCTCATTTACATTAGTAAACTGCGCTTTTGAAAACTTGTCCGCCTAAAATAATCTAGTTTTTAGGAGTTCCCTTTATAACTTATTGATTTATAATATATATCAAAAAGTTAGGTTTTTAAAACCTGACAGGTTTTTGATAACTGAAAACTTTAAAAAAATAATTTACGGCACACATTATTTTATTTAGATTATAACAATCTGTATTACAATTATTTAATTCATTAAAAATATTATTTAATGCATGTAATGTACAGTAAATAAAAGTTATAAAATTGCGTTAAATAAAAAAAATGAATTATTTTTGTAGATATTTTATTTATTTATTCATTATATACAATAGTTTTGTGGCAGTACATTCAAATCAATTAAGGACTTTAATTTACACAATTTCGCTAATTTAATTAAAATGAAAACAAGAATTTTATTAATGTTTTTTATTTTTTGCGTTGCCACAGCAGCCACAGCGCAAAAAAACAGTTGCTACGATGCTCGTTATAATCAGGGCATAGACTTGTTCAATAAAGGAGATTATGCAACGGCAAAAAAGCATTTTTCGTTTGCAATGAGTTGCGCTTACATCACCCCCGAAGCCAAAGCAGAAGCACGCACGTGGTTGCAAAAGTGCGATGATGCGCTTGCCGGAAACGCAGTACAGCCTCCCGATAGTGTCAAGCCCGCTGGCGAGCCGGAGGTGAAGGTGAAGTCTGACGATGTTGCACCTCAGGAAAAAGAACCATCTTCAGCGGCTCGCAAAGCCGTAGAGCGTGCTCAACGCGAAGCCGCCGCACGCGCAGCAGCAGCCGCTGCCAAAGCACGCGAGCGTGAGCAGGCGATTGAAAAGTCGACCGCCGCCGTTACAACACAGGAACAGACAAGTCAATTTAGCGAATTAATGCTGTCTGCCGACTCGATGTTCAACATGTCCGACTACAAAGCAGCCGAAAACGCCTATAAATTGGCTGCGCTTGCAGCCCAAATGACAGGCAATCAGAATAATATAGAAACGGCGCTTGCAAAAATAGACTGTTCGAGCCGGTTGTCAACTGCATACGAATTAATGGAACTGAGAAAATTTGACGAGGCGCGAGAGAAATTTGTCGCCGCAAAGTCCGTTAGTTGCATTGATAGCAAGCGTGTTGACGCACTAATCAGCCAATGCGACAGGGCAATAGCCGAAGAAAATGAGATGGTAAAGACAAATATTATTGCGCCTATTGCCGAAGATATGGTGCTTGTAAAGGGCGGGATTTTTATGATGGGCTGCGAAAAAGATTGCAAGGCTGGCGAAACGCCTGTACATCAAGTTGTTTTGAAGAATTTTTATATCAGCAAGCACGAGGTAACGCAAGCGCAGTGGGAAGCCGTTATGGGCAATAATCCCTCTCCTGCAATCAGCAGGGATTTTCCCGTTACCAATGTCAGTTGGACCGAAATTCAAGAGTTTATAATCAAACTCAATGCCGCCAGCGGGTTGACGTACCGTTTGCCCACTGAGCCGGAATGGGAATATGCGGCACGCGGTGGCAACAAAAGTCGGCAAACCATTTACAGTGGCAGCGACATTGTTGATGATGTAGCGTGGTTTTCGGCAAATTCGGGTAACAGTTTGAGTACAATCGGGGTAAAAGAGCCAAACGAACTTGAAATTTTTGACATGTCGGGCAATGCTGCCGAATGGTGCAACGACTGGCGCAGCGATTATACAGGCGGGTTTCACCTTTACCCTGTGGGTCCAAAAACGGGGACAGAGCGCATTGTGCGTGGCGGCGGATACAGCGACAGCACGGATGCGATGAGGGTGTTTTTCCGCGCCTCTGCAACACCGGATACCAAAAGCCCAAACACAGGCTTCCGGCTTGCAAGCAACGGATTGGAATAAAAAATCTGTATCGTTTTACATTGGAATATTCAGGTTATAACAAACTGTATGGCAGAGTTTTAAACCGCAAGTGCATAATAGTTTTCGGTTTAAATTATTTTAATCGGTCAAATGTTGCTTAATCCGTATATTGTCTTTTAATTTTTTACATGAAGGCGCGGCGACCCCGTGTCTTTGTTAACAGGGAGATTTCTGAAAACTTAGATGATGAAAAAACATATTCTTCGATTTTTTATAGTCGCATTTATAGCCTTTATGTTGCCAAAACTGTTTGATTTTTACAACCTTACACAAATTCAGGTACATTTGGATAATTTCAAAACCGCAATGTTTTTTTCGCTGGCAATGGCTTTACTCAATGTTTTTGTCAAGCCTGTTGTCTCGTTTTTTGCGTTGCCTTTTACTGTTCTCACATTGGGACTTTTTATGCTGATTATCAATGCGTTAATGGTGTATATTGCCGACTTTTTTATTGACAGAATGTTCATTAACGGGTTTGTCAGCGCATTAGTATTCAGCATATTACTTTCAATATGCACATCTGTTTTGAGTTGGATTCTTATTAAACCCAACAATGATTAATATCACATCAGAATAAACAAAGAGGTTAAAAATTTTTTAATGTTACAATTTTTTATTTTACTCAAACGTTTTTTGCCGTCATACAAGAAATATGTGTTTCTCACTGTGTTTCTGAACTTGCTTTCCACTCTGTTCAGTTTGTTCTCTTTTGCCGCCATTATCCCTGTTCTCAATATTCTTTTCGGCGCTTCGGAGGCAAAAACGCAATATGTTAATTGGGAATACGGCGACGGTTTAAATGCCGTAATTGAAGGAACTGTAAACAATATAAAATACGGCGTAGAACAACTGATAATCACACACGGTGCGCAAACGGCATTGCTGCTAATTGGCATATTTCTCGTTGTTATGACTTTGTTGAAGACTTGCAGCGCTTATTTTTCCGGTTATTTTGTAATTCCAATTCGTACAGGCGTTTTACGCGATTTGCGTAATCGGTTGTACAACAAAGTGTTATCTCTACCTCTTGGCTACTACACAGACGAGCGCAAAGGTGATTTGATGTCTCGTATGACAAGTGATGTGAGCGAAGTGGAAAACTCAATCATAAGTTCGCTGAATTTTATCTTCAAAAATCCGATAACAATTTTGGCATATCTTGCCGTGATGCTGGTAATAAGTTGGCAATTGACAATCTTTGTGCTTATCTTGTTGCCTTTCAGCGGTTTTATGATAGGGAAAATCAGCAGTTCGCTTCGCAGAACTTCCCGTGAGGGTCAGGCGCAGCACGGCGAGTTTCTTTCGCAGTTGGAAGAGACCTTGAGTGGATTACGCATCATTAAAGCGTTTAATGCCGAGGCGAAGATGAAGACGCGCTTCAACGCTCTTAACGAAACCCTTCGCCGCACATTCAACCGCATCAACCGCCGATTTGAACTTGCGCACCCGCTGAGCGAATTTATAGGCACTGTGGTAATTGCTATTTTGTTGTGGTTTGGCGGGACGCTCATTTTGCACCACAACAGCCCGATTGACGCCGCTTCGTTTATTTACTATCTCGTTATTTTTTACAGTATAATAAACCCCGCCAAAGACCTTTCGCGTGGGGCGTATGCCATTCAGAAGGGTATGGCTTCGCTGGAACGTGTAGATAATATTCTTAATACGGTGAATACGATTACAGACCCGTCTGCGCCCGAAAAATGCGGCGACTTTGCCGATAAAATTGAGTACAAAAATGTTTGGTTCAAATACGAAAACGACTGGATATTGCAGGATATAAACCTCTGTATTCCAAAAGGAAAGACGGTTGCGCTGGTAGGGCAAAGCGGCTCGGGCAAATCTACTCTGGTAGATTTGTTGCCACGATTTTATGATGTCCAAAAAGGCGACATTTTTATTGACAATATTAATATTAAAAGCGTAACAATGAATGATTTGCGTGCCAAAATGGGCAATGTAAATCAGGAGGCAATCCTTTTTAACGACACTTTTTTCAACAATATTGCATTCGGGGTGGAAAAAGCAACCTTTGAGCAGGTTGAGCAAGCTGCTAAAATTGCTAATGCCCACGACTTTATCGTGGCAACCGAAAAGGGCTACTACTCCACAATTGGCGACAGGGGCAGCAAACTTTCGGGTGGGCAGCGCCAACGGCTCAGCATTGCACGTGCAATTCTGAAAAATCCGCCGATTTTGATACTTGACGAGGCAACTTCTGCCCTCGACACCGAAAGCGAAAAATTAGTGCAGGAGGCTCTCGAAAATTTGATGAGAAACCGAACTACACTTGTTGTAGCGCACAGGCTATCTACAATTAAGCGTGCAGACGAAATTTGCGTAATGAATGAAGGAAAAATTGTGGAACGCGGAACGCACGAAAATTTAATTGCCTTAAACGGTTATTATAAAAAACTGTGTGATATGCAGGCGTTTTGAACTAACAACTTTATCAATTAGCAATTAGCAATATTAACACAAATATATAAAATCTATATGAAACGAACACGATTAACAAAACACACAAGCTTATGATTATGTTGTCGTGTGAGTTCCATCTGACCTTAAAAATAAGATATAAACAGATGAAAGTGTCGGATTTATGTTTTTACAGTCGGTTTCCATATTAAATTATAAAAATATTGAGGAGGCAAATCTGGTTTTTTCGCCACAAATTAATTGCTTTATTGGCAACAACGGCATGGGGAAAACCAATTTGCTTGATGCTATTTATTATCTTTCGTTTTGTAAAAGCCATCTTCATTCCATTGATAATCAAAATATTAGGCACGATGCTGATTTTTTCATGCTCAATGGGAAATATGTTTTTGCAGAGGCGGATGTGGAGGCAGACTTGGCAGCGACCGAAATTTCCTGTGGCTTGAAACGCCGACAGCGCAAGCAATTCAGATGCAATAAAAAAGAGTACGACAAACTTTCCGACCACATCGGGCTGTTGCCACTTGTGCTGATTTCGCCCGCCGATGTTGCACTGATTGCAGAAGGCAGCAACGAGCGGCGCAAATTTGTGGACGGAGTGATATCGCAGTATGATAAACCTTATCTCAATAAATTATTGGCATACAACAACGCGCTTTCGCAGCGAAATTCGCTGCTCAAAGCCGAAATTATGGACAATTCGCTGCTCGAAATTCTGGAAATGCAGATGGCTGACAACGGGAATTATATTTTTGAGAAGCGGAACTTCTTTTTGGAAAATTTCGCGCCCGTTTTTCAAGAATTTTACAATAAGATAAGCGCTGAAACAGAGCAGGTTACGTTAAAATATCAGTCGCAATATAACAGTACAGACAATATCTTGGAAAAGATGAGAACAGCCCGCGAGCGCGACAAAATTTTGGGCTTCTCCACCGTTGGAATTCACAAAGACGATCTCGAATTTTTGCTTAATAGTTTCCCCATAAAAACATTCGGCTCGCAAGGGCAATGCAAAACATTTGTAATAGCGCTGAAACTTGCGCAGTTTGCCTTCCTGATCCAAACAAACGGATTCGCGCCACTGCTACTGCTGGACGACATTTTCGACAAACTTGACGGAAAAAGAGTAGAACGGATTGTGGAAATTGTGTCGGAAAAAATGTTCGGACAAATTTTTATTACAGACACAAATCGCAAACATTTAGACGAAATTTTGCGGAAAAAAACCGACAATTTTCAGATTTTTTATGTAGAACATGGGGTGGCTGCTGCAGAAGCATAAATAATGGCAAAAAGTGTTAATAAATATGCAAGCACAGGCGCGTTTTGAAGGATGCGCATTTACAAATAAATTTATCTCCTCATCACTCTCTCCATTGTGCGTTTGTCATCTTTTTCTTTGAGCGATTGGCGTTTATCGTAGTTCTTTTTGCCGCGTGCAAGGGCAATATCAAGTTTGGCAAGCCCTTTGTCATTCACATAAAGTCGTGTAGGAATGATAGTTAGCCCGCTCTCTTTTTGTGCGCGTTCAAGTTTTCGCAATTCGCGTTGCGTGAGCAGCAATTTACGCTCGCGCCTGATTTCGTGATTGTTGTACGTGCCAAAAAAATAAGTGGCAATATACATGTTCAGAACCCAGAGTTCGTTTTTTACGAACACACAATAAGTGTCCGCGAGTCCGGCTTTTCCCTGACGAATAGATTTTATTTCTGTTCCAAAAAGTTGAATACCGGCAGTATAACGCTCAAGCAGTTCGTAATCGAAAGCAGCACGCCTGTTCTTTATCACTATGTTTGATTGTCGGTGCATCCTGAAAATTTTTTTGTTTGCAAAAGTACTTATTTTTACTGAAAATAAAAATTTCAATGTCTCGTTAATCAAAGAGATTGTCTCAAAAGTATTTTTCTTGAGGCAGCCTCTTTTTTTATAAACGATAACTCCTGAAAATTGATTATTTGATATTATTCTCCTGCTTTGGCGGGAGTGCGCAAAGGGTTTTTGAGACAGCCTCCTGTATTAATTTCCAACTCTTAGGATGCAAAGTAAAAAGCCCGCCTGCTTTTCAGATAAGGCAGGCGGGCAATCTTTATAAGTTGTCAGTTGTCAGAAAAATCTTTGTTCTTTGCTGAAACCTGAGACAACTGAAAAATTTTGCTAATTCAACTGTTCGATGTTTTGTTGGTTGCAAATATCTTTGGCGCCCTGTTGATAGAGCGCTACAAGTCGGTCGGCGTAGCGTTTTTCCACTTTGCCGCGCACAATTTTCATCGTTGAGTTGACCAGTCCGTTTTGCTCGGAAAAAGGCTCGGCTATAATCGCCACGGCTGCGGGCAACCATCTTTCGGGGAACTCGCCGGCATGCGCACCGCCCTTTTTGTACTCGTCTATCTCTTTTTGAATAAGTTGGAGCGCGGCTATTTTGCCTTCTTTTGCAGAAAAATCAAGCCCCTGCTTTTTAACATACTGTTTGAGCGCGTCTTTGTTTGGCGCTAAAAGCGCAGAGGTATAAGCGCTTTGATTGTTGTACAACACTACCTGTTCAATATATGGCGAGCAGTCGCACAAGGACTCTTCTATACCTTCGGGGCTGTATTTTTCACCGTCAGAGGCGATAAGCAAACTCTTGAACCTGCCTACAACGTACAGGAAGCCGTCTGTGTCCATGTAGCCCATGTCTCCGGTGTATAGCCAGCCGTCCTTTATGGTTTCGGCGGTCGCCTTCGGGTTCTTCCAGTAGCCGAGCATCACGTTCTCGCCGCGGACAACAATCTCACCTTTCTCGCCGTGCGGGAGTTCATTGCCCTGACTGTCGCATATTTTGAGTTCCAAATTTTTCACCAGAAAGCCGGACGAGCCGAGTTTATGTCGGTCGAGCGAGTTAGCGGAAATGATTGGGGTTGCCTCTGACAGTCCGTAGCCTTGCAGCATTGGAATGCCGATAGCGTAGAAAAACCTCTGCAATTCGATGTCGAGCAACGCGCCGCCGCCAATGAAAAAGTTCAGTCGCCCGCCAAAAGCCTCGCGAACTTTGGAGAAAAGTATCCTGTCATATATTTTCAGCAGGATTTTAGTAACCGGATTTTTGCTTTTGTTATAGCCCTCGCGGTTAAATTTGTAAGCGGTTTTGAGTGCGCCGTCAAACAGTTTCTCGGTGAATTTGCCTTTGCCTTTGATATTATATTCTATATTTTTGCGGAAATTTTTTGCCAGCGCCGGCACGCTCATAATCACGGTCGGTTTGAACTCTTTGATATTTAGCGGGATATTTTTCAGCGCTTCGGCGGGGGTTTTCCCCCGCTGAACGGTTGCCACGTTTGCGCCAAAAGCCATGAACGAATAGAACCCCGCCACGTGCCCAAAGCAATGGTCAAGCGGAATGATTATCAAATTGCTGTCGGCGTTACCGATTTTCATCAGTGTCATCGCCTGCTCCACGTTGGACGTGTAGTTACGGTGCGAGAGCATAATGCCTTTCGGGTCGGCGGTGGTGCCACTTGTGTAACTGATATTTGCCAAATCGTCTGCGCCCACTTTGGCGGCAGTACGTTCTATCGTTTTGCGGCGCTTTGCCAGAGAATTAACTCCGTCAATGATTACTTTTTCAAACGAAATTTCTTTGCCTTGCAGTTCGGATTCGGGTTTGTCAAAAACAATAACATTCTGAATATCAGGCAACTCGTCAATCACAGCGCGAATCTTTTTCAGTTGTGTTCCCGAAGTAATCACAAAGCGGCTGTCCGAGTGTTTGAGGCGGAAGAGCAGGTCGCCCGTCTCCTCCAGTTTGATAGAAAGTGGGACATTGCATGCGCCCAAGTGCAGTATTGCCAGTTCGCCAATTATCCAGTTGTTGCAGCCCTCGGAGAGGATAGCAAGTTTGTCGCCGGCTGCCACGCCCAAACCGAGTAAGCCTGACGCAAGTTCAAACACTCTTTCCTTAGTTTGCGCGTAACTGAGCGCCTCAAATTTGTCCGCAGTCTTTTCCCACAGAAAAGAATTTTCAGAGAATTTTTCAACGCTCTGATTAAACAGGTCTATAATAGTAGGTCTGTTGTTCATATTTGTAAATTTTATTTAGAAATCGGGTGTTGGTTGTCAGTTATTTGGCATGGGTAATTGAGTATTCAGTAATTGAGTAATTATTCTTTAAATTATTAATTATTACTTGCTAATTGCTAATTGCTAATTACTATAACAGTAAGTTGGCTGCAAATTTCGGTAAATTTTTGGAAATATGCAACAAGTTGGGCAAAAAAACTTGCCGTCCGAAAAAATGAACTGTTACTTGCAAATCCGCTGTTCCAAAGTTCGCAGCCTTCGGAAAATGCTCATTAACAGTATATAAACTCCGATTTTTCGTGCCTGTATGCCGAAAAAAAACTCCGATTTTTAGATAGCCTTATCATACAAACTCGTTTATTTTTCTTAATTTTGCGGCAGCAAAAAAGGTAAACAGATGTCTTCTTTTCTCACAGATAAACACGTTATAATTGTAGGCAGCGGGCTTGGCGGGCTTGTTTGCGGGTACATTCTGGCAAAAAACGGCTTTCGGGTAACTGTGCTTGAAAAAAACGGACAGGCAGGTGGTTGCCTGCAAACTTTTTCGCGCGGCGGCGTGAAATTTGAAACAGGAATGCACTACATCGGCTCTATGGACAGAGGACAAACGCTGTACAAGTTCTTCAATTACCTGAGTTTGTTGCCCGACATTCAGTTAAGCCGTTTGAATACAGACTGTTACGACATAATTTCTATAGGCGGACAGAAATTCCCTTTTGCCAATGGAAAGGAAAATTTTGTTCAAACGCTTGCCGAATTTTTCCCACAGGAAAAGGAAAACCTGCAGAAATATTTTGATGTTGTGAGTGATGTAGCGCAAAAATCACCACTCTATTCGTTGAACTTCAGCAATTCGCCGGTGTTTCTCAATGCCGGTTACATTCAGCAGTCGGCTAATGGATTTATAGAAAGCGCAACAGATAACAGCTTGTTGCAAAGCGTTTTATCGGGCAATGTGCCGCTTTATGCAGGTGTGTACGGCAAAACTCCGCTATACATTCACGCACTCATCACCCACTTTTACAACAACAGCGCCTTCCGTATTGTTGGTGGCAGCGACATTATTGTGCGCTCGCTGGCTAATTCCATCAAAAAAATGGGCGGTGAAGTATTGACAAACAAAGAAGTTACTAAAATAAACTGCAATTCGGCGAATGCCGTAAGCGTCAGTTTGAAAAGCGGCGACACTTTTTCGGCTGATTTTTTTATTTCAAACACGCATCCTGTGCGAATGCTCGAACTGCTTGATACTAACTTAATCAGGAAAGCGTACAGACACAGAATCCAAGAACTGAGCAACACCACAGGCATTTTTACGGTTTATATACGTTTCAAAAAAGGAACTATGCCCTATCTTAATTCTAATTTTTATTTTTATAAAAACGAAAATACCGCTTGGAACTCCGTCAATTATGACCCCAAAGCGTACCCCGACAGTTTCCTTTATATGCATCAATGTACGCAAAGCGACCAGATATTTGCCGAAGGAGCAGTTTTAATGGCTTATATGAACTTTGAGGAAGTGGAGCGGTGGAAAGGGACAAAAACAGGCAGCCGTGGCGCTGACTACAAAGACTTTAAACGTTGTCGGGCAGAAGAGGCGCTGCTTTTGCTCGAAAAGCAACTGCCCGGTACTATCAATTGCATTGCAGAATATTACACTTCTACTCCGCTCACTTACTTTGATTATACCGGTACTGAGCGCGGCTCAATGTACGGCGTTTTGCGCGACTGCAACTACCCTGTGCAAACGCTCGTGTCCCAGCGCACAAAAATTCCGAACCTGTTTCAAACAGGACAAAATATCAATTCGCACGGCATTCTTGGCGTGATTATAGGAGCGGTAATCACTTCGGGCGAACTGCTCGGAATAAACAGTGTAATTGAACAGGTGAGGGCGTGCGGATAAAAGAGTTGTCAGTTGTCAGTTGTCAGAAGAATAAAGAGTAAGACTTGCCCCGCCAAAGCGGGAGACAAAAGACAGTTAGTAGATATTAGAGTTTAGTAAAATACAATTAAAAAATCAAATTTCAACAAATTATTAATTATTATTTGTTAATTAAATAAAAACAGATGAATAATATTTTAGAAATAAAAAATGTAGTAAAACAATATTCCGGGCATCTGGCTTTGGACGGAGTGAGTTTGAGTGTCCCCGAACAGACAATTTATGGGCTGCTCGGTCCCAATGGCGCCGGCAAAACCACGCTTATACGCATTATAAACCATATTATTGCACCCGACACAGGCGAGGCGCTGCTCAATGGCGCACAAATTTCCGCAGCCGATGTTGCACAAATAGGATATATGCCCGAAGAACGCGGACTGTATAAAAAAATGAAAATCGGAGAACAGGCATTGTACCTCGCGCGTCTGAAAGGGATGACAAAAAATGACGCGCTGCACGAACTCCGACTCTGGTTCAGAAAGTTTGAAATAGAAAGCTGGTGGGGCAAAAAAGTGGAGGAATTGTCAAAAGGGATGGCACAGAAAGTGCAATTTATAACAACGGTGATTCATAAACCCAAACTCTTAATTTTTGATGAACCTTTTAGCGGATTCGACCCCGTGAACGCCGCACTGTTAACCAACGAAATCCTCGAACTGCGAAACGCAGGCGCAACAGTCATCTTTTCTACACACAATATGGCTTCTGTGGAAGAACTGTGCGAAAATATAGCGCTGATAAACAGGGCAAAAGTGGTGTTGAAGGGAAATATTGAGGAAATTCGCGCCGCACATTCTACCTGCAAATTCCTTTTGCGTACAGTAACAGAACTGACCGAAAATAAATTTGTTATTCTGAACAAAAACATTTTGAGAAACGGAAATTTTGAGTATCTAATTACAAAAGAAGCGCAAATATCTAATAATGAATTGATTACGGAGATTTTACGGCAAACGCAAATCATTTCCTTTGAAGAACAACTGCCCACAATGAACGACATTTTTATTGAAACAGTACAAAAATAGAAATTTAAAATAATGAAATTATGTTGAAAACAGGCGATAATGTGAAATTTCTTAATGCCGTTGGCGGAGGCGTTGTCAGGCGCATTGATGCAAAACAAAATATAGTGTATGTAGAAGACATTGACGGGTTTGAAGTCCCTGTACTTGCAACAGAATGTGTTGTGGCGCCAAATGTGAACCCCGCAAACAGCGTTTCTATGCGCGGATTTGTTGCCCCAAATCTGCCAAACAACGGAAAAAACACGGCTGATGCGGACGAAAAAACCGCACCCCACCCACCAAAAATTGAAATTCTCGAAACCGAATATGGTGATAATCCGGCTATTTTTTTGGCATTTATTGCAGAAAATTTAAAAAAATTGCCCGACACAAACTATGAATGTCATCTACTCAACGACAGCAACTACTATCTGAATTTCAATGTGTTACAAAAAGACGGCGATAAATACGCGCTGATAAAAAACGGAACGCTTGAGCCTAATTTACAGGAAAAGATTTCATACATCTCAAAATTAGATATTAACAAGTGGGAAAACATTCGTATTCAGATAGTTGCCTACAAAAAAGACAAACTTTTTGATTTGCAGGAACTTATTGATTTGACAGTAAAAACTCCACCTGCCAATTTCTTTAAGTTGCACTGCTTCGGCGATAGCGAGTATTTTGACGAGCCTGTGCTGCTTATAAACCTGACCGAACTTGCCGAGAAGGAAACGCTTGCGAGCGTGAGCGGCGAAGAAATAAAACGCGCAATGCTTTCTAAAAATGCTGATAATGAGCAGAATAAAAAAGCAAAAGCCGAAAAACCACAAACCGAAATCATAGAAATAGACCTGCACATCGATGCCCTGCTCGACAGCACACGCGGAATGACAAATGGTGAAATGCTTGAATATCAGTTAAATAAATTCCACGAAACTTTAGGGCAATACAAAAACAAACGCGGACAGCGCATCGTTTTCATTCACGGCAAAGGAGAAGGGGTGTTGCGTGCCGAAATTGTGAAGCAACTCAAAAGCCGTTACAAAACCTGTCATTTTCAAGATGCTTCATTCCAAAAATACGGTTTCGGAGCGACTATGGTTATAATCAAGTGAATTTTTTTTAAACAAAACGCTTGAAATTTGTGTTTATAAATACTCACATTATTTTTTACTGATAATTTACGATTGATTTAATATGTTGAAAATAAATAATTTACATGTTTCTATAGGTGGTAAGGAAATTCTCAAGGGGCTTAATTTGGAAGTCGGCGCGGGCGAAATTCACGCCGTAATGGGTCCCAACGGCGCGGGTAAATCCACTCTGGCAGCAGCGCTGACGGGTCGTCCGGGCTACGACCTGACAGAGGGAACGATAGAATTTCGCGGAAAGAATCTGCTCGACATGTCGCCCGAAGCACGCTCGTGCGAAGGTATTTTCCTCAGTTTTCAGTACCCTGTAGAAATTGCGGGCGTAAGTATGACCAATTTTTTGCGTGCGGCAGTGAACGCACACAGGCAGTACAACGCGCTGCCGCCGATGTCGGCAAGCGATTTCCTGAAAATGATGAAAGAAAAGCAGGCTCTGGTAGAGATGGAAACAAAATTGACCAGTCGCGCAGTGAACGAGGGCTTCTCTGGCGGCGAAAAGAAGCGCAACGAAATTTTTCAGATGGCAATGCTCCAACCGCGACTCGCTATTCTGGACGAAACAGACAGCGGACTCGATATAGACGCGCTGCGAATAGTGGCAAACGGAGTGAATAAACTCAAAAAGCCCGACAATGCAACCATAGTTATCACTCACTATCAACGACTGCTGGACTACATAGTACCCGACTTTGTGCACGTGCTTGCCGACGGGAAAATCGTAAAAACAGGAAATAAAAACCTCGCATTGGAACTGGAAGACAAAGGATACGAATGGGTGAAGGAAGCGTGAGGTTGAATATTTGTATTGACTTTCAATATGTTATAAGTGATGTTTTTGAAATTGTTATATAGTAAAGGGAACTCCTAAAAATTAGATTATTTTAGGCGGACAAGTTTTCAAAAGCGCAGTTTACTAATGTAAATGAGCATTTTGAAAATGAAGTCCAACGACAAATAAGCAGTTTTTAGGAGT
>JAISWT010000123.1 GCA_031271005.1 Prevotellaceae bacterium | reverse complement strand
AGGTTAGTTGTTAGTGGTTAGTTATTAGAGTTTAGAGTTTAGATATTAGAAAATAATCTAAACTCTAATAACTATTCACTAAAAATTCATTTCTTCATTTCTTCATTTCTTCATTTCTTCATTTCTTCATTTCTTCATTTCTTCATTTCTTCATTTCTTCATTTCTTAATTGCTAATTGCTAACTGCTAATTGCTAACTGTTTCGCGCTTTTCTCGGAATTTGGGTTAAAATAATTTTAAAAAAAAATTTTGTTCTTATAAAAAAATGTTATACCTTTGCACCCGAAAAAATTGCGGCAATGGCTCAGTTGGTAGAGCATGACCTTGCCAAGGTCAGGGTCGCGGGTTCGAGTCCCGTTTGCCGCTCAAAAAGAGGCATTGATGGAACGGTTGTTCCGCTTTTCCTTCCGAATATTTTCAGAAACAAAGATTGCCCAAATGGCGAAATTGGTAGACGCGCTAGTTTCAGGGACTAGTAATCGCAAGGTTGTGCAGGTTCGAGTCCTGTTTTGGGCACAAAGAAAACATTTTGAGAATTTATAGAATTGACAGATTATTATTTTACGTTAAAAAGGTTTCAATTTTTACAAATTTTCAAATTCCCAAAGCGCAAGTGGTGAAATTGGTATACACGCTACTTTGAGGGGGTAGTGCCGGTTACGGCGTGTGAGTTCGAGTCTCATCTTGCGCACAAATATTGATAATTAGCGAGTTATAACGATTTTTTAAGGGGTTAAGAAAAAAATCGTCCCGGAAAAAGCCCGAATTCTTTTTACTTTTCCGATAATTTCCGCCCATTCTTATACCATCCGTCCGAATTTTGTTACACAGAAGCATTGTCGAAATTCCTGTTGGGTTCAGGTTACTTTTTGCGCATAGTCTTTGGTAAAAGTTTCCAAGATATTTTTTTGTACGAAATATTATTCTAAACAAAAATAATAAAAATATTGCGCGAAAGAAGCCGCAAAATTATTGGCGGTAAAATTCAAAACAGTTTCTTACAGTGCCAGTTTTTGCCGCAAAAGCCGATAGCCGCCTACGCTCATTTTAATTCGCCTGCTGTTTTTCAAAATGAGATAATACGTTTGCTTTTCAAGCAATTCCACGCGCGAAATTTTTTCGGTATTAACAATACACGAGCGGTGAATGCGAATAAAATTGTCAGGCAAATGGGCTTCAAAATATTTCATTGTTTGTTCTTTGAGAAATTTCGCATTTTCGGTGTGAATTTGCACGTAATCACCTTCTGAGGAAATAGAAAAAATGTCATTTACGGCAATCACGTGGATTTTTGAATTTGATTTTATTGCCACTCTTTCCAAAATCTCTTCTTTGGGCGCGGTTTCCACCGAAAAATTCTCTAATTCCAAAAGCGTTTGGCGTTTTTCGTTCTGTATCATAATTGCCTGAACGATAATAATATACAACATTATCCCAACAGGAATATAAATGATTGTCGGTTTCAGAAGGATGTTGCTTATTTCTGTTCCCAAAAAGATTTTGTCAGCCGTAATGCCGAGCAATATCCATATTCCAGCGCTTAAAATTGCTAAAAATGAGTAGTTTATCGCTTTTTGCAGGCGCGTGAGCGCGTCAAAATTGCCGTAAGTGATAACCACGGCGAGCAAAAGCGTTAATCCGAAAAAAATCGCGCTGCGCGACAGAGCATGCACCATCAGCACGCTGATTTTGAGGCAAAAGAATTGCCCCAAAATCAATGTGTGCAACGCGCCGAAAAGCAACCAGACTGCTGCGAGCAATATGATTTTATAACGACTCATTTTTTCAACTGTTTATCTCGCCGCCGCCAAAAACTGACGCGCCTGTAATAATTAATTTCCGCGATTTGTCCAACTTATCCGCATTCAAATTGCGTTTATCCACAAAGCCCGCAAATATATTGTCGGAACGAATTTCTACAAACCAACTATCCGGCACAAAGAGCGTTACGCCGCCAAAAACGGTATTTATTTCGAGAAAAGTGTCGCCTTCGGGCAAAACGGTACGGCGCAAATCAAGACTTAGACCGCCAAAAACGATGTTGATACTGCCGCCTTTGAAGGCTTCATCGAGGTAAATTTCGTCGCTACCGGCAAAAATAATGTTTTTTTCCAGCGTGCAACCGCAATTTGTTTTACCTTTTGTGCCATACTCGCAATTGTCGCCGCAAGTATATTTATGGCTGCTGTACGAAAAATGCTGATGTTTGTACTGCGAGGGCAACAGCCAATAGACCACAAACAGCACACCGCCCGCAATAAGCAGCAGCGGATAATACACTTGCACAAAGTTTTCGCCCGCCCACGCAAAATTTTGAGGATAGGATTTGTGCAAAACAGGCATCAGAAAAAATGCGCCAACAAAAACAGCAAATATTCCTTTGAAAATCGCTATAGCGTTAAAAATTCCGTTAAAAATACGGATTTTAAACATAAACAGGAAGCCAAATACAATAAGAAGCATTTGCCACGAAATAAGCACAGGTTTCAGCGCCACAGGGATAAAACCGACATTAAGACCGAGCAAAATAACGCCCGCCAAAATCAGCAACGCGCTGAAAATAAATTTGTTGCGCGAGCGATGAGACGCCCAACGAGTACATTTAGATTTTTCTTGCATAACTATAAAGTTTAAAAGTGATTAAAAAATTGAGTTTAAAAATTTTCAGCAAAAGTAATATGCAAGATTCCTGCCTGCAACAAAAAATCGACCGGCAAACTAAAAAAGCCGATGAAAAAGCAATCGCCACCGTTGTGTTAATTAGCAATTAGCAGATAGCAGATAGCAGATAGCAGATAGCAGATAGCAGATAGCAAATCGTAATTCGTAATTTTTAATTCGTAATTGAATATAATTCTCAATTCTCAATTCTCAATTCTCAATTAAAAATTGCTAATTCAAAATTGAGAATTGTCTTTTGTCTATGTTCTATACTCTATGTTCTATATTCTATATTCTTATGTCATTTAATTTCTACCAGTTTGTATTTTTGGCCGCCAAGCCCAAGTTCTTCGGCATAAATTAAAATTTGTACGGCATTGCGGCTTTCTATGCGTTCGCGAATGGTTCTACTGCGCTGTGTATCAGATGAATATATTAAATCAACACAGGCTTTGTCGAGCGCCACGGGGTCAAGCGATGCAAGGATGCCGATGTCGTCCATTTCGGGCGGCGTGGGGTTGCCATTGCAGTCGCAATCAACAGACAGGTGGTTCATAACGTTCACATAAGCCGCATTATCGCCAATGCTGTTCATAACCGCGCCCGCCGCTTCAGCCATTGATTCAAGAAATTCGTTTTGCGAAGCCAGCCCCCAGTCTTTGATGGGAAAAGTTTTGGCGCGTCCTGCAGAATGAATCCACGCTTTGCCCTCCGAAGAGGCAATCCCGATGGACATATTTTTGAGGGCGCCACCAAAACCGCCCATTTGATGCCCTTTGAAGTGCGACAGGATAAGCCACGAGTCGTAATTTTTGAAATTTGCGCCCACAAAATCTTCCTGAATGTGCTTTCCTTTTGGGAAAGGCAGTGCAACAAAGCCGTTTTCATCCATTATATCAACATTGGCAATCGCCGTAAAGCCGTGGTCTTCAGCCACTTTGCGATGCTCGGCAGTAGCGCCGCGGCTACCGCCATAGGCAGTGTTGCACTCCACAATTGTGCCGTTGAGCGACTGCACAAGGTTTTTAATCAAATCGGGCGACAAATAATGGTGGTTACCTGCTTCGCCCGTGCTTATTTTCACGGCAACCGAGCCTGTGAGTTGTTTGTTAAGCGCCTGATAAACAGACATTAGCCCTTCGGGAGTAATATTTTTGGTAAAATACACAACCGAAACCTTTGCAGAATCGGCAACGGTATTTTTACATTTTTCAACCGTTTGCGATTTACTGCCGGTACACGCTGCCGCAACCGCAAGGGTTACAGCGAATACGCTGATTTTCATAGAATTAACATGTTTCATATTCTTTTTATTTTTATTTTTATTTTTAATAATATTTAGGGAACTACTAATTTAAAAGTCAAATACAAAAGTAATCAATTAATAGCATTTTTTTGAGAGTTTTTTTGTGGGAAAAATTATTTTAGTCCGTATAGAACATAGAATATAGATTATAGAACATAGAACATAGAATATAGAACATAGAATATAGAATGAGGTGCGCCGCTACAACGCACAAATGATGACGAACGTAGGGGCGAATGGTATTCGCCCTAATAAACAATTACCCCAATAAACATTCGCCCTGGTAAACAATTGCCCCGATGACAATCGCCCCCATAAACAATTGCCCCGACAATACCAATGTGGGCGTATGGAATGTGGGCGAATATCAATGCGGGCGTATGCCATACGCCCCTACAACGCACAAATGATGACAAACGTAGGGGCGCACCTGTGTGTGCGCCCTATCCCGTCAATGCGAGAGAACATAGAACATAGAACATAGACAAAAGACGTTGTAGAGACGCCCAATTTGGGCGTCTTTACTACCCAGAACATAGAATATAGAATATAGAATATAGAATATAGAATATAGAATATAGAATATAGAATATAGAACATAGAATATAGAATATAGAATATAGAATATAGAATATAGAACATAGAATAAAGAATAAAGATTTTTTCTGACAACTGATAACTGATAAAAACATTTCGCGGACAAAAAAGAAATTATGCAATTTATTAGAAAGTTTTTGCTGATAAGAAAAAATGTTGTACTTTTGCAATCACAATGGTTTGCACCAAGTTGGGCATTCTGCCCGATATGCAATTAATAGGGAATGCAGTGAAAATCTGCGACAGTCCCGCTGCTGTGATCTCTGCTTCAACTGCGAGTTATTGAAAATAATTTGAGTTGAAAAAAAAGCGAAACAATACTCTTGCCACTGTTTTTAATACTGTCAGTTATAAACTTGTTTTATACATTGTCGGTTAAAGCGGGAAGGCGTTTTGCAAAAGGAGAAAGTCAGAAGACCTGCCGTTGCTTTGTATTTTGTCCGTTCATTCGCGGAAAATGACGGAAAAACAATTAAATTTTCAAATTTTATGTTACAAAATTTTGTACGTTTTGCGTTATGCGCAATGCTGTTTTTTGCTGTTTCGTGTAACCGGAAGCCTCACAATCGTGTGGAGACGGACGCGGTCGACAGTCTGAAAATTGAGTTTGCACGTGGCTTTTCGGTTGCCTTTCATGCAGGTTATAAATCTGTCAGGGTCAAAAATTTCAGGAATATTAATGCTCCTGAAAATCGTTATTATTTAGTTAAAGATGCAAATACAGAGACTCCTCCCGACGGCGTAAAAGTACAGATTCCGTTGCAAAGACTGGCTGCATGCTCGGCTACTTTTTACGAGTTCCTGCAACTCTTGGGCGAAATAGAATCCGTTGTAGCCGTTGCAAATGGTGATATTGCTTATAATCAAATAATCAGAGATGGCATTACTGCGGGCAGCATTGCAAATTTGGGCGATGCGCTCAGTATCAACGTAGAAACGGCGCTTGCATTGCAGCCGTCTGCACTGATGACGAGCGGTTACAACACAGCAGATACACACGCCGAGCGGGTTGAAAAGGCAGGTATTCCGTTGATTATCAACAACGAATGGCAGGAAAGCAGCATTTTGGGACGCGCCGAATGGCTGAAATTTATCGCCGCGTTTTATGACAAAGAGCAGTTTGCCGACAGCATTTTTGCAGAGATAGTAACTCGCTATCAATCAGCGAAAAACGCGGCAGTTCAAGCAGATGTCAAGCCAACCGTAATGTCGGGCGCCAACTTTCGCGGAACGTGGTATATGCCCGGCGGACAAAGTTTTATGGCACAGTTGTTTAGCGATGCAGGCGCAGATTATTTTTATAAAAACGATAAATCTGCGGCGAGTTTGCCTTTGAATTTTGAAACCGTGCTGAAAAATTTTGCCGACTCTGATTTTTGGGTAAATTGCGACTACGTCAGTTTTGCGCAGATGCGCTCAACTGACGAGAAAAATATGCTGTTCAAGCCTGCCGGAGAGGGCAATGTGTGGAACTTCAACAAAAGAACGTTGCCCAACGGCGCGAACGATTTTTGGGAAAGCGGACTTGCACATCCCGACCTGTTACTCAAAGACCTTATTAAAATTTTCCATAACAATCTTTTGCCTGATTATGAACTGACTTATGCTAAAAAATTGGATTAAAAATATTATTCAATATTCACATAGCCCAAATATGCCTGAATTTCAAGTTGTCGGGCGGTTTAGCGGATATTTATTTTGCAAAAGAACAATTGTTTTATCTTTGCTTGTCTGCGGTTTTGCGGCTTTGCATTCCCAAAATGACACAATCAGACATTTGGAAGATGTTACGGTAACTGCTCGGCAAAACAGGTCGGTTGTGCCGGCGCAGCGGCTTACAGGTGAGCAACTCGAAAATCTGAACGCGCTTTCGGTGGCTGATGCGGTGCGAACTTTTGCCGGCGTGCAGGTGAAAGATTACGGTGGAGTAGGGGGGCTTAAAACTGTAAATATCAGAGAAATAGGAAGTCAGCACGCAGGCGTGTTCTATGACGGGATTGCAGTGGGCGATGCGCAGAACGGAATAGTTGATTTGGGGAAATTTTCGCTCGACAATATTGATTTTGTGAGTTTGTACAACGGACAGCAAAACAAAATATTGTTGCCAGCGAGAGATTTTGCTTCGGCAAACACGATTTACATGACATCTAAGATGCCTGATTTTCAGGAGAATAAAAAAACGAATTTGAAAATAGCGCTTCGATACGGCTCTTTTGGACTTGTTAATCCTTCTGCTAACTGGCAGCAGAAACTGTCCGAAAACTTGTACTCGTCTTTCAATTTTGAATATTTGCACGCCAACGGGAGATATAAATTTCGCCACGCAGACAGCGGTTTAGACACCGTTATGACGCGGCAAAACGGTAATATAGAGACATTCAGGGCTGAAGGCGGACTGTTTGGAAAAATAAAAAACGGAAAATGGAACGCCAAACTTTTTTATTACGACCGATGGCAACAAATTCCGGGCGCGATAATAAGAACTTTTGAGTACAAAAATTATAATCACGAGCAGCAGTGGGACAAAAATTTTTTCGTGCAAACATCGGCTACAAAGCAGGTTACAGAAAAATACAAACTGCTTCTCAACGCTAAATATGCCAACGATTTTATGCGCTACTACAACCCCGACACTACTTCTATTTTGATAGACAACAGTTTTTATCAGCAGGAATTTTACGTTTCGCTGGCACAGCAGTACACGATTTTAGATTTCTGGAACGTCTCTTTTTCTGCTGATTATCAGCGTAATATATTAAACTCAAACAAAACTGCTATCGCTTCTCCAACGCGACAAGTGGAGTTCTTGAACTTGTCTACTTCTTTGAATTTTGAGCGGTGCCAGGTTCTGGCGAATGTACTTGCAACCTTTTCGCAGGAAAAAGTGCAACGCCTTGTGCCTGCGGCTAAAGACAGGCAACAATTGTCGCCGGCAGTATTTGCCAAATATAAACTGCTGAGAAAAACAGATTTTAATTTACACGCTTTTTACAAGCATATTTTCCGCCTGCCAACTTTCAACGAACTGTATTACGGCGATTATGGAAACTACAATCTGAAACCCGAACTCGCAATACAGTATGATATTGGCTTGGATTTTTTTAAAAATTTTGATAAAAAAACGCTTAAAAATCTGCAATTTAACATTGACGGCTATTTTAATCAGGTAAAAAATAAAATCGTTGCTTATCCTGTGCGACCCTCGCAATGGACTGTTCTCAATTTTGACAAAGTACATATCTTTGGCGTTGATGTGCGGGGGCAAAACACGCTCGAAATAGCGCAAATAACGCTAAATTCTACGCTCGCCTACACGCTGTCAAACACCGTAAATCTTGCCGACAAGCGTATTACAACCAAATATGGCAAGCAGTTGCCATACTCGCCACGCCACAGCGCAACAGTGCTGCTGAACGCAAACTACAAAAACTGGAGCGTAAATTACAACATAACATACGCAGGAATGCGCTACACTACGGCAGAAAATATTAATTCCGAAAAGGAAAAAATCAATGCCTGGACAACCAACGACATCTCTGTTTTTAACCGCTTTGCAATAAAAAAGATTAATTGCAAAGCAGGAATTGAAATAAGCAATATATTCAACAGGCAATATGAAATTGTTAAAAATTACCCTATGCCGCGAAGAAACGCTAAAATAACGCTAACCGTAAGTTTGTAGAATTTCTTTTAATTTCTAATAGATACAATTTCTTTTAATTTTTAATTTCTAATTTTTAATTTTTAATTTAAAATTTAAAATAACAATATGAATATCAAGAAAAAAATCACATTAAGTATGGTTGCTTTGGCATTTTTTGCGTGCAACCCGAATGACGACCCCCAAGAGCCGATAATTACGCCCGAACAGAGCGAAATAGCAGGGCTTTACGTGCTTTGCGAAGGCTCTTGGCACGGCAATAATTCCTCACTTGCGTATTTTGAGTACGAAACGGGAAATTTTGTCAACAATTATTTTGAACTGAAAAACCCTGCGATGAGCGGCTTGGGCGACACCGGCAACGACCTGAAAATATACGGCTCGAAAATGTATGCGGTGATGAACACCTCCAATTTAGTGGAGATTATGGACGCGCAAACCGCACAGCATATCGCCACAGTTGAAGTGCCTAATTGCCGCTCTATTGCCTTTGACGGCGGCTTTGCATACGTGAGTTCGTTTGCAGGCGCAGTATATGGAAACACAAAACAGAAAGGCTATGTGGCGAAGATTGATACCGTCAACTATCAAACAGTGAAAACCGTTGAGGTCGATTATCAGCCCGAAGAACTTGCTGTGGTAGGCGGGAAACTCTATGTCGCAAATTCGGGAGGCTACAACGGACCCGATTACAGCAACACCGTTTCGGTAATAAACCTTATTGGGCTGCCCGATTTTAATGTAATAAAAACAATTACATTGCCAAATATTAACATTACCAAAATTCGCGCCGACAAAAACGGAATGCTCTGGGCAATGGCAAACGGAAATTATGACGACCTGTTACCCTCGCTAACCGTCATCAATTCGCAAAACGACCAAATAGTTACAACGCTTGATATGAACATTTCCAATTTTGACATCTGCGGCGACTCGCTGTACTTCTACGGCTCGGTTTTCAACATGACAACATACGAATACGAAGTGTCTTACGGCATTGTAGATATTAATTCGCAGCAGCAGATAGCCTCTAAAATCATTACTGACGGCACAGAAGCGCAGATTGTTGCCCCGTACGGAATAATTGTAAATCCAAGAAACGGCGATACCTTTATATCCGATGCGCTTGACTATTCAGCGCAAGGGAAAATTTACTGTTTCGACAAAAGCGGCGTGAAAAAATGGGAACGCACCACAGGAATTTCGCCTGCGCATTTTGCTTTTCTTGAAAAAAAGATAATAATTAATAATTAATAAAAACCTTATTTTAATTCCTATAACCTTAGTAGAGAAAAAAACAGGTAAGTAACCACAACCTTATTACCTTATTTTCAGAGGTTTAATAAGGTAATAAGGTAATGAAAATTATGCAAATTTTCTACTAAGGTTGATGAAAAATAAGGTGAAAATGAGGTTTTAACCAAAGCGAATACTCACTTAAAAATAGCACATAATTTTCATGTTATTAACTGTATTTTATGAGAACTGAAAACTGTTTTATACCAACAATTTTAAATTTTAAAAAAAATAACAACATAAATTAATTTTAATTACGATGAAAAAAGTATTTACCTTTTTTTTGATTACAGCCTTTGCGATTGGCAATTTACAAGCCGCGCCGGGCGACACGATTACGCTTGATTTGAGTCTCCCACTCAATCCTGCAAGTTTCACCTACACGCCGGCAGGCTACTGGACCGAAACTTACAACGAAGACGATTATTTGATGATTGATTTCGATAATTTTTCGTTTTCGCATGCTGCGTTTAGCGATTACAACTATTGGTATGGCTTTACAGTATGCACAAGCGGCGACAATGCTAACTACATTGGCGCTTATGGGTGGGATTACACGCATCAATGGGGCAATATGGCTGGCGGCGGCATTAAAACAGATGCCAGTGGCGCAGTACTCAAAGATGACAACGGCAAACCGCAGGTAGAACAGGGTATTCCGTATATGCTTGCATACGCCGACTCCCCGACGGCTGCGCAAACAATTATTTATGGCGCAGATGAGCCTTATCAGGCAGTCGGCGTGTATGTGAATATCAGCCCATGGGCTTATTACGGCAACATTGCCGGAGACGGATTCGCCGAAGGCTTGACTGCCGAAGGCGACTATTTCAAACTGCTGATACACGCTCTGGACGAAGATTATGAGGATAACGGCAAAGTTGTTGAGCATTATTTTGCCAAATTTGAAAACGGAGCGCTTACACAGAGCCCCGACTGGGAATGGGTAGATTTGTCGCCACTGGGCAAAGTGTATGGATTGTCCTACACTTTGGAATCCACAGACGCAAACAGTTATGGAATGAGAACGGCTGCATACTTCGCGCTTGACAAATTGCAAGTGTGTAAAGAGGCGCCAACCCCGGTCGAGGAGTTGGTAACTGTTGGAGCGAGCGAAACTACCGTAGCAGGTTTAATGCTTGGCGGATACTACGGTTTTGAGCGCCACGCCGCGCTTTACACGCACGCCGAACTTGCTAATGCAAACTGGCAGGAAATTACAAGTGCAAAAATCAGCAGCCTTGCTTTCAAACTTGGTGCAGTAACCGCACCTAACGATAACCGCGAAATAAAGATTTATCTGAAAGAAGTAACAGACGCAGAACT
>JAISWT010000236.1 GCA_031271005.1 Prevotellaceae bacterium | reverse complement strand
AATTTATACCAACCCGCGCCCTCAAAGGCGATGTCAGCAGCCCGCTGCGGGTAGTTGCGCCTATGAGGGTGAAGAAATTGAGTTCGAGTTGCACCGAGCGGGCGCTCGGACCTTTATCTATCATAATATCAATGCGATAGTCCTCCATTGCCGAATATAGATATTCTTCTACAATGGGGCTTAGTCGGTGTATTTCGTCAATAAACAGCACATCATTGCTCTCCAAACTTGTGAGCAGTCCTGCGAGGTCTCCCGGCTTGTCGAGCACAGGTCCGGAAGTGATTTTGAAGCCCACTCCGAGTTCGTTAGCAATGATGTTTGAAAGCGTTGTTTTGCCCAGTCCGGGCGGTCCGTGCAACAGGACGTGGTCAAGCGATTCGCCGCGCATACGCGCAGCCTGAGTGAAAATACGCAAGTTCTCAACTATCTTTTCCTGACCGCTAAAATCATCAAAACTGAGCGGTCGTAATGCGTTCTCAAACTCGCGCTCGCGCTCCAACAGGCGATTGCCACGTATGTCGAAATTTTCCTGCATCTATTCTTTGTATTTATGCCCGCAAAATTAGATTAAAATAGCGGATTTTCCAATTTTCATTTCACAGAGTAACACAGAACTTGTCCCGCCAAAGCGGGAGGTTACACAGAGAGATTTTATTGTCCCTTCGTGTTTTTGTGTTTTTGGTGTCTCAATCGGTTAGGATTGGTAGTTTGGTAGTGTGGTAGAAATTAACATCAGCCCCAACCCACATTCCGTTAGGAATGCAACCATTAAAAAATTGTTTTTATATTTTTTTGTTTTATTATTTTCGGTTTCATTTGATTAAATTTTCAATTCGTTCTCTTAATTTACGCTTTGTATCAATAATATCTTTAACTTCACCTGATATTTGTTTAATTTTGGCAACATCTTTATGTATTGGCAATTTTAATTCATAGAATCTGTCGCCTACAGTTGAGATTGTGCCTTGAATAAAGGTGTATTTTCTGATTTGTTGTTGTACAATCGGAGTATTCAATAAATACAGCAAATAATAGGAATTGATTGTATTATTATCCGGAACACGTATTTTAAGCAAATGACTTTGAATGATAATTTTTTCTTCCTGCCCGGTAACAATGGCGCTTCGTCCTATTAAAAAAGTAACCTGCCATATCTATTTTATTTTAACAGTTATTTTCTTTTTCTTTTTTTTCAAAATCAACTTGCAACTGATTTCTTCCATCGCGGGAATAATAGGGGCTTGCAATAATTTATTAAAATCAGTGTCGCTTGTAATTTTTGGTATTTCGCCTGCATACAAGTAATGTTCTTTCAATTTCAAACAGCCGTTTTCGTCAGTTTCGCCGTCATATTTTATGGAAACGATATTGACTTCTTTGGCAACCTGCGAAATCAATTTTGCTAAATTCAAGTCTGTACTTTTGGTAATGTAGTCGCTTAACGAATCTTGTAAAATCCATAAAGTTTTGCTGCCCCAAGCCGTTCCAATTTGTGATTTTACAATCAGTTGGCTAACCATTCGCGCCCAAACCTGACGGTAATTTATTCCGGGCGACTCGTGCTTATTACCTTTTATTGCATCAATAAACGATTGCTGAATAGTTGTGCCTTTTTCCTTGTTTCCGCCCGAAGTGCTTGAAGTCATCACTTCTATGATATTGAGTTTGCCGGCAGGAAAATCTTCAATATAATAATCTTCGCCGCGAACTGCGATTGTATAGCCGTTGTCTTCGGCTTGTTTCCGTATCTTTGTTTCAGACAAATTCAGTTTTTCGGCAAGTTCCGAAATTTTCTTTGAGCCGAGCGAGGCAACAATATAATCGAAAGTGTAGTCAAATGACTTTGCCTCATCGTCGCTATCATCGGAATACTTGACTTTTACCTCACTCCAAATTCCTATATTTTTGTTTGGTATAAGTTCGCAATATTTTTTCAAAATCGAAACAACAAAGTCATTATGTTCTGTGTTTTCCTGATTTGAAAAGGCAAAAATACGGCGCGGGCATACAATCCATTGCACATCTTTTACCGACAAAGAGCAAACTCCGGGCGGTATCAATTTCAGGTCTTTTGAAAAATAATTTTGTAAATCGTTTTGCTCAACGTTTTTCTGTGTAAGAAAAGTTTGATAACGATTGCCGCCGCCGTCGCAAATGTTGTTCGTAAACGGACAAAGGCAGTTTTTTCTGTAATAAACTGCCTTATCATCTTGCTTATCAAGCACATAACCAAAAAGTTCAAATATCTGATTTTTCATATTAAATTGCTTTTATGATTTCTTTTGCAACAATTTCCGCAATTTTCGGCGGAACAGCATTTGCAACTAATCTATGCTGGTCTAAATCTTTTACATTGCCCGACCGTCTGCGAATTGGTCCCTGTAAAACCAAACTATCAGGGAAAGTATGTATCCGCATATATTCACGCGGTGTCAAATAACGATTTTCGGTTGGGTGGTAAAAAATTTCGCCGCCGCGCAAAGTCAATGAAGGTTCATTTTTACTCAAACGGCGATATTTTGTCGTATCTTTTTTTGTCAGATTCATTAAAATTGACGGCGGAACATTCTTTTCTCCCACAAGATAACCGCCTTCGCTAACATAGGAAATCCGTTCTGCATCGCGGTCAGGCGTAACATCAATATGATTGGGAAAGGTTTCCGTTTCGCCTTTGTGCGTAGGATTTGGCAAATTTGCAATGCGTTTCCACGCGCTTTCGTGAGGTTTTAATGGAAATAAAGAATTATTTTGCGTTTCTGAATGAGTGGGTGCAGGAAATTCAAAACCATTGTGTCCGTAAGTTGCCACAATAAACACTCTTTCGCGTTTTTGCGGAATACCGTAATCGGCAGCATTGATAACCGCCCATTTTGGTACATAATTCAGTTTTGCAAGTTCTTTGATAAACAACTCAAAAGCTCCACCAACCTGTCCTTTTTCGTCAGGCGCACTCAATAAACCTTTCACATTCTCAATCATAATTGCTTTTGGCAACAACCCCGCCGCAAAACGGATTACTTCAAAAAGCAACTGTCCACGCGGGTCGTCCAACGAATCTCGCTTGCCGATCAATGAAAACGCCTGACAAGGCGGTCCGCCGTGTAATAAGTCAATTTTATGTGCTTTGAAAATTGAGGGGTCTATATTACGAATGTCATCGGCAAAAATCTCGTTGTTTTTATGATTTACCTCACGCCACTGTTTCAGCGTTTGCACAGCATTTTTGTCGCACTCAATATTGGCAACATTCTCGAAACCTGCCGCTTCGACACCAATGTCAAGTCCGCCACAACCGCTGAAAAGTGATAATGCTTTCATAAAAACTTTTGTATTATTTCGACTGCAAAATTATTAAATTTATTCGACTTCCAAAAAAGGTATATACCTTTCGAGTAAAAGGTATATACCTTTTTTACAAGCCGCTTATGCCTTTTCGTATTTCAGAGTAGCAAGCATTTCTCTCAGGTCAACACCCGGTCTGAAAACTACTTTGCTTCTCTTAATCAACGCGGCGTTGAATTTGTCGGCTGTTTCGGCGCCTTCGCTGTTTAAGCCTACCTGAAACGCCCCAAAATCGCCCAAGCGGACAATTTTGCCTTCGGCGAGGTTTTGCACGAGTAGCTCTGTAAGAGACACGAGTACTGCCTGCGTATCAGCAGGGCTAACGGTGCTTCGAGCGGCAATTTCTTTGCTCAATTCGCGTAACGTAGTGTCGCCCGTGCTTTTAGCATTAGCATACCACTTCTTCGCTTGCGTGGGGTTCAATGGATTGCCCCTTTCGGTTACAGTGTATTTGACTGACATTGTTTTGATTTTTTTTAGAATTAAACATTTATAATTTATTCGCAAATGCAAAATTAATAATTTATTTTGAACCTAATGCAATATTTATCAAAAGTTGGGAATAAAAAACAAATTTGCGCATTGCTTTAGCGCCTCTTATGTGTTTTCTGATAACCGGTTTATGTTGAGGCTGTCTCAAAAACCCTTTGTGCTCTCCCGCTTTGGCGGGACAAGTCTTGTGCCCTTTGTGGTAAAAAAAGTTTTCGGATTGTTCCGTATCAATCTCGGTGGCATGAAAACGATTGGCGGCGGGGCGCAAACAGAGCTGTTATGCGAAGTGGCAGCTTATTCAATTTTATTTTTATATATTTTACTAAATATGATTTTTTTTCTTATATTCTTTCCATTCATTAAAACGTTTATTAATCACTTCTTTTATAAGTTCATAGTTTTCCCATGTGTCTTCAACATGG
>JAISWT010000224.1 GCA_031271005.1 Prevotellaceae bacterium | reverse complement strand
GTCCCTGCGATGCTTTGGTACGCGTGCCGCTGTTAACATCAATCACAAACATCGCCTCTGTCTGATCCATAATAAGGTATGCACCCCGTTTGAATGACACCGTACGCCCAAACAATGATTTTATTTGCTTGGTAATTCCAAAATGGTCAAAAATCGGTTTCTCGCTGTCATACAGTGTTACAATGTCCTTGCGCTCGGGAGCAATCATTTTCACGTAGGCGTGCAACTCCTCGTAAGCGGACTTGTTATTAACGTGAATATGTGCAAAATCGGGACTGAACAAATCGCGAATGATGGAGACGCTGCGACTGCTTTCTTCCAGAAGCAGGGAAATTCCTTTTGCTTTTTTCAGATGTTCAAGCAATAATTCCCATCGCTTGTGCATCATAAGAATCTCCGTATCCAGTTCGGCAACCCGTCTTCCTTCGGCAACGGTACGAACAATTACGCCGCAATTGGCAGGTTTAATGCTGTGTACCAACTGTCTCAACCGTGTACGTTCCTCAGCGGATTTTATCTTTTGAGAAACGGACGTTTTATTGTCGCCCAATGGCAAAAGCACCATGTTTCTTCCGGCAATGGAAATTTCTGCAGCAAGACGGGGACCTTTGGTCGAAATCGGTTCTTTGACCACCTGCACCAGAATCATCTGACCGACGGTAAGCACGGAACTGATATTGCCGTCTTTACCGAGATCCGGCATCCGCCGAAGTTTTGGCGTATGCTTACGGTCGTTAAGTATTTGTTGCACGTAGCCATTGAGGGTAGCAAACTGAGGCCCCAAATCATGATAGTGAATGAATGCCTCTTTTTCGCAGCCAACATCAATAAATGCCGCGTTCAGACCGGACATAATCTTTTTGACACGTCCCAGATAAACATTTCCGACGGCAAAGTTTTGTGTTAAACTTTCGTGTTTAAGCTCCACCAGACTTTTGGTGTCCAGGAGCGCTATCTCAATCTTGTCCTTACGGACATCAATAATTAATTCTTTACTCATTACTCTTGTAAACAGAAAACAAATCCAACGTACAATTGAAAATTGGACATTAAATTTGTTTTACAGTGTTTGGGGGAATATCACAAAAGGTCTATTTTTTCTTCTTGTGCCTGTCCTTTCTTAGCCTTTTTTTCCGCTTGTGCGTCGACATTTTATGTCTTTTTCTCTTTTTTCCGCTTGGCATGGTTACATAAAATTAATTTGTCAATACTACAAATTCTACTATTACTTCACACGTGCAGAAAACTCTTTTGCCGGTTTAAACGCAGGAATAGTGTGAGCGGGGATTTTGATGGTAACATTTTTGGAAATGTCACGAGCTGTTTTCTCTGCACGCTGTTTCAGGATAAAGCTGCCGAAACCTCTAAGATAAATATTCTCTCCATGTTCCAAAGAACTCTTCACGGTGTCCATAAAAACTTCAATCGTTCTTAAAACATCTTCCTTACTAATGCCTGTGTTACGGGCAATTTCGTTTACAACATCTGCTTTTGTCATCTTTGTAAATTTTAAATGGTTATAATTATTACTTTAATACAGTTTGGTTTATAAAGTACAGTTTATAAAATTCATTTTCACGCTGCAAAGGTACAATATTATTTTGATATGCAAGATGTTGATTGTGTTATTTATTTTTTTTTTCGTCTCAGAAAAAAAATGCACCTTTGCATTGCAGGAAAATGAACTTATTTTTTTGTGCATAAACAGTTGTTTTTCAGTAATATAAAGTTATTCTTATTTGACGCTTCCATCAACTAAAATTCAGTAAATATTTTGCAAAATAGAGAAAATAATTCGACCTCAGGGACGCTTTTTGAGGTAAAACTGCTTCAGTGGTACACTAAAAATCACCGTGATTTGCCTTGGAGAGAGACAAAAGACCCGTATGCTGTCTGGTTATCGGAGATTATTTTGCAACAAACACAGGTAGCTCAAGGAACGGCTTATTACAACCGTTTCATTGAACGGTTTCCGACTGTGGCGCATCTGGCAAACGCTCCCGTTGATGATGTACTGAAACTGTGGCAAGGACTTGGTTACTACAGCCGTGCACGTAATCTGCATCTTTCGGCTAAGCAGATTATGGATACATATCATGGTGTATTTCCAAAAACATATCAGGAAATTTTGACACTCAAGGGCGTTGGAAAATATACAGCGGCAGCAATCGGTTCTTTTGCTTACAACTTGCCGTATGCTGCAGTTGACGGTAATGTACTGCGTTTTCTGGCGCGTTATTACGGCATCGACACACCCATTGACTCCTCGCAGGGCAAAAAAGAGTTTGCTGACTTAGCTGATATGCTGCTTGACCGTCAGAATGCTGCATTGCACAATCAGGCAATGATGGAATTTGGCGCTTTGCAGTGTGTCGCTGCTCGTCCAAAATGTGAACAATGCCCCTTCAACACCTCGTGTGATGCCATTGCTACAAACAGGGTAACATCGTTGCCTTGTAAAATGAGCAAAACTGCCGTAACAAATCGCTATCTGAACTACATTTGCGTCCTTCATAACGGCTATACCTACCTCAAAAAACGTTCGCAAAAAGATATTTGGCAAGGATTGTATGAATATCCGCTGATAGAAACGGCTGAAGCGTGCACCTTTGAGCAACTTCTGGCGTGTGAAAAGTTTAAACTTTTGACGGAAGAACAATCCATAAGAGCGTTTCTACAACTGCCGATACACCGGCACATCCTCAGTCATCAACGGTTGTATGCTACATGCATTGTGATTGGTATTGAACAGGAAACGCCTGTCTTACAACAAAACTATTTGCGTATTCCTGTTGCCGATTTCGACCGTTTTCCAATTCCACGCCTGATAGATATTTTTCATTCAAAAATTGTTGAATGTCAAATTAATATCTAAAAATCCGCAGAGGAATCTGCAATAAATTTAGTCGTTTGGTGCGACTATTTGTCCCTGCGGAATTATTCACTATTTCTTTTTTTATAGCTCTTCAAACAAAGAATTAACCCAAATCAATAAAGATATTGGCATCGGTAACGACAATTTTCACTTTCATTTCTCATCATAGGGGGTTATGAAATTAAAATGCCATTTGATTTTCCTTTCTGAAATCTGCCAAAGTTTGGTTGTTTAATGAAGTTGCTTTGGACATTGAAATTAGGTCTTCAACTAACGCACGGAATAAAAGTTGCTCTAAACGGTTTGATTCTTCTGCGCCATCGTATTTCAAAGGAATGATATTTGGTTAATTCTTTTTTTGAGGTGCTATGAAAAATATTTTACCTTTGCAGTGAATCTAAAACAGTAACCAAATGGGACGCAAAAAGAAAGAACGCCCAAGCGAGTTTGAAATAAACCAA
>JAISWT010000185.1 GCA_031271005.1 Prevotellaceae bacterium | reverse complement strand
CAATTAGCAATTAGCAATTAGCAAATCGTAATTCGTAATTTTTAATTCGTAATTGAATATAATTCTCAATTCTCAATTCTCAATTCTCAATTCAAAAACATTTCTTAATTCTCAATTGCTAATTGCTATCTGCTAATTAAAAAAACCTATGAGCGCAAAATTACATCAAAAGCGCGAGTTTTCCAAACGCGCAGCGCTGAAAAGCAGTCTTTTTTTTGAGTTATCAAATTGTGGCAAATATTGTTTGACATATAAAATTGATGTCTATGTATATTGGTCTACATATAGAGAAAATAAAATCTTTTTCAAAACAAAATGAGTCTTTTGAAAAATAATTTTGCTATGTAATAAAAATGTTGTAACTTTGCGCCGATAGTTCCTCGCACGCTTCCCATATTTAGAACAGCGCACCCGGCGAGGACTTCGAGTTTTATAAGGCAATGAATGTAAATGGAATATACTAAAAATCCTCTTACTATCGGGGAACAGATAAAGAAATTGAAACATCGCGGGTTGCTCATAAAAGACGAAAAATCTGCCGAAAACTACCTGTCAAACATTAGTTATTATCGTTTGAGAGCATATACTTTCCCATTTCAAGATAATGATAACCAAAACAATGACCACCATTTTTTACAAAACAACATCAAATTTGAGGATATTATTGACTTATATTGCTTTGATAGGCGTTTGCGAGCATTGATTTTCAATGCTCTCGAAAAAATTGAGGTTGCTTTACGTACAAAATTTATTTACGAATACAGCATTGCAACCAATAACAGCCATTGGTTTGCAGATAAAAATATCTATTTTAATCTTAATTTGTATGATTCGCTGTTGGACAAAATAGAAGGAGACATTAGGCGTAGCAATGAAGATTTTATACAGCACTACAAGCAAAAATATTCTGACCCAATAATGCCACCCGCTTGGATGACGTTGGAAACATTATCTTTTGGAAATTTGAGTAAATTAATTGCCAATTTGGATTGTAAATCAAAACCATACAGAAAAATCGCCCTATCTTTTGGACTATTCAATTCATTCATTCTTGAAAATTGGATTTATTCGTTTTCAGTCTTACGAAACTATTGCGCCCACCACAGCCGAATTTGGAATCGTCGTTTTCACGTTGAATTGAAAATGCCGTATAATACAAAGTTCCCGTTTATTAATAAGCAAGATTTGAACAAAATTTTCAAAAACAAGATTTTTGCCGCATTATGTTGTATTCAATACATCAACAAGATAATAAGCCCTCAAAGCGATTTTAAAAATCATCTTTTAGAAATTATTGACAACAGAAACAACTTATTGAATCTTAAAGATATGGGTTTCCCGCAGGGTTGGGAAAAATTTGAAGTTTGGCAATGAATATTTTTCCTATTCTGCAAAGTTTATTTTCCCATTATTTAAATCGTAAATACGATAAACCAACCTGTCAATTTCGCTTTATACCCTTTTGCTTGCAATCATGTTACATGCTATTTTATGTCTGTAAAATGTCCACTGTTTTTTTTAATAAAACATAAATTAATTAAAAAAAAATTAAAATAATGTTGTATTTCCACTGAAATAAATAATTTTGCAGAACAAAAAGTAAAAAATATTAACATAAGTGGCTCTCCAAAAATTTTATTTTTTTGTCAGCGCCTTTAAATATTCTTACAAACCGGAAACATCAAAAACTCTTATATGCAACCAATGACCAAAAGCCCGTTACAGTTGGCGCGGGCATCGTATCAACCCAAATTACCACAGTTTCTGCAAGGCAATGTTGCGCTTGTTCAAGGCGCCGAAACATGTTCTGTTGCAGACCATACAGCAATTCAAGAACTTTTTCCGCACACCTACGGCATGCCCACGATAACTTTTGAAGTCGGCACGGAGAAGTCCTATCCCGTTAAGAATGTGGGAGTTATCCTCTCTGGCGGACAGGCGCCCGGCGGACACAACGTGATTGCCGGGCTGTTTGACGGACTGAAAAAACTCAATCCTGCGAACAGACTTTACGGCTTCATGGACGGTCCAAACGGGCTTGTAGAACACAAATACATCGAACTGACTCGCGAAATTATTGATGAATACCGCAACACGGGCGGCTTTGACATCATCGGGTCGGGGCGCACAAAACTGGAAGAAGAGTCACAGTTTGACAAAGGCGAAAAAATTTGCAAGCAACTGAATATCAATGCAATAGTGATTATTGGCGGAGATGACTCAAACACAAATGCCTGCGTGCTGGCAGAATATTTTCTGCGGAAAAAAAGCGGCGTTCAGGTGATAGGCTGCCCGAAAACGATAGACGGCGACCTGAAAAATGGAATGATTGAGACCTCGTTCGGTTTTGATACCGCCTGCAAAGTATATTCCGAGTTGATAGGCAACATTCAGCGAGACGCCTCGTCCTCAAAAAAATACTGGCATTTTATACGCCTTATGGGACGCTCTGCCTCGCATATTGCACTCGAATGTGCGCTGCAAAGCCAGCCCAACATTTGCATAATAAGCGAAGAGGTAGAAGCAAAAAACATGACTCTCACCAATATAGTAGAAAATATTGTGAAAGTCATTGTCAACAGAGCAAACTTCGGGCTTAATTTCGGAACCGTGCTTATCCCCGAAGGATTGATTGAATTTATCCCCGCAATGAAAAAACTGATTGACGAGTTAAATAAGTTACTCGCTAATAATGAGGAATTTAACTCGCTCGAAACTGATGACGAAAAACGGCAATATGTAAAAGGAAAACTCAGCAGCGAAAGTTCAAAGGTGTACAGAGACCTGCCCAAAGGCATCGCCCGCCAACTGACGCTTGACCGCGACCCGCACGGCAACGTTCAGGTCTCGCTCATAGAAACCGAAAAACTGCTGATTGAAATGGTTGCCAAACGGCTGGCGCAACTCAAAGCCGAAAAGACTTACAAAGGCAAATTTGTCAGCGTCAATCACTTCTTTGGCTACGAAGGACGGTGCGCAATACCCTCAAATTTTGACGCCGACTATTGCTATTCGCTCGGATACACTTCTGCCGTGCTGATTGCCGAAGGAAAAACAGGATACATGGCTTCTGTACGCAACCTGACAGCGCCCGCCGAAAAGTGGATAGCAGGAGGCGTACCTATTACGATGATGATGAACATGGAATGGCGAAATGAAAAAATGAAACCCGTTATAAAGAAAGCGCTCGTGAAACTGGACAGTGCGCCTTTCAAATATTTTGAGCAGCATAGAGACGACTGGGCTGACGAAAATTCTAACTATATATATCCGGGACCAGTTCAATATTTTGGACCATCGCAAGTGTGCGACCAGCCATCCAGAACGCTGATGCTCGAAAAAGGGCTGTAACAATTAACGCGGATAGAATGAAGAAATTGAGAATTGAGAATTGAGAATTAAGAATTGAGAATTAAGAATTGAGAATTATATTCAATTACGAATTAAAAATTACGATTTGCTAATTGAGAATTGCTAATTGCTAATTGATTAAAGTTTCTAACTATTCCTAATTCTCAATTGCTGGAAACTGATAACTGGAAACTGACAACTGGAAACTGATAACTGATAAAATACCTTAAATTTATGCGAATTATTATTGATTCAAAGATTCCTTTCATACAGGGCGCCCTCGACGAGGTTGCACAGGTGGAGTATCTCTCTCCCGAAAAAATCACAAATGACGCAGTGCGTAGCGCCGATGCGTTGATAATACGCACCCGCACGCGCTGCGACGAGCGGTTGCTCGCCGGCACAAAAGTACGTTTTATTGCCTCTGCCACCGCCGGCTTCGACCATATTGATACGCAATATTGCAAGAATCACAACATTCACTGGGCTAATGCCCCGCGCTGCAACGCGCTTGCTGTTACGCAGTACATCGCCTCTGTGCTGAGTTTTTTTATCCGCCGCAATCATCATCTTAATCCGTCAACTAAAACCATCGGAATAGTAGGCGTAGGCGAAATCGGTTCGCGCGTGGAGAAACTTGCCAGACAGTTGGGCTTCAAAGCGCTACTCAACGACCCGCCGCGTGCGCGTGCCGAAGGCGACCACAACTTTGTGTCGCTCGACAAGATTTGCACAGATGCAGATATTATAACTTTTCATACGCCACTCACATTTGACGGAATTGATAAAACATATCATCTGGCAAACAAATATTTTTTTGACAAACTAAAAAGAAAGCAGATAATTATTAACACGGCGCGTGGCGAAATTATTGATACAAAAGAACTTACATTGCATGTAAAAGTTCGCAAAATAAGCCATCTTGTAATAGACTGTTGGGAAAACGAGCCACAGGTCAACAAGAGCCTGCTCACGATGGCTACTTTGGCAACCCCACACATTGCGGGTTATTCTGCCGATGCCAAAGCGAAGGCAGCCGAGCAGTGCGTGCAAGCAGTGAGCCGATTTTTCGACCTGAACAAAGACAGGTGGAAGGCAATAGATTTGCCCGACATTGCCTACTTATCACAACTGCAACAAATGAAACCCGATTATTTTTATTTGAAAACATTTGACATAGAGCACGAATCAAAGATATTAAAATTCGCGCCGAATTCGTTTGAAGAGCAGCGCGAAAAAACCGCCCTCCGCCGCGAACCGAAGGCTTATTTTAATCATATTAATTACAATCTGATTAAACAGTTAGGAGATTTTTGGCAAGATTAAAAAAAGTAAAAAGATGTTCAAGCAATTTATAACCAAACAGTATTCTTTATCAGGTATATGGAACAATACACAAAGATTTTTCATTAGACATTTGAAAACTTCTGATACCTGACATAATGTTATACAGCAATAATTAAGAGTATTTACACGATAACTTTGGTCAGGCAAAAGAACTTCAGAAAAACAATATATGAGATGAAACGTATTTCAATATTTGTAACATTTGTTTTGATTTTAGCGCTTACGGGTTGTCAATCGACCAAATTTGTACCCGATAATGAATATTTGCTCGACAAGGTTTCTTTGAAAACCGATACAAAAGAAGTGTCGCGCGAAGAACTTTCGGGCTACCTGCGGCAAACCCCCAATGCTTCAACATTCGGGCTTTTCCGAATAAATTTGGGCATTTACAACCTATCGGGGCGCGACTCGGCTGGCTGGTTCAACCGCGTTTTGCGCAACATGGGCAGCCCGCCGGTAATTTACGACCCCGCGCTTGCGTCCATTTCGCGGCAACAACTGCAACTTGCCATGCAAAACAAAGGATTTTTTAATGCAAAGGTCAGCGACACAACTGTTTACAAAGACAAAAAAGCAAAGGTTACTTATGCAGTGAGAGCAAACACGCCCTATCGCTTGCGCAATTATAAAACGGTTTTTGAGAATGAACAACTTGCGGCTATTGCCGCTGATACGGCTCGCTCGTACATACGCCCGAACATGCTTTTTGATGTCGATATTCTTGAAAATGAGCGTGACAGAATTGCCACGCGCTTTCGGCAAACAGGACACTATTATTTTACAAAAGAAGCGCTCTCATATATTGCCGACAGCACGCTCAATTCGCACAGTGTTGACCTCGCAATAGGACTGAACGAGGAGATACAAAAACTGCCTGAGACATACAGGAACGCACTTTTTCGCCGGTTCACAATAGGAAATGTCTTTTTTCATGTCAACCGAGATTTCTTGTCAGCAAATACCGACTCTGTCAAAGCAGAACAAAATGATACTGTAAGGCGTGGGAATTATTTTTTAATAAATAACTCAAATAAAGAATTTATAAGATTTAATACCTTAATACTCAACACATCTATTGTTCCGGGCAGGTTTTACAACGATTTTAGCGTAGAACGGACTTATGCGGCTCTGAACGGCATTCCTGCAATCAAATATATTGACATGAACTTCAGCCTGGCGGGCGACTCGATGCTTAACTGCGATATTTACCTCAGCCCTGCCAGGGAAGTAAATTTTTCGTTCGAAACTGAAGCCACTTACACAGAAGGCTATTGGGGTGCAGGCGGCATAATTAATACACAACATAAAAACCTGTTCTCCGGCGCCGAAACACTCACATTGCGCGGACGTATCGCGGTGGAGAAGCAAGGCAAAGTGTGGGCGCAAGAGTATGGCGTGCAGGCGGGATTGCAATTCCCCAATTTCCTGATGCCCTTTGTTTCATACGACACTAAACGCCGTATCAGAGCAAAAACCGAATTTTCGGCAAATATGAACTATCAGTTTCGCCCGCAGGAATATACAATGACAAGTATAGGCGCAGGGTTGAAGTATCTGTGGAACTGGCGACAGAGCAGAAGTACGCTCGATTTGATTGATTTAAGTTTTGTATATTTCCCGAATATCTCCCAAATATTTTTCTCAAACTATTTGGCAACGGGCATTTACAATCAATATAACTACAAAGACCATTTGATTATGCGGCTGGCTTACAGCAACTCTTACAGCGGGTTCGCACCTTCACGACCATTGCGAAACTTTATTTCGTACAACTGGAACATCGAAACGGCGGGAAACGTTCTGTATGGCATAAGTAAAATGTTCGGGACAAAACAAGAGGACAATACATCGTATAAAGTTTTCAATATTCGTTTTGCACAATATATAAAAGCTTATATGTCAGTGTCTTACAATCAGATTTTAGATGCCGACAATCGTATCGTATACCGTGCAGCATTAGGAGTTGCCGTCCCATACGGCAACGCAGATATTATTCCCTACGAGCGGCGATTTTTTAGCGGCGGTGCAAACAGTGTTCGCGGATGGAGTGAGAATACGCTGGGACCGGGCTCGTATCAGCGAGTTACGGCACAGGGACGCCACGACTTCAACCAGTCGGGCGACATAAAACTTGATTTGAATATGGAAGTGCGCTCCAAAATGTTCTGGCTGCTGGAAGGAGCATTGTTCATTGATGCCGGAAACATCTGGACTGTAAAAGATTATCAGCAGCAGGAAGGTGGAGTTTTCGATTTCAGAAAATTTTACCGGCAAATAGCCTCTGCTTATGGCGCGGGCTTGCGTGCCGACTTCTCCTATTTCCTTTTGCGTGTTGATTTGGGTATCAAACTTTACGACCCCGCCCGCGACCGCCGCAGTGCGTGGCGCACAAAACCTTCGCTTAAAAGCGATATGGCGCTGCATTTGGCTATCGGATACCCCTTTTAATAGTTATTAGTTATTAGATATTAGAGTTTAGAGTTTAGAGTTTAGAGTTTAGATATTAGAATATATTGCTGTCCTCTAAACTTAAAAACCGCACAAAACACCTGTCCGAGATACCGACAAAACGGCATCTCGGATTTGTTTTTGAAAAAGTAAGCCCCCCTACTCAAAATTGAGTGAATATTGGACGATTTTAGGTGGCGATCCTGATTTTTTTGCTCAAAAAAATGTTTAGCGGACAGCATAAAAAAAGTTACCTGAAAAATAAGGAGTAGCTTTCTTTGTTAAAGTTTATTTTTGCAGCATTTTTTCAAAAAGTGCATTCTTTTCCTGCTCGGTTTTGAGCAATCGTTCAAATATATCTAAAAACTTATCAATCTGATTGAAAACCGGTTGATAACACGAAAAAAATGATGCTTCGTTGAAAGTGTTTGCAATAACATTAACTGCTGCCTCATCGTTGAAATTTTTGATAACTTCAACAGGGACTTTTAGAATGCTTGCCACTTTTTCAAGAATTTCATCACTAATAAACGCTTTCTTTTCCAAGTCAGAAACCGCTTGCTGACTAATGTCAAATTCGGCGGCAATAACATCTTGTTTTACACCCAAAATCTCGCGCAAACGTTTAATATTGTTACCGTAATGTGCTGTTGATAAATGTTTTATAGTTTCCATAAAAAAGATAATTTTCGCGGGTTAATTTTTTTTGCAAAGTTACACAGTGTTTTTGTTATCGCAGTCTTTTTTTTAATTTAACCGATTTTATATTACTTTTGTCCGCTCATTTGGTTGTGTTTTGTTATCAATAATTTTCAGTTTATATCATTTCAACATTAAAAAATCAGCGCAGTTATTTTTGATGGGAATGATTTTGTCGGCGTTGTATGTATTAAAAGGTAATATTTTTTATCCGATTATAGCGCATTTTACAAATAATTTGTTGGTTTATGCTGTGTTTTTAAAACAAAAGACAATATGGCAAACTTATTTACAGTATGGGAAAACGACCCTGTAATAGTTGAATTTTTAGGATTTCAATTGCGGTATTACGGCTTGTGCTGGGCATTGGGCATTGCTGCGGCGATGTTTGTTTTGCGTAAAGTGTTTGAAAAAGAAAAATTGTCGACCGAATTGCTAAGCAGTTTGTTTTTTTATATTCTTATCGGTGTGTTTGTTGGGGCGCGTTTGGGGCATTGTTTGTTTTACACCCCGTTGTATTATCTTTCTCACCCTGTTGAAATGTTGTTGCCTGTTTCCAAGAACGAGTTTGGCGCGTATTATTTTTCGGGCTACTCAGGTTTGGCAAGCCACGGCGGTGCGATTGGAATTGTCATCACAGCATTGATTTTTGCAAAACGTAAGAAACAAAATCTGTGGGACGTGTTCGACAAACTGGCTTTGGTTGCTCCTTTGACCGGTTTCTTTATCCGAATGGGGAATTTTTTCAATTCCGAAATCATTGGGAAACCAACAAATTTTGTTTTCGGGATTGTTTTCAAGTCTGTTGATAACGCGCCGCGCCACCCTGCCCAACTTTACGAAGCATTTTCGTATCTGCTAATTTTCATTTTCTTGCTGTATGTCTATTTTCGTATCAAAAATAAATATAAATCGGGTTTTACATTCGGCATTACAATTTTATTGATTTTTTTTGCGCGATTTATTATCGAGTATTGCAAAGAAGTGCAAGAGCCGTTCGAGAACCATTTAAAAGAGATATTGTTTGTTGATATGGGGCAACTGTTGAGTTTGCCATTTATAATTGCAGGGATTATTATTATCGTTTTACGAAATAAAATTAGTCCCAATGAAAAAAATAAAACTTAGTTCGTGCCTGATTCTCACTGGAATAGGCGATTACTCAATTACAAGAGAATTTTACAAAAAAAATATCATTGACAAAGAGGCGGCAATGCTCGCACATAACCTTCAAAAGTGCGGTGTTGAGGTTTGTTTCATTGATGTGCGCGATAATTTTTTCAGTAAAACACTGTTGTTATGCACTATAAAAAATTTACAACCCGATTGTTGTATCGTTCGCCTCACTCAAACCAATGGAAACAATATATTCAATCTTAATCTGCAACAGTATTTTTCCGAGATTTATCTGCTTTCTGATTTTGACTGTCAGGACTGTTTCTCGGATTCATTCCTATCGTTAGTTTGGAACAATCGGAGAAATTATGAGGAAAATATGCAGACCTTATTACGGAAATTGTGTGTTATTGACGCAAATACTGTTATTGAATTTTCCTGCGATTTTTGGCAATATGCACGAAAAACGGCTTTCCCGTGTTCTATAACTGTTGATTTAGATTTTGAGAATGCTTTTCACAAATCATTAAAAAGGGATATTGTGCATATTTTTAGTGAAATTGATTATATTGTCAATACATTAAAACATAAAACAATTTACTTGGAATGTTCTGATTATTACGCAGATACAGAACATTTGAATAATTTGTTTGGGCATATAGCCGAAAATTACAACGCCGTTTTTTCAATTGAATTGCCTTTGGAATTTATAATAAAATTTGTGAAAAATGATAATAACTTTCCTTCAAATGTCCGTCAAATTTTTATCAATATAAAACAGATTAATTTTGTTGAACACACACTTATTGTTAGCAGTATAAAACACTTATTTGACAAAGGTATCGTCTCAATCGTACTTAAATGCGATGAGAAAACCATTTGTCAATCTGAAAATTCCATCACTTATTTTGTAACATTTTCAAATGAAATTTTACAATCCGTGCCTAATATTGAATTTTATTCTGTTGAAAGCGTGTTTGAAAAGGCACAACAGGCGATTATGCAACAAGTTAGAAATCGTATTTTATTGTTGATGCAACAAAATATTTGCAAAATGACTTTCGAGAAAAAAATAAAACATGTTGAAACAAATTTGTCGGGTGTTAATACTCAAATATATGCGTATTTCTTAACTAAAACACCTATCCCAAAAGTATATCAGAATGTAAAAAAACAGATTTTGTCTAAATTTTCTTTTGAAATAAAAGATGATTTTTTGTTGTATTGTCCTGTGTTTTACTCTATTATTGAGTATGATAACGAAGACAAACCATATATACCATTATCGTCTTTTTTAACACAAAGTAACGATTTTGTCAGGTATTTGAATGATATAGAATTTCAATTGTTGCAACAGGCAATAAGATATAAAATCAACAAAGAAATTGTTAATTTTATTTCCAGTCAGAATAAAATAACATTTGACGAGGCAAAAAAAATGGTAGTAGATTTTTATTTATTTGTAGAAAATGTAGGACTGATGAGTTTTACAAAAATACTAAAAAAGCATTAAATTATGAAACAAAATAACATTGATATTTTATTTTTGGATGGTTTTTTTTCAGGCATTGAGTCGTCTTCGTTTTTAGGTTTCATTTTTCCATTGGGTGCATTTCTGAAAAAATACAATTATAGTTACAAAATTCTGAATATGCAACTGTTACCTGATTATACCATTGATTGTCCGGTTGCTGAATTAAGAAAACTGAATGTAAAAACAATTGGCATCAGCACTCACGCTGACAATATTAAATTTGTGTATGATGTTGTGAATGGAATAAAAGCAAACTTGCCTAACATTCCTGTAATTTTAGGTGGAGCGCAGGCAACTTTTAATGGTACAAAAATAATGAATTTATGCCGCGCAGATGTAATTGTGCGCAATGAAGGAGAGAAAAAACCGGTGCAAGTTCTTGATGTTTTTATTCATGGTGCAAGAGATTTATCTTATATTGAGGGAGTTACATATAGAAACAAGAATGATGTTATTGTCAATAAGTCCCCCCCCAAAATTATTTGATATTGACGCGATTCCTGTATTTGATTACAGTATTATAACAAATCGCGACTTTTGGGTAGTTCCTGAAAATTGCAACGACACTGATTTCGAGAAATTTTTATACAATATCAATATGGAAAATAATGTCTATGTTGGCAGTCGCGGTTGTCCGTATCAATGTGCATTTTGCGTTGAAGGTAACCTTAAACAAAAACATAGAATGCGTAGCCCCGAAAAAATTTACTTTGATTTACGTTCATTGTTACAAAATACAAAAAGCAAACTCATTATCTTTGGCGATGATACATTTACTGCTTCAAAAACGCGGGTCTTTGAAATGTGTAAAATTATCAATCAACTACGAAAAGAATTTGATTTTGTTTGGTTTGCAGAAGGCAGAGTAAATGTGCTTGCTAAAAATCCTGAATTGATAAGAACTATGGCTCAAGCAGGTATGCTGGTACTGCAAGTCGGAATAGAATCCGGTTCGCAACAGGTATTAGATGCCCAAAACAAACGAATTACAGTTGAAGAAATAAAAACAACTTTTGCGGAAATTGGAAAATTAAAAGATTTGGATATTAGAATTACCGGCAATCTCATTTTAGGTGGAACTGCTGAAACAGCAGAAACTTTACAGGAATCATTAGAATTTATCAAAGAATTGTACAAATTGTCTGATTTTAATGCTCAAATCAATTATTCATACCTTGTACCATTCAAAGGTACTCCCATTGGCGACAACCCCGATAAGTATGATGTAACAGTTCTTAATGATAATTTTGAAATGGATATGCACCAGTTTGCAGAAATAATATGTCATTCTAAAAGTGTAACACACAAACAGTTAAGTGCATATTACTCAAAATATCAAACAGAGTTATTTCATTTTTTTCAACGGAATATTTTTTACTTTGAGAAACAAAAAATTGATAACAGAATATTGTCGGACAGAAAGTTACAAAGAAAATATGCAATTCCAAATGATATGGCGCCTTGGACAAGAACAATTTACAGTTATCAAACTTTTTCATCATATTATGATTTATTCGATAAGAAATTTATAATCAAAGATACGCAAAATGTCAATTTAGATATGTATCCAATAAGAGTTTGGGAAATTGATTATGATTTTCAAAACAATTATTACCTGTTTGACAACTTGAAAAACGAAGAAATAATTATTGATGGGAATGATATTTTTCTATGGGAAATAGCAGATGGGCAACACACAATTCGAGAAATTTTACAAGATAAAAACAGCCCATTCAAAAACAATTTATCGCAGCAAATAATTGAATTGGCTTTAAATTTTTACAAAAAAATGTACGAAAATTTCGCCTTGGTTTTTTCTGAAATTTGAGAACTTTCGTTTGAAATTTGTACCCAGCTTGCATACAAAACCGTCAGCGCAAAAGTACAAAATATTTTAATACGAATCTTTGCTGTCCGCTAAAATTTGTACTTTTGTGCATTGGTTTATTTTTTTTGTTTGTAGATACAAAATTAACCAAAAAGGGGCTGATTTCAATCATTAGAAATCAGCCCTGATTTTTTTGAGCAAAAAAATGTTTAGCGGACAGCAATATTTTTAATTAGCAATTAGCAGATAGCAATTTAGAGTTTAGAGTTTAGAGTTTAGTTAGGAATGATTAGAAACTTTAATCAATTAGCAATTAGCAAATCGTAATTCTCAATTCTCAATTCTCAATTCTCAATTCTCAATTCAAAAACATTCCTTCATTATTCGTTATATCAGTTCCACTTCTGCGTTAATTTTTTTAATAAGCCCTTTGAGAACGTCTCCCGGTCCAAGTTCATAAAACCTTGTTGCTCCGTCTGCTATCATATTTTTCGCAGTTTGTGTCCAACGCACGGGCGCGGTAAGTTGTTCAATCAGATTTTGTTTTATAACTTCGGCGTCTGTTTGTGGAGAGGCATTAACATTCTGATATACAGGACATTTTGGCGCATTAAACGGCGTTTCTGTTATTGCGGCTTCCAGTTCTGCCGCCGCCGGCTTCATCAGTGGCGAGTGGAATGCTCCGCCCACGCTCAGTTGCAGGGCGCGTTTTGCTCCGCGCTCACGTGCCAGTTCGCACGCGCGTGCAACCCCGTCCATACTGCCCGAAATCACTATTTGTCCGGGACAATTATAGTTTGCAGGCACCACAATATCATCTTTTATCGAAAGGCAAATGGCTTCCACCTCCTCATCGTCAAGCCCCAAAATAGCCGCCATCGTTGACGGCACAAGTTCGCAGGCTCTTTGCATCGCTTTTGCCCGTTTGCTAACGAGCCGCAACCCGTCTTCGAACGCCAAAGCGCCGGCTGCTACAAGCGCCGAAAACTCGCCTAACGAATGTCCGGCAACCATATCGGGAGTAATTTGTTTGCCCAAAATAAAGGCAGCAACCACAGAATGTAAAAAAACGGCCGGCTGGGTAACTGCCGTTTGTCGCAGTTGCTCGTCGCTGCCGTTGAACATAATCTCGGTTATGTTAAAATTCAAAATCTCGTTTGCATGCTCAAAATATCTGCGTGCTTCTGTAGAATCTTTATAAAGTTCTTTGCCCATTTCGGGATATTGCGCCCCTTGTCCGGGAAATACGAATGCTGTCATTTTCAACAAGTTATAATTAGTAAATTAAATTAAAATAAATTAATTAATTAAAATAAATGATTGGAACTGATGTTCGATAATTGTTTTGATTTTTTTTTGACTGTAACAATTAAAAGAAACGGGCATTTTCCCCATTTTACGAGTTCGGAAAAAACGCAAATTTACATCCTGTAAACAAGCATTTTCCAACAACGGAAGAAGTAAATTTTTAGCAGTTCCGCTTAATCGAGCACAATGTCGCGCCACGCCCATTTGCTTTCAATGACGCCGTTGTTGAGCAGCACTATGCCCGGATTGGAACGAATAATAGTCTTTAGCGTTACAGGGTCTGTTTGGCAGAACGGAAATGTTACCCCTGTTTCCTCTCTGAATTTTTCTATCTCTTCTTGCGAAGAGCCGCTCAAGGCATAAAATCCAACTCCTTTATTTTTATTCAGTTGGTAAAGTTTTTCCACTTTTTGTGCGCCGCGTTTTGAGGTTTTGCTCAAATCGTACATTATTGCAAGATAAGTTTTTCCCTCATATTGCAGCGCTTCTTCGGTAATATCTCCGTTTTGAGGATCGTTAATGGTAAAATCGTGAATCGGAGGCACATATCCCTTTGATATAAGGACGCTTTTTTGGTCAACAAACACCCATGTAGAGTCGTTTTTCGGATAATTTTCGAGTGTAA
>JAISWT010000179.1 GCA_031271005.1 Prevotellaceae bacterium | reverse complement strand
CAATTAGCAATTTCTATACTCTAAACTCTAATAACTAACATCAGCCGTACGCCCTACTCCCCCTCTCTTTTGGAGAGGGGGCAGGGGGGAGAGGTTCTAAACTCTAAACTCTAAACTCTGAAAACTATTAATAATGTTTTTTTGAAAAAAGACCTTATGATTTTTTTTTCTAATAGTTTTTTCGTACCTTTGCAGCCCAAAAATTTACGAGCGTAATCTCTGACAGCGAAAACTTGCCTGTGTATATTGCGCATTATACAACATTTTAATTATCAAAATAATAAATGGACTTAATTAAAGTAGCCGAGGCGGCTTTTGCCACAGCAAAGACGCTTCCAAAATTCAAAAGTGGCGACACCGTAACGGTGGCTTACCGCATCAAAGAGGGTAGCAAGGAGCGTATTCAGGAGTTTCGCGGCGATGTTATTCGCATTTGCGGTCATCAGGATAAAAAACGTTTCACGGTGCGCAAAATGTCGGGCAATGTAGGTGTAGAGCGTATCTTCCCGATGGATTCTCCTTTCATTGAAAGCATTACAGTGAATAAATTCGGAAAGGTTCGCCGTGCGAAACTCTATTATCTGCGCAAACTGCGCGGCAAAAAGGCGCGTATCAAAGAACGCAGAGTAAAATAGATACGGTTTATTTTTCCGCGCCTCGTTACTGCCAACATTTGACTGACGGACAACAAAGCGTAATGAGATTTCAGAGGGTTGCTAAAAAAACATTTTTTGGCAACCCTCTGAATGTTATGCTGTTTGAACTGATGCTGTTGTTCGGTCGCAAAAAAAAGGGGTTGTCTCAAAATCCCTTTGCGCCCTTTGTGTAAGCTCCCGCTTTGACGGTACAAGTATTGCGTCCCTTGTGGTTAAATATTTTTTACCGCAAAGAACGCAAAGGATTACGCAAAGAACGCAAAGATTGTCCCGACAAAGCGGGAGAATAATATCAAACAGGCAATTTTCAGGAGTTCTCTTCTATAAAAAAAAGAGGCTGCCTCAAGAAAAATACTTTTGAGACAGCCTCTTTTTTTGTTCTTGCGAATCAATAATTTGTCTGCGATTCTGCTTCCTTAATCATTTGTTCGCTTGCGTACATATAAATTTCTACGCGGCGGTTTTCTGCACGTCCTGCAACGGTCTCGTTTGAGGCAACGGGCATTTGATAGTCCTTGCCTTCTACCGATTTCACCTGCATTCCCGTAACTCCGTTGGAGGTTAAGAATTTGGATACCGAGTTAGCGCGTTCCAGCGAAAGGCGTTGGTTTGTTGCCAGCGAGCCGGTGTTGTCCGTATGCCCCAAGATGCTGATTTCCATTGTGGGGTTCTCCACAAGGATTTTAGCAAACTTAGTCAAAGAAGTTCTTGAGGCTGTGTTAAGGTCGCTTTTACCTGTTGCAAACAAGATTCCGGAGTCAAAAGTAACGCGCACTGCCTGTAAGCCGTTGTTGTCGGTAAATCCTTCAACTTTTGCGCCGTCAATTGCTGCTGCCTGTTCTGCTGCCTTGTCCATTTTTTTGCCGATGATTGTACCTGCTGTTGCGCCAACTGCGCCACCGATAGCCGCGCCTATAGCCGCGCTCTTGCCATCTTTGCCAATCAATCCGCCCAATGCTGCACCCAATGCTGCGCCGCCGCCTGTGCCAAACAAAGCGCCTTTGGCTGTACTATTCAATGAACTGCAGCCTGAGAGAACAATTACCATGCTCAAAATCAAAGTAATAAACAAATTTGTTCTTTTCATAAAATTTTTTTTTGTAATTTTAAATTAATATATATGTTTTTTTGTGAGTACTTCCAAAAAATCAGATTTTTAGAAATATCTCTCTATTTACGCAAATAAAGAGTTGAAAAATCAAGCAGTGTTTTCAACCCGTTGTGGTTTGTATTATTTCCAATTTTTTCCAAAATTAAATTATTCGGATTTGCTTTCCGAAAAAGAATGTGTTCCTTTGCACAGCAAAATCTGTACCAGAAATATTTCGGCAGAATTATTTTATATAATCCGCCACATTCAATCATTCGTTTATATTTTTATAAGTCCTTTAATTTCAATATTTTACCTGTAATAATTGCGGTTTAAAATCTATCTCTCTTTTTTTAGTTTTTTCACAATTTCCAGAGTTTTTTTGCAAAGTTCGGTTATTTTTTCCCACTCTTTTGCCGCGATTACTTCTTTTGGGAATAGGTTGCTTCCCATTCCTGTGCATGTTACTCCTGCCTCGAACCATTGTTTGAGGTTCGTTTCTTCGGGTTTGATGCCGCCGGTAACCATCATCATACTCCAAGGCATAGGCGCCAGAATCCCTTTAACAAAGTTTGTGCCGAGTACATCGCCCGGAAAGACCTTGCACATGTCGCAGCCAGCCTCCTGCGCAAATCCTATTTCGCTCACCGAGCCGCAGCCGGGAATATAGGGAACGCAACGGCGATTGCACACTTTTGCCAGGTCGGGGTTGAACAGAGGTCCCACCACGAAGTTTGCGCCTGACTGAATATATAGCGCGGCGGTTGGCGCGTCAATCACCGTGCCTGCGCCAAGTATCAGTTCGGGGCATTCCGCCGCCGCCCATTTATACAACTGACCAAATACCTCGTGGGCAAACGCGCCTCTGTTTGTAAATTCAAAAGCACGAATACCGCCTGCGTAGCACGCCTGCACCACATTTTTTGCCACCTCAACATCACTGTGATAAAAAACGGGGACAATGCCTGTCTGCTGCATCGCCGAAAGGGTTGCGATTTTATTAAATATCATTCTTTTTTTTTAGTAAAAACTTAACAGGTAAAAAACTGTGTATCAATTAAATAAGTATTATATTTGCAGTAATAAACAGAAAAACAAACACATACAAAAAAAAGACGCACAAGTTGACTGCAAATTTCGGCATTTTTTTGGATATATGCAAACAATTTGGTCAAATTTACTTCTATTTCACATTTTCCGGACTCTTGCCGGCGCGCGTCCCTTGCAGTCGGTGTCAGCGAAGGGGGAAACTGAAAGCCTTTCCCGTTAGAAAATTAATATCAATAGGGAACTCCTAAAAACTGCTTATTTGTCGTTGGACTTCATTTTCAAAATGCTCATTTACATTAGTAAACTGCGCTTTTGAAAACTTGTCCGCCTAAAATAATCTAGTTTTTAGGAGT
>JAISWT010000164.1 GCA_031271005.1 Prevotellaceae bacterium | reverse complement strand
GAATTGAGAATTGAGAATTATATTCAATTACGAATTAAAAATTACGAATTACGAACTTTAATCAATTAGCAATTAGCAATTTCTAAAAACTAAACTCTAATAACTAAAAACTAAACTCTAATAACTAAACTCTAAACTCTACTAACTAAACTCTAAACTCTAAAAACTAATAACTAAATTCTGATAACTGAATTAATTCGTGGCAAAAAATATAAACAAATGAAACTCCGCACAAATAAAACATTAACAATAATATTCACGCTTCTGCTTTGCAGTTGCAGCATTTCGTATAAATTTAACGGGGCAATGATTGACTACTCTAAAACAAAAAGCGTTTCGGTATCCGATTTTCCTTCCATTGCCGAGGCGAATCCATACACGGCATTACCCTATGAATTTTCGGAGGCTCTGCGCGACATTTACACGCGCCAAACACGCCTTCAAGTAATTAAATCGAGTGGCGACCTGCACCTCGAAGGCGAAATCACCGACCTGCAACTCGCGCCGATGGCTATCGCTGCGGACACATACGCCGCACAAACAAAAATCACAATCTCAATTCGCGTCCGATTCACCAACAAGGCAGTCCCCGAAGAAGATTTTGAAAAAAACTATTCCGCCTTCCGCCAGTTCAGCAGCGCCACAACCCTCAATGACGCACTCGCAGCATTAATTCCGGAAATTATTAAGGAAATTACGGAGATGATTTTTAACGACACCGCAGGAAAATGGTAACAAACATAAACTCCATATCCCTTTCTGAACTCCTAAACGCTGTACGCGATACAATCAGGATAAATTTTGATGACCTGCTGTGGGTGCGCGCGCAGATAGGCGAGTTGCACGAAAACAACGGACACGCATTTCTTGAACTCGTTGAGAATGCCGAAAACACAGATACCCTGCTGGCAAAAACGCGGGCAAACTGTTGGAGTTCAACTTACAGGATGCTCAAACCGTATTTTGAAGAGCATAGCGGACAAACGCTTCGCGCCGGTATTGCCGTGATGGTGGCTGTTACCGTAGAGTTTCATGCCGTATATGGTATCAGTCTCAATATCAGAGATATAGAGCCGGCATTTACCGTTGGCGACTTGGCGATACGCAGGTTGCAGGTTATACAGCGACTTCAAAATGAAGGCATTGCAGAGATGAATAAACTGCTTGAATTTCCGCAGCGTCCTCAGCGACTGGCTGTTATTTCATCGGCAACGGCAGCAGGATTTGGCGATTTTAAGCACCAACTCGAAACTAACGGGAAAAACTTCAAGTTCTATGTCGCGTTGTTTCAGTCGGTTATGCAGGGCGACACATCTGCTGCCTCAATTATTGAGTCGCTGGAAAAGATTTTTGCGCATGTGGAACTGTTCGATGCGGTGGTAATTATACGCGGAGGCGGCGCAACAACCGATTTGGCATCGTTCGACTCTTACGATTTGGCGCTGAACATTGCACAATTCCCACTGCCAGTAATAGCAGGTATAGGACATCTGCGCGACAGTACAATAGTGGATATGGTGGCAAATCAAAGCGTGAAAACGCCAACTGCCGCCGCCGAATTTGTGATTGATAAAATGCAAACGGCAGAAAATGCTCTGTTCAACAAAATTGAAAATATTATGAATTTGGCACAAAATATTATTGCATATAAAAGAAACAGAGTGGAACAAATACGCTGGAACATTAAACATTTGATAAAAAGCGTTTCCGAAAGCAGGAATTTTGAACTCACGCGCCAACAAATTATGCTCGAAAATGCTGCCCGAAACATCATCGCATCTCAAAAAAACAAACTTGATATTTACGAAAAAGTTATTCAAACTCAATCGCCTTTCTACTTACTGAAAAAAGGCTATTCGCTTACAACATTCAATGGAGAGTGCCTATTCTCTGCCAAACAGATACAAAAAGGAGACATAATAAAAACATATTTAAGTGACGGAACTGTAGAAAGCAAAATAGTGAACAGCGAACAGTGAATTTGCAAAACTCTTGCTTTTTATGTAACTTTGCGACCCTTTTTCTCAACGCTGCATATATTAACCTAAGGTTGCGCAGCAGGTCAAAGAAACAATAAATTGCGCTTGGCAAAAACAATACAAAAAAAATATGTCTGACGATAAAAAAATAATCTTTTCGATGGTGGGGGTCAGCAAAACCTTTCCTCCGCAAAAACGTGTGTTGAACAATATTTACCTGTCATTTTTTTATGGCGCTAAAATAGGCATTATCGGGTTGAACGGTTCGGGTAAATCTACGCTTATGAATATTATATCGGGTGTGGAGAAATCCTTTGAGGGTCAAGTTGTGTTCTCGCCCGGCTATTCCATCGGCTATCTGGAGCAGGAGCCGAAACTTGACGCCACAAAAACCGTCAAAGAGGTGGTGCAGGAAGGAGTTGGCGAGGTGATGAATCTGCTGAAAGAGTTTGAGGCAATCAACGAAAAATTTGCCGACCCTGATGCCGATTTCGACAAATTGATAATGCGTCAAGGCGAATTGCAGGAAAAACTTGACCACTTGGATGCGTGGAACATCGACAACAAACTTGAACGCGCAATGGACGCATTGCGCTGCCCGCCCGAAGATGCGCTCGCAGCCAATCTTTCGGGCGGTGAGCGGAGACGGGTAGCGCTTTGCAGGTTGCTGCTGCAACAGCCTGATATTCTTTTGCTTGACGAGCCTACCAACCATTTGGACGCCGAAAGCGTTGAGTGGCTCGAACATCATTTGCAGCAATACGCAGGAACGGTGATTGCAATTACACACGACCGTTATTTTCTTGATAACGTAGCAGGATGGATTTTAGAACTCGACCGAGGCGAGGGAATCCCCTGGCGCGGGAATTACTCGTCGTGGCTCGAACAGAAAACCACACGAATGGCAATGGAAGAAAAGCAGGCAAGCAAACGCCGCAGAACGCTGGAACGGGAACTGGAATGGGTACGAATGGCGCCAAAAGCACGGCAGGCAAAGGGAAAAGCACGACTGAATCAATACGAAAAACTCCTGAACGCAGACACGAAAGACAGAGAAGAGAAACTCGAAATCTTTATCCCCAACGGGCAGCGACTGGGCAACAAAGTTATTGAAGCAAAAGGTGTTAGCAAATCGTTTGACGAGAAATTGCTGTTTGAGAATCTGAATTTTACATTGCCTCCCAATGGCATAGTAGGAATTATTGGACCCAACGGCGCAGGAAAAACCACACTCTTCCGCCTGATTATGGGCATAGAGAAAGCCGACAAAGGCAGTTTCGAGGTCGGCGAAACAGTAAAAACCGCTTATGTTGACCAGCAACATACTGATATTGACCCGCAAAAGTCCGTTTTTCAAGCAATTAATGACGGCGCAGAGTTTATTCGCGCCGGCGGAAGGCAAATTAACACACGCGCCTATCTCTCGCGCTTCAACTTTACGGGCGCCGACCAGGAGAAATTGTGCGGCGTACTGTCCGGTGGCGAAAGAAGCAGGCTCCATCTGGCTCTAACGCTGAAATCCGAAGCAAATGTGCTGCTTTTAGACGAGCCAACTAATGACATAGATGTGAACACTTTACGCGCCCTGGAAGAAGGGCTTGAAAATTTTGCCGGTTGCGCTGTTGTTATTTCGCACGACAGGTGGTTCCTCGACAGAATATGCACGCACATTATCGCCTTTGAAGGAAACTCGCAGGTATTCGCATTTGAAGGCAGTTACAGCGAATACGAGGAAAACAAGCGAAAACGCTTGGGCGACATCGAACCGCAAAGAATAAGGTATAAAAAATTAACGTCATAAAAAAACGGATTGAAACTTTTATAAGTTATTTCATATCGCTAAATTGCGGATATAAAAGTTCTTATCCTATTTTGCCAGCCACTTTTCGGGGTTCAGAATTGACTTGTCGCACCATACCTGAAAATACAGTTCGCTTTTGTTGTCGTTTTGCTCGTCAGTGAAAATTCTCCCTACGTTCTGCTTTGCTTTCACTTTATCCCCTTCTTTTACATAAATATCAGTGAGATTGGCATATACAGTTCGGTAATTTCCGTGCTGCACAATTACAGCGTTGTTGCTTCCCTGAACTGCGAAGCATTGAGTAACCACTCCATCAAACACCGCGCGCGCGTTTGTGCCTTTTGGCGTTTGAATGTAAATCCCTTTGTTGTTGGTAACTATATGCGAAAGGACAGGATGCTGTTGCACCCCAAAATGTCCCCTCACAAAACCTTTATCGGTGGGCCATGGCAGGCGTCCCTGATTTTTGGCAAAACTGCCGGCGAGCAAACTCTCTTCGGCTGTCAGCACGGCAACATTGGCAGGAGTTGATTTGTCGGCGGCTTTTGGGGTACTCGCCTTTGGGTCGGTTTTGGTAGCCGACTGCGATTGCGGTTTCGCTTTGGCGTTGCGGGCAGCCTGCCGTGCCTTGCGCTCGGCTTCCGATTTGCGCTTGGCTTCGGCACGCGCTATTTCCTGCGCTATCTGCTTTTCTATTTTTGCATTCAGGTCATTGGCTTTCTTTTGCTGCTTAACGATTTCCTGCTGCAATTCTTTCTCTTTTTTAGTTAATACGCTTACTATTTGATTTTCCTTTTTCTTGTCTTTCGACAAATTGTCGGTCTCAACAGTCTTTTGGCGCACAACATTTAACTGACGGTTTTTATATAAACTCAAACTGTCATTTTTCAATTGGATTTTTTGCGTAATCTCTTGCATCTTAACAGTTTGCTGCTTTCTGTAAGTGGAGTATTCCTCCACATAGCGAAGGCGTCTGACGGTTTGAGCAAATGTTTTGCCCGACATTACAAACATTAATTTTGAATAGAAACTCTGATTTGTCTGCGATTTGCGGAGTAGTTCGGCATAATCCGCTTTCAAACGCGCAACCTGCTCTTGCAACGCCAATTTTTCGAGGTTAAGTTTTTCCATCTCCGCGTCAAGCACGCCGATTTCCTGATTGATAGAAGTGATAAGCGCCTGACGCTCTTTGATATTACGATTGATAAGCACAATCTTATTCACGCTGCTTTGCTGCGACTTTTTGGTTTCGTCAAGCATTTTAGATGTGGTCTCAATCTGTTGCAAGGCTTTTTTGCGCTGCGCTTCAAGTTGTTTCACAGTCTGACCCTGCATCGCCGGCAAACAATGCAATAAACTGAAAATCAGCAAAGAAGTTATTTTTATTCTGTTATAAATCAACATTTTTTTGAATAAAAAATTCAAACACAAAAAAATATATTTGCGGCTGCAAAATTACTTATTCAAACGCAAAAAGACAAAAAAAAGTACATTTTATGCCACTTTTTTCTCTACTAAGGTTGTCCGAATTAAAATAAGGTTTTTGTATTAATTGTTAGTTATTAGAGTTTAGAGTTTAGATATTAGAATAAACTCTAAACTCTAATAACTATTAATTTATTTATTCTTAATTCTAAAAAAACTGTATTTTGTCTATGTTCTATGCTCTATGTTCTATGTTCTGGGTAGTAAGGGGCTGTCTCAAAAGTATTTTTTATAAACGGGAACTCCTGAAAATTGATTATTTGATATTACTCTCCCACTTTGGCGGGACAATCTTTGCGTTCCTTGCGTAATCCTTTGCGTCCCTTGCGGTAAAAAATATTTAACCGCAAGGGACGCAATACTTGTCCCGCCAAAGCGGGAGTGCGCAAAGGGTTTTTGAGACAGCCCCCTACAACGCCTTTTGTCTATGTTCTATCAATAATTATTCACTATTCACTATTCACTATTAATTGTTGTTTACAAATGGATTATATGAAATTCCGTCATCAAATATGTCCGTCTGTTCGCGTTTTTTAACAAACTTCACGACTTGCACTGTCAGCGGCAGAACGATTATTTCATATATTGTTTTCATTGCAATTTGCGTTACAATCAAAATAATCAGCGTTTTAGCGGGCAAATAGAGCCCAAATGCGATGCTGAAAAACACCACCGAATCTGCTCCTTCGCCAGCCAGCGTTGAAACCACCGCCCGCAGCGAAAAACTGTGCCCGCGCCGGGCAATTTTCATTTTGCTCATAACGTAAGCATTTAAAAATGAGCCGACTAAGAACGCCACAAAACTCGCAACCGTAATTAGCAGCGTATTTCCCAAGACCAGCGCAAACGCCTGCTGATGCGCAAAGTTTGCCGACCCCGGAACATAAATTGCAATGTGAAAAATTGCCACAGCGATGAAGTTCATAAAAAAGGCGTACCAAATAAGCGCGCGCATCGCTCGATAGCCCCACACTTCGGCAATCAGGTCGTTCACAACATAAGAGAGAGGAAAAATAAGCAGCCCTGCTGTGGCTTCAAACGGTCCAAGACGTATCAATTTTTGCTCCACAATGTTAGCCACAATAAGGCAAGTGGCAAAAATGAGCGCGAAAAAAAGAAAAACGGGGGAAAATTTTTTGTTCATATACTTGTTTTTAACGTGGTTATCAACTACACGGTTAATCTAATTAACAATTGATAATTGTTTTTTGCCAACAAAAGTAGTAAAAAAAATTGAGTAAACTGCGCTTTTGAAAATTTGTACGCCTGAGATAATCTAATTTTTAGGAGTTCATATAATATATTGAAAATAAACGTTTTATAATTGCCAATTTTCATTTTTCAGTCCGCACAAGATACCTAACCTGTAAAAATCGAACAGTAAAAGAGATGGATTTTTGCAGGTTAAATTTTTGATTATCAAAGGTTTAAATATTCTGAATGTAAAATATATAATTTTTATTAAATGTAGAATTTCTAATTTTTTGTAGAACGAAATTATTTTTGAATTTTGCGACAAAAGCGGATATTTCCCCGATTTATAAAGGGAAAACAAAGTTTGCAAAGCAAGTTCCGTTTTGTGCAAAAAAGTATTGTTATCATCAAGCCCCGTATGATAAACAGGATTATCAATCATCTGAATATCAATGCTTTGACCTTGCAATTCGAGCCCGAAAAGCGTGTCTTCATGCCCGTATTGTTTCAAAGATTCATCAAATCTTATTTTTTGAAAAATATTTTTATCAATTAAAAAATTCGGGGTAGTAAAAACGGGGTATTTATCTCTGATTTTCAGGTTTTTAGCGTTAAACTGTTCGCGCATTTTCCCGTATTTTGCAAGCAGACTGTACCGCCTGTCAACATCGTTTTTGTATATTCGCCCGCCGGATACCACGCAATTTTTGTGGCAATATTTCAAATATTTCTCCAAAAAATCGGCGCGGCAAATTTCCGAGTCGCAATCCAGAAAAAGCGCGTAAGGATATATTGCATTATCAATCAAGCAATTACGAATTGCAGAGCGACCGATATTTTCTTTTAAAACAGTATATTTTACTGAAAGTAAGTTTTTTATACTTTTATTTTCAAAAAGAAACTTTTGCGAACCATCTTCCATTGCAACTATCTCAAAATCAATGCCTAACGATATTGCCTGAATGTGCAAATCGGTAACTAATTTTGTGATGTCATAATTATATGCAGGAATTAAAATTGAAAGCATATTTTTTGTTTTATTTTGTCCATTCCAAAATATTATTTTTTGAAACGCCGTATCCAATATCGTAAATTGTACCTTTGACATTGCAGAAGCGGCAGAATTTCAAAGGTTTGCATAAATAGTTCACAATCTGTTCCATATTTTTTATTTCATAAATATTTAAAAAATCGGTTTGTGAGATTTCAAGATTTTTCCCGAAAAAACTGTTAAAATATTTAACGTATGGCACAAGCGAACAGGTGTATAATTTTCCGTTATCCACTGCTACACAGCGATTTGCGCGTGAGCAACGCAAAAAACTGTCACGCGCATTTTGGTTGCCTTGCAAATCAAGCGGGACACATTCCATTGTTTTTGGCACAATTTCAGTATTTCCGTAGAACGAAAAACGGATTTTCTCATCATTGACTTTTTGTTTAAGTGATTGAAAATCAATGTTTATTGGATATTTTGTTACAACAATTTCAATGTCGTTTTGTCGGGCGCTTTCCCAAAATTCGCTTTTCATTTTCGGCAAAAGAATGCCGTTTGTAATAATTTTTATCGGAATTTTCGGGAAAAATTTTCGCGTAACATTCAAATAGTCAATTATTTGTTTGTTCAGCAAGGGCTCGCCGCCCAACAGTTGGACTTCGTCAATGCGGTCGCCGCAAATTTTGGAAATTTGTTCGCAGTCGTTGGTAAATGCCTGAAAATCAGGAAAAATTTCGGGCGACAGCGGCGAGAAATTATCGCAACCGCGACAATTCAAGTTACAATGGTCGGCAAGATGCAGGTGCAAAATAGGGATATTTGCTTTGCGCCGCATATTTTTTTTGCTAATCGTTTGCCAAAACGACCGAAATGCGCGACTGAACAAAATCAATCGCTGCGGAATTATACTAATTATTAATTGCTTGATATTCATTGCTTTACAATTTTGTTAAAAATATCTACAAACTGTTTTGCCTGTTGCTGCCGCGAAAATCGGGCTTTAACTTCTTTATTTACAGGCGCTTGTGTGTAGCCCTGATTTTGCCAGATTTGATATTGCGCCATAATAAAATCTCTGATTTCGCGCTGATTTCGCGCCGACAGTCCCGCGTTTGTTTCGTAAATTGTGCGTTCCAACTCGCCCTCGTCGCTCATAATGCACAAAACGGGCTTCTCTACGCCTGCATATTCAAAAAATTTGGTAGTAAGCACGCCTTTTGAAGTTTTTGAAGTCAAAATGAGCAATATCGAACTGCTATTCAATACATTAGCAATTTCATTGTTTGCCACCACAGCGCAATGCCGATTGCAATGTTTCAAAGCATATTTTTCAGTCATAGTATCAATAGCAACATATTCATTTTCAGGAATATACCATTGTATTTCTATTTTTTCAGCATCAATTTGACGGCTATTAATCATTGAATTTAGCGTCTTAAAAAACGTATGCAAATTTTCTACTCGCGAAGCGCTCAACCGTCCGGCATAAACAATAGTAAATTTATGATTTTTAATAACTTGCGGGAAAAACTCCGTTTGGTCAAAACCATTATAAATTAAAGAAACTTTTTTGCCAAATTTTTGAAAAAAATCTGTGTGCCAGCGCGAAACTGTTGTAATATGCACTGCGCTGTTTATCAGCCTGTTACGTTGAAAAACAATTAATTTGCCGTAAATTTTATTCGCCGGTTTGCCCAATCCCAAAAAGTTAAAACTGTGCGTGTTAAACTCCTGTTGCGCCCACTGCTCATTGATATCGCGAAAATCGAAAACAAGTGGAATATTCAGTTTTTCAGACAGTTTGGCGGCGGCATACATCGGAAAGATATTTGAAACGCTACATAAAATCAAATCAAAATGCCGGTTTTCAGATAGTTGCAATGCTTTTTTCAGCATTTTCCTTTCTGTTGGTTTAAAAAACAAATTAACAAAGAACTGAAACAGCCAAATTATCACATTTTTCGAGGATGAAATTTTAAGTTGATACACATTTTCGGGTTTTTCAAACAAAGTATAAATTTGAGCATTGTCAGCAAAATCAGCAATAAGAAACGGTTGCCACCCATAATCTTTTTTACACAAATTATTGTATAAATTTCTCATTCTTGGCGCGTTAAGCGGCGGGCTTACGCTGTCTGTCAATATCAAAACTTTTTTCATCTGCTTATATTTTATTTTTTAAAGTCAAATGGAACTCACACAACAACATAATAATAACCTTGTGTATTTTGTTAATCGTGTTCGTTTCATCTTCCCAAAAATCTCTTTTGCGGCAATTTTAGCGTTTTGCTGTTTAATTCACTTAAAATCAATGTGTTACAATCTGCCTCTAACAATTTTCAAAAGAGTTGTTTGCTCAACTTCCCAGCAGTTTTTCCGTGCAATGCTGTCGAAACGCACAGTTTCCATTTTTTCGGCAAACATTCCGTTAATTGTATCCGCCAGCAATTGCGGTTGGCAATTATCAATAACAATGCCTGTTTTACAGGTATTTACAAATTCGTTAATTTCGGGTAAATCAGAGGCAAGCACAGGCACGCCTGCCCGCAGGTATTCAAAAATTTGCTCAGGCAGCGCATAGCAGTTGCTTAGCCCCAAATTTTCGGGCAGGCAAAGCCCTATACTCGCCGCTTTGGTGTAACGAAACAGTTCTTCGGAACATTTCTTTTCCAAAAACATAATCCTGTTGGTAAGGTTCTTATTTACAACAGATTGTATAAGATTGCGTTTAAGGTCGCCATCGCCAATAATCATCAGCACAGCATCTTTGCTAACAAACGGCATTGCATCTATAACCCGCTCCAAGCCGCAACCCTCGCTAACTGCGCCCTGATAAATAATTATCTTTTTACCGGCGATGTTAAATTTTCCTTTCCCGTCGGCAATTATCTCAAAATAAGGCACATTGCGGACTACGTTCATTCGCGTGCGGTAAAGTTTGCGGTAATAGTCGGCTATCGACTGACTGACCGTGAAGGTATTATGAAGTTTTGGGAAAATAGATTTTTCTATTTTTGTCCAAACTTTTTTCGCAAACGGGCGGCGCTTAAATTCAAGCATTTCGGGGAAAATTTCGCGTGCCTCAAAAATCAATCTTGTTTTTTTTATTTTTGAGGCATAATAGTTTGCCGGCAGCGTATCTGTGCGACAGGACAGGTAAATATCTGATTTTAAATTGATTAACAAAAAGAACAGTCGGATGTTAAATTCTGCGTAAGATATGGCTTTTTTATTGAAAATCAAGCGCATACGTTTAGTTGGATACGGCAAATCAAGCGGCAGCGAATTTTTAAATTCTCTGCCCACAAGCAGCAGGTCAAAATCGTTCTCGAACAACGTGCGAGCCAGTTTTTGCAGCCGCTGGTCAGCGCCAATATCATTGCTTACTGAAATTATTATTTTTTTTTTCATGTTGCAAAAAAGTTGTCAGTTGTCAGTTTTCAGAGTTTAGAGTTTAGAGTTTAGTTAGGTATAGTTAGAAATTGTTAGAAACTTTAATCAATTAGCAATTAGCAATTAGCAAATCGTAATTCGTAATTTTTAATTCGTAATTGAATATAATTCTCAATTCTCAATTCAAAAACATTTCTTAATTGCTTAATTGCTATCTGCTAATTGCTATCTGCTATCTGCTATCTGCTAATTGTTCACGGGTCAGAATAAAGGGGATTTCTAAAAAAACTAATTTTTAGAAATCCCCTAATTTTTATATTCTCAACTACAATTAGCGTACAATTTTTACTGTTTCAGATTTTGTGCCGTCCAAACGCAGTACATAAACGCCTTTTGTCAAATTCTGTGCGGGGATTTTGAACTGACCGCTTGCGGGCAGCGCATATTCTCCAATCCTTTGACCTGTTGCAGAGTACAGCGCAATCCTGTTGAAATCGGCAGGATAAGTTACCTGAATTTCGGTGGGCGTATTGACCACGCGCGACAGTTGGGTGCGGATATCATTAACACCTGATACATTACCCTGATTAAGAAGCACATTTGTGCGTGCACCCCAAGTTCCAAATTCAATGTTTACCGAACGCCCTTCTACGCCGCCGGGAAGCGCTTCTACCACCAATATGGCATTGCTATACCATTCAGTTTCACCAAAATGGTCGTCAAAGGACACGTCAACCCACGAAGGCAACTGACTTGTTACTTCCGCTTTATTGAAATAGGGCTCAAGCATTACTGTATAAGTGCCACCGGCGGTAGCAGCATCAACTACATCGGGGGCTGCTGTAATATATGTGTAATATGACTCGGCAAGCGAGAAAAGCATCGTGTTTTTAACATTTGTCCACGAATAAACCTTGTTTTTACCCTCCGCATCCAAATCTGATGATAATATAAAGGATTTTTTCTCAAAGCCCGGATAAGGTGTATTAACACCCAAATACTCCGACATAACACTCAACGAAACACCGCTTGCGGTATATCCTGTCAAAATTAAAGCAAACGAGCCGTCAATTTCAAGGTAATCTATGGGCGATTCCAATCCAAATTCATCAACTGCGTAAAAATCGCTAAACCTGATAACTTTCATACCTTCTCCGTCAGGAACGGCGTATGCCTCTCCGATTGTTGTATTTGACTGGGCAATAGTGTCAGATAATATTAATCCACCAGTGCTTGTTTTCGATGCTCTTACCACTGTCATTTTCAATGGTGTACTTGCTGCACCTGTAAGCACTCCGCAAAATATATTTACCCCTTCAAAATAAATCATCCCATCGGGATTTCCGTCGAAATAAGAAATCAATCCTATAAAATTATTAGTCGTTGCAGCGGATCCTGTACCATATATATAATTATTGTCACCAAATCGCCACGACGTAAATTCATTATCGGGATTGGCATTGGTAAGATTGAACGTGCGCGTTCCAGTAGCGTACGACCCCCCTCCTGCATCAATATATGATGCAGTATTCTTATTATATGCACCAAGCGTAAAATTAGTACTGCTTGCACCTATTGTTGTAGTAAGGGTAGGCATAGTGAAACTTTCTGCGGTAACATCAAACGCAAGGTCAGTTGTTGTGGCGGAATAATTATTTTCGTATGAGTCTGTATACGCCCAACTTGACGTCTGATTTTGACTTTCAACAACAGTATTATTTTTAAATGTCCAGGTGGAATACGGAGGCGCTACTGCATAATTTGCACCCAACGTATACATATCGTCAGACATACCTAAAAACAGAGTCCCTGTGGGGGGGAAATATTCACTTGCAGGCGCATCCGGGTCAGGGTCTGTACCGCCAGTGCCACCTTCGGTGTCGGTAAATACGGCTGCAGGCGTTTGAGCAATGCCATCAGAATATCCTTTGCCTACATTGGCTACATCATCCCAAACATATACGCCAAAACCGGTTGTAAAAGTAAACTGTCCGCTACCAACACTTACGTTTGCCTCTACAGGATTTGTAAAAGAACCACCGTTAGATGTTATTGATACTAAATATCCTCCCCAGTCCGGATTTGTTTCATATGAACCGGTTGCAACACATGTTTGGTCAGCAGGAATGGAAATTTTGGTACTGCTTGCATTAAGTTCTCCGTATACCTCCTCTATAAATGCGTCTTCTATCAAATTGGTGAACCAAAATATTTTTGCATTACTTGGGTCTTGCGTTACTGTTACTTGCCATGTCCTTTGTGTGCCCTCCCAATAATCATAGCCTGTAGCATTATAAATTCCTTCGAGCGAATGTGCTTCTACCGCTTTCGGAGTTTTTGCAACTCTCATAGAAGATTGATTTACAGTGAGGTTGGCAACTTTCTGCATTGATTGAATAGCAGGCATTCTGTCATTTGTACGTGCTTGCAAGCGGCGCGAAAGCGTTTCTGTTTTCACTTTGCCGGCATGCGACACTGCCTCTACATTGCGGAACTGAGAGCGGTCGTTCACGCTCTTCTTTTGATGTTGCGCATTGGCGACAGTTAAAGTCAATACCAATGCCAACGTTGTAAGTAAAACTTTTTTCATTTCTGATTTTTTTTAGAAATTAATAATATTTATAATTTTTTTTTACAATTACTCGTTATACATCATTTTTTCATTTGCCTCTTCCACGCGAAGCGTTGAATGACAATGAATTGTCTGTTTTAATATATTTCAGGTTTAACAATGTAAAAGGCGTAGCCGTTTCTATATTGTATGTTCCGGGCAACAGCGCAAGCAGTTGCTTTATGGACGGAACTCTCTGATAAAAGGTTTGTGCGTTGTTGTCCATATCGGTAGTTGGCAAATTTTGCGCGTCAAAGGTGGCTATTGTTGCCGTATTACCTTCGGTGGTAAGCGGGATATTTTAATAAGCGTATGTTCCATTTTGCAAATACAACACCATTGCGGGCTTGTCGTTGCGCTTGCCGAAACCTATACTATTCAAAGCACGAGTGCTGTTGAACGCGCTCACAAATTCCGCGCTTATCTGGTCGAAAAGCGCGTCCATACCTGTTATATTTTCTTTCGTTGCCAAAAATACGGACGTGCTTTGCTGCAAAAACATATCGAGTGACGGAGGGGTAATGCTGTATTCACTGTTTTCGTCGGCAATAAGTTTTGTACCTTCGGCATTAAGACGGAAAGTTCGTACATTTGTTTTGAGCGAGTCTGTTTCAAAGTTTTTTGCCAGCAGCAATCCGTAATCCGTTATCATAAACGGCGTTCTTGTTGTTTGCGAAATGGGGTCGCCGCCCGGGGGCAGAGCGTTAAATGTATGCGAATATCCTTCTGAAAGCGTATAGATTACTTCATCATCTCTACGCAATACAAGTGTTACTCTTGTGTCAAGCAGGTTATTTTCTTTGTCTGCCAACATTTGAAAATAACTTTCCCAGTCTTGGCTGTCGGGCAAGCGGCGCAAATCAATATATGTGCCGTGTTTTTTGCCCTTCAATTTCACTACTTCGGCGGTGGCATTCAGAACCATAAATTCATAGTCGCCATAATATCCTACTCCCAATTCGTCACTAGTTGGATAAGGTCCCGGGTCGGCAAAAAAATGCAGTAAGCCATTTTCACCGTATGTATTAAACGATAGAACAGGTCCGTTATCGGTAATAACGGCAAAGGCACAAGTGTCGCGCATAAACCTGTTTCCTGTCAGGTTGTGCTTTGATGCCAGCGTTGCGGCGCCATCCTGAAATTTCACTAATAGAGTACGACCGCTCATATCTACATTCGGATACGTGGAGGCATACTCGCTGTCGACATTGGGAAAATAGTCCATCACCCACCCATTAGGTGCACTGCAAAGGATTTTTGTATATTCTGCCTGCGCTTTTAACAGCCTGTTGGCTGCAGAATCGTCAAACAAGTCGGGTTCTTCAAACTTACATGAAGACAGCACAACGCTTGTTATAGATAATAATATAATTACTGTTCTTTTCATTTCTCTGATTTTTTTTCATTTGACATTAAAATTCTTATTTCAACTGACGTAAGAGAGAATCCAGATTAATATGGTCTTGACGGTATTGCACTTCTGCACGCAGCGCTTCCAAATCCACACCCCACTCTACAAGCAACCACTCTTTGCACATTGCAAGTTTTGCCCGCAACATTGCTGCACCATCAACACCATCCGTGTCGGGCAAAGGACGCTTTTTTTCTACCATTTTAGGCGTTCCATCCGCATTCCACACCGTATCTCCCTGGGCATTTAATTCTACTTCCTTTATTAGTTCGTAATCTAATGCGCCAAGTTCAGGTTGCATTTTATCTTTCTGTATCCATCCTTTTGCTGCTACTTCATAGGCCTTATCCCACCATTTGTCCGTTTTAACAATATAGTTGGCAATCACTTCTACCCAGTCTTCGCGTGTTTGGCTGCCGCCGTAGGGCGACACAAATCCGAGCGAAAAGCATATACTATCGTTACGGTCTTGCCAGCCGAGCGGGTTGTAATCTTTATACGAAAACAGGTTGAAATCTTTTGGATACGCCTTGGTTTGATGCAAAATATGTGAGAACTCGTGGTGCATTGTTTTAAAAAACAATTCGCTCATTGCTTCTACATTGTTTACATCCAATTCGTTCACTTTGAAAAGCGACACTTTCAATCCGCCTTCTGCCAGCCCAAGCAATTCGGTACCGGTAGCAGGATTGTAGGCAGGAGAGCCTATCAGATGGATAATACGGGGGCAGGTTTTTTTCAAAAAATTAACTCCTGCAATTTTATCATAGGCTTCGAACCAGAGATATTTGGTCAAAACAGCCATCTCCTTCGATTTCTCATAAGTGGCGGGTACAAGGTTGTAATTCATATCCGTACCTTTGTCTTCCATTTTATAAATAAAACGCACATTGTAAGGTATAAGAAATTCTACCCTCAAAAAACTGTCTAACTTATAAGTATAGGAGTTCGGGTCTAAAATATCTGCGGAATCATCACCGAAAATAGTATCCGTCAATGAGTCATCATTGCGGCACGAAGTCATCATCATCGCTACTGCCAAAATTGCAGCGCTTATCAATAATAGACATTTATTAAACAAGTTCATAATTATTATTTATATTAAAAGTTAAACATTTATTTCTCTTTAACAGTCGGAATGATATACGAAACATTTGCCTTGTGTACATCCAAATTTGTAGTATTCTGGTCCAGTCTCAGTCTTTCGTTAGGATTTAATCCTGCCACAATTACTTCGGGCGGCAACTGCAATGCGCGTCGCGGGTCGTCCCATTTCAATACGTCAACTACACCTGTGCCTATTTTACGCGTGAATTCTATTCCGTAACGCTTTACATCAAACCAGCGCATTCCATCAAAAATAGTTTCCAGCCGGCGATAATGGAGAACACAGTCCAAAATTGGTTTCTGGGCGTCTGTTACTACAAAATCGGGGGATATCTCAGTAGTGTGAATGTTGTTACGGAAAATTCCGTTTGACGCACCGGTGTAGAAACTGCGAATAAGCGCTTCCGTCAAATTTCTTTCGGGAATCTTTTCACCTGTTGTCTGGTCCTTTATTACTTTGCGCGAATCGTCCATCACTTTCAGGTCGGCAACAGCCAAATCAATTCTGTTTAGGAACAAATATGCCTCAGCCCTGCAAAGCAAGGTCTCTTCTGCTGTAAATTCCGCGCGCACAATATGCCCGTATCCAATACCTGCAATTTTATCGGTATATTCAAAAAATTCGTAGTTTTTGAGAAAATACAAGCCATACTCCTGTTCTACTCTGAAGAACAGACGACTGTCGTAGCAGGGGTGAAAATTATACTCGTCCCAGGTTGGACCTATTCCATAAATAGTCGCTTTAGAAGCATCTCCGTTGCATGCATAACGCGCCCCAAAAACACGGGCGAACCACGAGCCTGTTGCTATCAATAATAAATTGTTGCTTGCGGTGGCATCTACATACCATTGTCCTACTGCCAAGGCGGTTGGCGTGTCAACACTCCAGTCGCGCATCATTGCTTCCGGAGAGGCGCCTAATACTATATTGGCGTGTTCTATTACTTTGTCATAATCGCGTTTGAACAGATAGAAGCGTGCTGCAAAAGCGTGTGCCGCTCTTGTATTGAAATGGTATTTCGGCACGTTATAACTGTCTCTAATCAAAGGCAAGCCTGCCAGCAAATCTGCTTCTATTTGTCTGTACACTTCGGCTACATTTGTTCTGTCGTAATCAACAAAGGTTGTGATTTCGGGTTCGGTAACGTATGGAATACCAACATCCTGTTTGCTTAACTCGTCATTGCGATAGGCTTTTGAAAAAATATTTACCAGCACAAAATGATTGTATGCTCGGCAAAGCAAAGCCTCGCCCTTTTGCATTGACACTTCATTGCCTCGCCCTGCATCTTCAAACTGTTTAACAATTTCCAAGGCATTGTTGGCAACAGCAATGGCATAATAAAGCCCGTCCCAAATAAACGATGGAGAGTCTTGATTATCACCGGCAGTTACAATGTCTTTCCACGCAAAAATCTCATTGTGCCAGCGGTCTTGTGGCGCCAGATTGTAATAAACCCCCTGTGCATCGGGTGCATTGTTATCTACAAAATTGTCGCTGCTTAATTCGCAAATTGTAGCATTATTTGCCGCACTATAAGCGCTTGTCAACAACTCTGAAACTTGC
>JAISWT010000157.1 GCA_031271005.1 Prevotellaceae bacterium | reverse complement strand
TGGGATGCTTGCTTCGATACGGGCGATAACAGGTTCCGGGGTTCTGTCGGGTATTTCAGATATAGCCAATGTAAAGGGCAGCAGTCAGGGTTTGCGTAAGGTAGAGTTGTATTTGCAGGAACACCTAATTTGCACAACACGAACAAAATTTTACCCTGTTTTTTTCAAACAGGGTAAAACTTACAAACAGGGTAAAACTTATTTTCTCGTAAAACACTGAAAATGTGTATCTTTGCAACAAATATTATTTCATACAATTTTAGTAAGTCTCATATTTCAAGTCGCAACGCAGATGTAGTTTTCAACATCGTTCTGTTTAGAAAAGAATGTTATTTTATACTCCTTTTACTTTTATCGTTTCTTTTTTGCTCATATACAACGTTTTTTTGATAGATTTTGTCGCCGTGAAATTATAAGAAAATAAATTTTCAAATTTCTCACTTAAAATCTACACCTAATTCCCACATCGTAAAACTCCACACATCGGTCCATTCGTCTATCACTTTTGCTATCGGTTTGCCGCCGCCGTGTCCCGCTTTGGTGTCTATGCGTATCAACTTTGGCGCATCGCCTGTGTCGGAGGCTTGCAGTTGCGCGGCGTATTTGAACGAGTGCGCGGGCACTACGCGGTCGTCATGGTCGGCGGTGGTAACGAGAATGGCAGGGTAGGGGGTACCGTCATTTTTGATATTGTGCAGCGGCGAATATGCTTTCAGATATTCGTACATTTCCCTTGAATCTTCGCTTGTGCCGTAGTCCGAAGCCCAGTTCCAGCCGATTGTAAATTTATGGTAACGCAGCATATCCATCACACCCACTTCGGGAATTGCCACGCGCCACAGGTCGGGTCGCTGATTGACAACCGCGCCAACGAGCAAGCCGCCATTAGAGCCGCCTATACAGGCAAGTTTTTCCTTTGAGGTAAATTTTTCGGAAATCAGGTATTCGCCCGCTGCGATAAAATCGTCAAAAACGTTCTGTTTCTGCATTTTAGTACCCGCAATGTGCCACTCTTCGCCATACTCGCCGCCACCGCGAATGTTGGCTATCGCATACACGCCGCCATTATCTAAGAACGGAATGCGGTAGGGCGAAAACGACGGGCGGTAGGTGATGTTAAAACCGCCGTAGCCATATAATAATGTGGGGTTTGCGCCGTCTTTTTTCAGCCCTTTTTTATAAACCAGATACAAAGGAATTTTTGTGCCGTCTTTAGAGGTATAAAAATGCTGCTCGGTAACATAATTTTCAGGCACAAAATCTGCCACTTTCGGCTCGATATAAACTTGCGGAACTTCTTTTTCATAATTTTCCACGTTCAATTTATAAATTGTATTTGGGAAAGTAAATGAATTGAACGAGTAGAAAATTTCGTTGCTTTTACGATTTGCGGAAAAACCGACTGTGCCAAAAGTTGGCAAAGGAATCTCAAAATGCGGCTTGCCGTCTAAATGATAAACCTTGACAAAATTTGAAGCATCTTTATCATAAGTTATAATGATATTTTTTTGTGTAAAATCAAGGTTTACAAGCACATTTTCGCTTTCGGGGATTAGGTCAACCCAATTTTCAATTTGCGGATTTTTAATATCGCCCATCATTAAACGATATTTCGGCGCCTTATAATTGGTTAAAACATAAAATTTGTCGCCAATCATTTCTACCACACTGTATTGATAATTATCGTCAGAGGCAATAAGCACGGCGCGGTTGTTGTAAGTGTGGCTGCGGCTGTCAATGATAAACAGGCGGTTGCCGTTATTAGCGCCACTTTCATCAATGAAAACGGCTTGCTCATCATCTGGCACAAATGAGTGATAGAAACGTTTTGGAAATTCGGCATTGGCATAAAAAAGTTTATCTTGGTTTTGTTCTGTTCCAATTAAATGATAATAAACTTTATGATTTTCATTCACATTTGAAAATTCCTTGCCTTTGGCAGTGGGCGCGTCATAAGCGGAATAATAAAAACCATTGCCGTGCCACGCAACAGAAGAAAATTTAGCCCATTGGATTTTGTCGGGCAATAATTTTTTTGATTGCAAATCCATTGCATAAATTTCCTCCCAGTCGCTGCCCGAACGGGAAATGGCGTATGACATATACTGTCCGTCTTGTGAAAAATCAACGCTTTTCAACGCCACCGTGCCATCATCGGACAATGTATTGGGGTCTAAAACGATTTGCGCTTCACCGTCCAATGTGTTTTTCACATATAAAACGCTCTGGTTTTGCAGACCGTTATTCTTGAAAAAATAATATTTGCCGTTTTTTACAAATGGCGTTCCAAATTTCTCGTAATCAACGAGTTTTGTGAGCCTTTTTTTCAATTTTTCGCGAAACGGAATTTGCGCAATATAGTTTTCGGTAACTTCGTTTTCTGCCGCAACCCACGCCTCTGTTTCAGCGGATGTGTCGTCTTCGAGCCACGCATACGGCTCTGCAATTGTGTCGCCAAAATAGACGCGAAAACTGTCTGCTTTCTCAGTGTTAGGATAGCTAATATCCTCTGTCTTATGTTTTTGCTGATTTGTACAGGCTAACAACATAGATATTAAAATAAGGGAAATAAAGATAACTGTTCTCATAGGTATATAACTTTATAAAATTTTACTTCTTGTGGTATTTCTTAAAAAAGAATCTAATTTCTGTAGAGCCGTTTTTAATTGTGAATGCAAAATTAGCATTAAAATTTCAAATTACACACAGACACATCAAAAAACAGCCGCTAAATTTATTAATTTTCTACAAATTGCTTTTTGATAAAATTATTAATTTTTGTTCTGTCGCTGTCGCAAAGCCAGCCCCATTTGTTAAAATAATAAATTGCTGATTTAATGTGAATTAACAGTAAGCGCAAATTTTTGTGAGACCCGCCATCGTATTTATGAATAATGGAAACAGACGGATAAAACATTGTATAATAATGTTTTCCAATTCTACGATTGAGGTCGGTATCTTCGCCGTACATAAAAATTTTTTCATCAAACAAGCCTGCCTTTCTGATTGCTTCGCTACGCAAAAACATAAAACAGCCCGAAAGGTAAGGCGCTTGCATTGTGTGATTGTAGTCGGTAAACCGCATCTCAAAATTATAGTCCAGCCGCTTGCGGATTCTCTTTGAAGGTATCAAAATCCGCCCTATCCAGTTGCCCGGCTTTGGCAGCAGTTTGCACAAATATTGGAGGTCGCCGTTGGGATAGAACACTTTGGGCATAACATTTCCTACGTCAAGGTGTGTTTCCATATATTCAAAAAGCGCCTCCGGAACATTTGCTTCAAAACAAACATCCGGATTCAGAACTAAATGATATTTTCCTAACAGTTCTTTTTTTCGCAAAATAAAATTGTGCCCGGCGCCGAAGCCCGCATTCTTGGGCATCGCGAAGTATTCAAGAGGAAATTTTTTGCAAAACTCTTCGGTTGACGCATCTGCAGAATTATCAACAATATACAATCTTATATTTAATGAAGTATTCAAAAAACTTTCGATTGCCTTCCCCAAAACATCGTGGTCGTTTTTATAAGTAACTATTGATGCGGTAATATCAAACATCTTAAAAAAATTAATGCGGCATATTTTTTCACCATGCAAACAGAGGCATATTTTTTACCAGACTGTTTACTTTTTCTTTCACCGCAAAAATTGTTTTTTCGTTTTTATAATCACTTAAAACACAGTCGATTAATTCAACTATTTGCGGCATAAAATCTTCTTTTGCTCCGCGCGTGGTTATTGCCGGCGTACCGAAGCGCAAGCCCGAAGTTTGGAACGGCGAGCGGCTGTCGAACGGCACCATGTTTTTGTTGGAGGTGATGTCGGCAGCGCCCAGAGCCTTTTCCGCTTCTTTGCCTGTCAAATCGGGGAACTTTGTGCGCAAATCTACGAGCATACAATGATTGTCTGTGCCGCCGGAAATGATTTTGTAACCTGCATCAACAAATGCCTGCGCCATTACAGCGGCATTTTTCTTTACCTGCATTTGGTAACTTACATATTCGGGCTGCATCGCCTCGTAAAAAGCAACTGCCTTAGCAGCAATAACATGTTCGAGCGGTCCGCCTTGAACGCCCGGAAAAACGGCAGAATCGAGCAATGAAGACATCGGTTTTATTTCGCCTTTGGGGGTGGTTTTGCCGAATGGATTGGGAAAATCTTCGCCCATTAAAATTATTCCGCCTCTGGGTCCTCTCAATGTTTTGTGCGTTGTAGAAGTAACCACGTGGGCATATTTTACCGGATTTTCGAGCAGCCGGGCGGCAACCAACCCTGCGGGATGCGCCATATCAACCATAAAAATAGCCCCAATTTCATCGGCAACTTTGCGTATCCTTGCGTATTCCCACTCGCGGCTGTAGGCGGAGGCGCCTGCAACAATCAGTTTTGGCTTTTCGGCGCGGGCTATTTGTTCAAGTTGCTCGTAATCAACTCTGCCGTCTGCCTCTTTTACATTGTATTCCAAGGCTTTATAGTTCAGCCCCGAAAAATTGACGGGCGAGCCGTGCGTAAGATGACCGCCGTGCGAGAGGTTTAAACCCAAAAATTTGTCGCCTGCATTGAGGCATGCCAAAAACACCGCCATATTTGCCTGTGCGCCCGAATGCGGCTGTACATTTGCCCATTGCGCTCCATAAATTTCTTTAAGGCGGTCGATAGCAAGTTGCTCGCTCATATCTACTATTTCGCACCCGCCATAATAGCGTTTTGAGGGATAGCCTTCTGCGTATTTATTGGTCAAAACGCTGCCCATTGCCTGCATAACCTGCTCGCTTACAAAGTTTTCGGAAGCAATAAGTTCAATGCCGCGAAGTTGTCGCTGTTTTTCTTTTTCGATAATCTCGAAAATTCTGTTGTCTTTTGTCATATTATTATATTAAGATTTTTTTTAATTAATTATTTTAAAAATCAATTTTCAATTATTTTAATAACTCAATGATTTGCAAACACATACGGCTGTTGTGGTAAGGACATTTCCAAAATCCAGCCTTGTCGTCTGCGCCGTTGGCTGTTCCGTCCGGCAAACGCGACCATAGCCATTCGCCGTTTTCTTTGTCAATTATCTGAGTTTTAATATATTGCCAAGTTTTTAACGCTTTTTCAAAATATTCTTTTTTCCCTGAATTTTTATACGCATACATCAAGCCCACAACTGTTTCTGCCTGCACCCACCAATGTTTTTCTGTGTTTAAATTGTTGTTTATCAATTCATAAGCCATACTTCCATCTGCCTGCAAGCCTTCAATGGCGGCATCGGCAATTTGCAATGACAGTTTTTTCAGGTTCTCAAGCAAATCTTTATCATCAAGCGCTTCTGCCGCCTCAAAAAGCAACCACGACGCCTCAATATCGTGTCCAAAGGAGACGGCACGCGATTTCAATTCCCAGTTTTCGTTGAAAAACAAACCGAGATGGCGCGTTTCTCTGTTCAAAATTTTTTCGATAAAAATTGTAATCAACTGTTTTTGAGCGACTTTGAGTTGCTCGCTGTCCCAAACTCGCAGCAAATTTGTGTATGGCTCAAGAATATGCAAGTGCGTGTTCATCGTTTTTTTTTCGTTCTCATCTTTTTCGCTCAATCGCATGTCTTCTATTGGCTGCCAGTTTTGCGTAAAAGCCTCATAGTAACCGCCTTTAGTTGTGTCTTTGTGTTTTTCGAGCAAATAGAACAAATCTTTTGCTGTTTTGAGAGCATTTTCGTTGCCTGTTGCGCGATAAAATTCTGAAAATCCGTAAATTGCAAATCCCTGAGCGTAAGTTTGTTTTTTGGTATTCACAGGTTTTCCTTCGCAGTTGAGTTCCCAAAAAACGCCGCCATTTTCGCCGTCAATAAAGAAATTTTGAATATAATCAAACGCGCGTTGCGCAATTTGCAGGTAATCAGGGTTTTGAAACTTTGCGTATGCCGCCGAGAAGGTCCAAAGGATACGCGTGTTGAGAACTGCGCCTTTGTTTGCCTGCGGGTGCAGAATGTTTGTTCCGTCTATTTTGCCATAAAAACCGCCGTTCCGATTATCCGGCATTTTATTTATCCAAAAAGGTAAAATGCTGTTAATCAGTTCGTCGCTAAATTCATTTTGAAGTTTTTCCTTATTAACATTCATAAAAACATATTGTATTACAAAGAGGACAAAATTACTATTATTTTTTCTAACAAAAAACAGATTCAACGAAAACAATTCTTTTCAAAGTTATGCGTTTTTCCGTTTTTTTGTTTTATTTTTGCAAATAAAAATAATTTATTTTTTTGTAAACTATTGGTTTTTAATGATTGAAGTAAAAGATATAATTAAGTCATTTGACGGCAACACAGTTTTACAAGACATTTCGGCGGTTTTTCATTCGGGTAAAACCAACATGATAATCGGTCAGAGCGGTTCGGGTAAGACAGTGTTGCTGAAATGTATCATCGGTCTTTATCCTGTTGATTCGGGGCGCGTTGAATATGACGGTCGTAACTTTACGGCAATGACGTCCGGCGAGGTTGGCATGCTGCGACACGAGGTCGGCATGCTGTTTCAGGGGTCGGCGCTGTTCGATTCGATGACTGTGATGCAAAATGTGATTTTTCCGCTGTCGATGCTTTCTAACAAGACGCAAAAAGAGCAGTTGGAACGCGCCAAATGGTGCCTGAACCGCGTTAATATAGAAGAAAAAGCGCACTCGCTAATGCCGTCCGAGATTAGTGGAGGGATGCAAAAGCGCGTGGCGATAGCCCGCGCACTGGCGCTGCAACCAAAATATCTGTTTTGCGACGAGCCTAACTCCGGACTCGACCCCAAAACAGCGCTCGTTATTGACAAACTGATACACGAACTGACGCAAGAGTTTGATATTACAACAATTATAAATTCGCACGATATGAACTCGGTAATGGAAATCGGCGAAAATATAATCTTTATAAATAAGGGCGAAAAGGCATGGCAAGGCACAAAAGAGCAAATCTTTACTTCACAGAATGTCGAACTTGATGCTTTTGTATTCGCCTCCGAACTTTACAAAAAAGTAAAAGAAGCGCACAGAAACTAAGGCACAGGGATTAGAAAAAATGAAAACTGTTTCAATAAAAAAAATATAAGTTTTTGAGTAGAATAATTGCAATAGATTATGGTTTGAAGCGTGTTGGCGTGGCAGTAAGCGACCCCACACAGACCATTGCGGGCGGGCTGGCAACTGTTGCGCCTGCTGAGGTTTTCAAGTTTTTCGAAAATTATTTTGCGAACAATTCGGTCGAAAAATTTGTTATCGGTTTACCGAGGCAAACAAACGGAAAGGATTCCGAAATTGTTCCGCAGATTCGCAAGTTCGCTGCAATGCTGCAAAAGCGTTTCCCTGCGCGCGAAATTGTGTTTTTTGACGAGCGTTTCACCTCGATTTTAGCGCACCGAACAATGCTGGAGGCAGGCTTGCGACAAAAAGCACGCCGAAACAAAGCATTAGTAGATAAAATCAGCGCAACAATAATTTTGCAGGAATATTTGGAAAACAGAAGACAATTAATAATTAACAATTAATAATTAATAATTAATGCGAATCACGGGTTGAAATAAAAAAGATAAATAGCGCCCTCCCGCTTTGGCGGAACAAGTATTGCGTCCCTTGCGTAATCCTTTGCGTTCTTTGCGGTAAAAAAATATTTAACCGCAAGACTTTAATACTTTTTAAATATTGAAATTACAAATTACTTATTATCAGCAATATATGCAACTTTTTTTATATAAAATTAACAAAAAACAATATGGAAAAACGGGCTTTTCAACCCGTGATTCGCATAATTAACCACTAACAATTAACCACTAACAATTAACCACTAACAATTAACCACTAACAATTAACCACTAACAATTAACCACTAACAATTCCACTTGACTATGATTTTACCTGTATACACTTACGGCAGCGCCGTATTACGAAAAAAGAGTGAGCCGATAGACAGCGGTTATCCTAACATAAAAGAGTTGATAGACAACATGTTTGAAACGATGCACAGCGCGAGCGGAGTTGGGCTTGCTGCCCCGCAGATAGGTCTACCCATTCGCGTGCTTGTGATTGATTTTGCGCAAATTGAAGATAAAACGGACCCCGAACTGTCAAAATTTCGTGTCGCGATGATCAATCCCCGGATGCTTTATATGAGCGAAGAAACATCTGTTGAAGAAGAGGGTTGCCTTAGCATACCCGGTATCAACGAAAATGTGGCACGCTCTAAACACATAAAAATTAAGTATTTGGATACGGATTTTAACGAGCATACGGAAGACTTTTCCGACTACCGTGCGCGTGCAATTCAGCACGAATACGACCACCTCGAAGGGAAACTGTTTACCGACAAGGTGTCGCAATTGCGGCGACAACTTATAAAAAGCAAACTCAATAATATTGTCAAAGGCAAAGTAAATTGTAAGTACAGAGTTTCCAAATAGTTACAATCTGAAACTATTGCCTTTGCCACTGCAATATTCCCTGTCTGCTTTTGCGTGGTTTGTGCTTGGGCTGATAATGCACTTTTAAAAACTTAAAAAATAATATATATATGATTAATTCACAGTATTTTATAGAACTTGAAGAGCGTTACGGCGCACACAATTACCATCCGTTGCCTGTGGTGCTTGCACAAGGGCGCGGCGTAAAAGTTAAAGACGTGGAAGGACGCGAATATTACGACTTCCTGTCAGCATATTCCGCTGTAAATCAGGGACATTGCCACCCGAAAATAGTAAATGCGCTTGTAGAGCAGGCACAGGAACTGACGCTCACCTCGCGTGCCTTTTTCAACAATAAATTGGGAATTTACGAAGAATTTGTTACCCAATTTTTCGGCTACCAAAAAGTTCTGCCGATGAACACAGGCGCCGAAGCGGTGGAAACAGCGTTGAAATTGTGTAGAAAATGGGCTTACGAAATCAAGGGTACCCCCGAAGGAGAAGCAAAAATAGTAGTATGCGAAGGCAATTTTCACGGGCGGACAACAACAATTGTCTCGTTTTCAGTAGACCCTGACGCCTACGGCGGCTACGGACCTTATACGCCCGGCTTCATTGTTGTGCCTTACAACGATATTCCTGCACTGGAAAAAGTTTTTGCTGAGAATGAGCATATTGCAGGCTTCCTTGTGGAGCCTGTGCAAGGCGAAGCCGGCGCACACGTGCCGGACGAAGGCTATCTGAAAAAATCTTACAGCCTGTGTAAAAAATATAACTCGCTGTTCATTGCCGACGAAGTGCAGACAGGCATTGGGCGCACGGGACGCTTGCTTGCGTGCGACCACGAGAACGTGCGACCCGATATTCTGATTCTGGGGAAAGCGCTCTCCGGCGGCGTATATCCTGTTTCTGCGGTTCTCGCTGACAATGACAAAATGCAGGTGTTTCGTCCCGGACAGCACGGCTCAACCTTTGGGGGAAATCCGATGGCGGCGGCGGCGGGCATTGCCGCACTGGAAGTTGTCAGAGATGAGCAACTGGCGGAAAACGCATTCCGTTTGGGAAATATTTTCCGCGAAAAGATGAACGAGATTTGCAAAAAATATGAGATTTGTGATTTCGTACGCGGAAAAGGGCTGCTCAATGCTTTGATAGTCAATAATATAAAAGATAAAGATATTGCATGGGAAATTTGCCTTAAATTAGCCGACAACGGACTTCTGGCAAAACCAACGCACACAAATATTATTCGCTTTGCTCCACCATTGATAATTAACCAAGCGCAACTGCTTGAATGTATTGATATTATAGATAAAACTTTTTGTCAATTAGCAGATAGCAGATAGCAATTAGCAGTTAGCAGTTAGCAGTTAGCAATTAAGAGTTTAGAGTTTAGTTAGGAATAGTTAGAAATTGTTTTAATTCTCATTCCTTCATTCCTTCATTCCTTCATTCCTTCATTTCTTAATTGCTAATTGCTAATTAATTAGAGTTCCTAACTAAACTCTAAACTCTAAACTCTAAACTCTGAAAACTGACAACTCTCTTTTTCGTCAGCAAAAAAAATGAGTACTCGTTTTTTTCGAAACGAATACTCATTTTTCCATTGTTAATTGTTAGGTTAGATAGTAAATAAAATACTAACCACTAACCACTAATCACTAATCACTATTTTAGCCATTGCGGGCGTTCCGTTTGCAAGCGTGGTTTTAAAGATGTAAATTCCATGTGCAAAGTTGCTTACCGAAATGTCTTTCTCATTAGTTGCCAGCGCTAAACGTCCCTGCTCATCGTAAATATAGACAATATCAAATGTTCCGTCAATATGCACAATGTCTGTTGCAGGGTTAGGATAGATGCGCAGATTTACAAATCCCGCTTCTTTTACATCTGTCAGAACCTGAACACAGCCTTGCGGCGACACCGGCGACAATCCGCCTGTGGAACGGAAAACCTTAACCGCATAGCAGTCTGCATCTGTACCCTCACTGTCTGTGAAACGCTGTCCTTGATAGAGCGAATCAATCAGCACGTCATTTTTGTAAATCATATACATTGCATCAAAGAGGTCGTCATCGGGTGCGGCAGCCGTTGCTTCGTCTCGGAAATTGGCAGTAATGCCCCAGTTTCCCCATATATCAAAATTCGATGCGTGCATCCAAGTTGTCCCGCCGTCTTCGGAAAACAGATTACCTTTGGGATTTGTCCTTGTAGTGTCACTGTCTATACTCAAAGGGCGGTTGTTAGAGTCGCCGTATGCTGCTTCTATGCCTGCCAGAATTGTTTCGCTGCCTGTGATTGCAACCGGTGAAGAGAGTGCGAAATTGTTCCAAGCGTATCCTTGCCAGTTGTCTATCGGCGTATCCTCTACTCTCTCTCCATTTACAAACACTGCGAGTTTGAGTTCCGAAGGAATGGTTGTACCTGCAAAATCGGGGAACAGGAATGTTGTTATTGATGTTAAATATTTTCCTGTCAGAGGTTTAAGTTCTGCTTTTTCGTATTTATTTACGGCAATAATAGAATTGCCTTCATTTCCAACGCTCTGTTCCATTTTTCCGTCTGTGTAAGTAATACCATAGGAGCCATTGACATCCTTGTACATCACATTTACCGCTTGTTCATCTTCGTATCGGTAAGCCATAATGTTTTCGGGCGCAACGGATTCTTCAAAGGCGAGACCGAACTCGTCCATTTTGAATACATACATATTACGATTTCCTGTAAAGTCGCCTGATTTTCCTGATGTGGCGCGGAAACGTACCCTGAACAGGCTGTTTGCAGCAATATTTGAAATGTCAGCAGTTACGGGAGTCCACTGATAACGTTTATTAACGATTATCTGTCCTGCATTTGTCCATGTATTGTCAATGCCAATTTCTACATTGACAGTGTCTTTTACGCCTATGAAATCTTCTTTTTCTGACGCCACGGCAAACATATAGGCAAGTATCACTTTATCGTGCCCTGTTGCATCAAAAGGTTTGCTTGTAAGCGAAAGGTCGTATGGCTGCGATGTTCCCGATGCTACAAAGTTAGCCGCTTGCGTGCCGTTAAAGCCTGTGAAGTACAGTGATGTCCAACTCGAAACAGCGCTATATTCATGTGTCCAGTAATTTGTATTATATGACCTGCTTTCAAAACCTTCCGAAAAAGGAATATCATAATTATCAATAATAATCGCCTCTATATAATCAGACATTCCCGATTCGAGTTTGTTTTCGGCATTTACATAATCGTAAACAGCCGAAACATTATAACGATGTATTCCGGACGGAGCATTTTCATCAACAAATGACGAGCCTTCGTATGGCTCAACAGTAGCAATCTTTACGCCGTCTCTATATATGTAGTAAAAATCGAGCGTGTGTGAGCCGTAACCTGTTGGTGCGGTCCATGAGAGGTTCACTTTGTTTCTGTTTTCTACATTTACCTGCAAATTTCTCGGTCGGTCTATCAGGTCGAGAGCATCGGCAAGGCATATAATCCACGATTTGGCAGCAACCGGCGAGTAGCCACTCCATCCTGCTATTACCAATCCGTCAGCAGAGATTGACATAGGCTGGTCAATTCTTGCCTCTGTGTTGGAGAAACTGAAGAATGGGTCATCGGGCAAAACAATATCGGGACAGAATTTGTTCATAAAATCGAGCATATTCATCAGCCCCAGACGTTCGCTCCATATAAACGCCTGCCTGCCGTCGTACAGGTCGCCTCTTGCCAATATTCCGACTACAAAACCGTTGTCGGACACAGCCGAAGGTCTTGAGTCGGGAGTTCCGAATATTGTAAACTTGTCGTTATCAACGTCATAAATTGCTGCCCTGTTATCTTTTTGTGTTACCACATATTTTCCATTCGGGCTTACTCCATACGCTTCGCCATAATTGACCGTATCAGGGAGAATATAGTTTTCGGGCGAAGTCCAGATGATTGCGGTTCTTCCGCCGCCATATATTCGGCGCATAATCCAGCCTGCTGCTATGGCGCCGTCAGAGGACACATCCCAGAAACTGCCACCCTGGTCGTTTTGCGAGAAGTCAAAAGGAACTTTCCACGCCAGAGTATCCGTAACATAGTCGTCATTTGTTGCATTGTATTTCCAAATAAAAGGCGATACGCGAGCAACATTGTGGTACTCGGCAGTATGCCCGTAGACATCTCCGCCGGCGGTAATTGCGTGCGGACTTGTACCCGATTCGCGCGATGATGTACTGTTGCCATAACGCCCCAGTCCCAGCGAGTACCACTTGCCATTGCGATAAACGCCGCCGTTTTCAATCGGTGTGCCGCCTACAATGTAATTGCTGTCTGCAAATCTCCCCGTAATCATTCCGGCATCATTTACATCTTCAATAGATGTTGCCTCCGGTATTATGTTTGGTACGCCGCCTTCAGAGGCAGTCCATAACCACATTCCATCCACGCCGCGTCCTGCAACATGGTTCCCGTTAGGCGAAATAGTTTCTGCCATACCATAGCCTAAATCATAAAACAAATTAGCCATCACAAAACGATTGAAATTTGCGCCTATATAGTTTTTCCAGCCTGTTGCCGTTGAGTAGGCATCGAATGTTTTTGGCGGGATAATAACTATGGGTGCGTTTTCGGCTCCGCCATAGCGATAATCGTTGTTCAGAGAATTGTAGTTTCCTGCAATTTCGGCAGGTACTATTCCCTTCACCACAAGCGTATCAATGGAACTTACCGCATAAAGCCCGTTGGATGCTATATATTTAAGTCCAAAGGGTAAAGTAAGTTTCCTAATGCTGTGCGGCACATTATTTGTGTGAAAAGCAGAATTTTGAACAGAATCTACCGTAGCAGGCACAATCACATCTCTGATGTTTTTGTAAGCAGGAATATAATGGAGTTTTGTTTTTGCCTTGTTCATCAGCATGCCGTTTTCGGCGCTGAAATACGGATTTGTCGCATCAACAGTAACTGAAATGTGCGTGCCTGTAAATGCGTTCCCCAAAAAATTGTCGGTGGGCAGCGAAGCGAATTTTCCGGGCAAATGGAGCGACTGAATTAAAGTGTCGTTTTGGAATGCCGCATAGTTCAGTATAACCAAAGAGTCGGGCAGGCTCACATTTGCAAGTTTATAGCAGGTTTGGAAAGCAGAACTTCCTATTTCCCGCACTTTATTGGGTATTGCAACGCTTTGCAGCGAAAGGCAACCTGAAAATGCGCCATTCGGTATTTTTTGCAAATTATCGCTCATAACAACCGTCCGTAGCGAATCGCAAGACAGAAACATACTGTTGCCCAAGATGTTAAGCCCCGACAAATCGACCGTTATCAGCGAATCGCAGTTGGAAAAAATACTTTGCCCTAATTGTGTAATATTTGTATGGTTTGTAAGGGCAATATCTTTGAAATGTGTCTCCGAAAAAGCGTAATTTCCAATTTTTTGCAAAGAATTAGGAAAATTAAACGAAGTTATGGGACAATTGGTAAAAGCATAGTTGCCTATTTCCGTCAAATTGCTTAAAACAGTAATTTCCGTTAAATAAATACAGTTTCGGAACATATTGTCGGGAATTACGGTCAATGTTGCCGGAATTGTAAAGTTTGTTATTCCTTTTGGCATTGCCGCCAGCGAGCCGTTGGATTTTCGATACAGTATTCCGTTAATACTTTCGTACACAGTATTAAGAGGGTGGCAGCCGATGTATGTTCCCATAAAGAAGTCATCGAATGCAGTAGAAATATCAGTAACCGACGAAGGCACTGTTACCGACATTAGCGAACTTAATGTCATTTCGGGGGATGATATTTGAGAATAGAACATTCTTAATGGTAAAACCGTAATCTGACAAGGTTCTTCAAACTCTACCGAAGACAAACTTACGCACCCTTCCAAAAAGCCGTTCATCAAGCCCAAACTCGTTACTGTGTTCGGAATTGTTATTGACTGCAAACTTGTGCAGTAAGCAAACTGCACACCTCCAATTGTGGTCAAACTGCTGCTCGGAAACTGCACTGTTTGCAAGGAAGCGCATTTGCTTAAAGCGCCTTCGCCAATGCTTGCCAAGTACGAAAAACCTGACAGGTCAAGCGAGGGTATCGCCGTTCCGCAAAGCGCATAATTCCCAATTTCTGTTATGTTGGAAGGCAGGGACAGGGTGTGCATTGCTGTCATTTTTGTTTCTGTTACAGTTGGAAAGAACGGGTTGCCTGTCTCCTTCCTGTAATAAAAAGCATATTGAGGCAATACATCTGCCGAATATGAAGTATAAACGTTGGTTCCGCCGCTAGTATTATGAGCCGTTCCTGCCGTTCCTGTATAGGCAACAATAGAAACAGCGCTCAAATCGAGCGAAACGAGCGTAGCGTTCAGCGAATCCCGGACAAATCGGAAGTCGCGTGCATCCATTTGACCGGTAACTGTCAGTTGCGTAACCAGCGGCAAATCAGGCTGCTGCGCCCTCACTGCCGCCTCAAGCCCGCCACCACTGCTTAGGTCAACTGCAAGCTGCGCAGTTAAATTGCTTATAATAAAGCAAAGAAACATGGAAAAGATAAGTGATTTTTTTTTCATACAATATTATATATATTTTTTAAAAATTGAAAAATCTGTTTTGAGTTATCAGTAATTCAGTATTCAGTTGTCAGATATTAACCATTAAAATGTGTAATTTAGCGCGGTTTTTACAAAAAATACAGAACACACATTTTACAGAGAACAAAATTATAGAAAAAATTTCGGAAAGCAAAATAATTATTTTTCACCAATATCACTCAAACAACTTCGCCCAATAGTGTTGCCGAAGTTGCTCCTGTTATATTTACTTTTATCAGTTCTCCGATTCTTCGCTTCTCTCGCGGGAAAATCACCACCTTGTTTTGAGATGTGCGCCCGAAGAAATGCTCTTTTGAGCGTTTTGAGAAGCCTTCAACAAGCGCTTCAAAGGTTTTGCCCATATCTCGCAAATTACTGTTGTGCGACAGTTTGTTTTGAAGCGCTATTATTTCATTAAGTCGTTGTATTTTAATGTCTTCGGCAATATCGTCCGGCAGTTTTTTCGCCGCCATTGTTCCCGGTCGTTCCGAATATTTGAACATAAAAGCCATGTCAAATTGCGCCTGCTGCATCAGCGCAAGCGTATCGGCGTGGTCGTCAGGCGTTTCGCTGCTGAAGCCGCAGAAGATGTCTGTTCCAATGGACGCCTCCGGCAGCGTGCTGCGTATAGCGGCAATGCGTTCAAGGTACTGTTCGCGCGTGTAACGTCTGTTCATAAGTTTGAGGATGCGGTTGCTGCCGCTTTGAACAGGAAGATGAATAAATTTGCAAAGATTTGAATATGAGGCGATTACATTTAAAGTCTTATCATCTAAATCTGTCGGATAGGAAGTCATAAAACGGATACGAATTTCGGGTACGTGCTCGGCAATAATGCCCAACAAATCGGAAAAACAGATTTTTTTATCTCCCCACACAAAACGATAGGAATTTACGCTTTGCCCCAACAGGGTTATTTCTTTGCAGTTCTTTGCTTTCAAGTCATCAATTTCTGCCAAGATGCTGTCCACTTCGCGGCTGCGCTCGCGTCCGCGTGTGTATGGCACAACGCAATAACTGCAAAACTTGTTGCAGCCGCGCATAATGGATACAAAAGCCGTCAGGTGATTGCCCAGACGGAACGGGATAACATCACTGTATGTCTCTGTTTTTGAGAGAGTTACATTAATAGCCTTTTCGCCGCGCTCCACTGTGTTTATCAGATTGGGAATATCGAGGTATGCGTCAGGTCCGATAACAATATCCGCGCCATGAATGTTGATTAACTCCTCTTTAAGTCGCTCAGCCATGCAGCCAATCACGCCTATTATAAGGTTGCGATTCTCTTTGCGCCTGACCGACTGAAAAAACTGCAGGCGTTGCAGCACCTTCTGCTCGGCATTGTCGCGCACCGAACAGGTGTTGATAAACACCGCATTTGCCGTTTGGTAACTGTCAGTAAGGTCGAAACCATCAAGTTGCATAATTGAAGCAACTATTTCGCTGTCAGACACATTCATCTGGCAGCCGTATGTTTCGATATATAATTTTTTGTCGTTAAATTTTTTGATTTCCAAAACACATATTTTTTTTTGCGCCGCAAAGTTACTAAATAGTTTTCAGTTTTCAGTTTTCAGAATTTTGATTTTACAGAATTAACCATAAACCAAAAATGGCGAATTTAATATCAAGATTGGCAAATTCAATATTGAAAATGGCGAATTTAATATCAAGATTGGCAAATTCAATATCAAATGACGTGCATTGATATTAAATTTGAAGCGTTTCAGTAATTTTTCTTATAAATAATAAATAATTCATTCATTTCTTCATTTCTTCATTTCTTCATTTCTTAATTTCTTCATTCTCAATTCTCAATTCTCAATTCTCAATTACTAAACTCTATTCCTAACTGTATTTCATTCCTTCATTTCTTAATTCATTAACCACTAACCACTGCATTTTTATTTCAAATGCTTCGACCCACACTGCAAGCGCCTCGTTGATGCGCTTGTCTGCAAAGGCGCTGTTCAAAATACGTTTTATCTGTTCGGTATCAAATGTTTGGAAGACATAAAATGCTGTTTCTCCAAAAAAATTATTGCGTATTGCTATTTCGCCCGCAACAATATTGGGCAGCGTATAGACAAACAGCGAAGGCGAAGGAAAATAATGTTCGCCTTTGCGAATCGTGTTCTGATATTGAACATCAACATCTAACGAACTGCTGCGATTGAAGCCGATTACAGCAAAATCTTCGCGCGGCACAAAACGCTGTTTTTCACCTTCAAAAATCATTTCTGAGGCAACAAACCCCATCTTCGACAGATTGTCCATTTTGAAAAATTTCGGATAATCTACTGATAATGAGCGGTATAAATCGGTAATTTCTGATGAATTATTGAAAGCCAGATTAATTTGTTTTTTAATAAAAAAACTTTCCGAACAACTTAACGGATTACTTTGTTTCTTCTTTTGAGTGATATTCTGAGGCGCTTTGCCAAATAGCAGCGCAACATTCACGCCGCCAAAGCCCGAAAGCATTTTGATAAAATACTGTTTGTCTGTTGTCTGTAATTTTTGAGAAATATTTATTTTACAAGTTTCCGATAAATTTTTAACATTCAACATCGGCAACACTACTCCCTGTTCGAGCGCTTTCAGCGAAATAATGCTTTCCACTACGCCGGCTGCGCCAAGCGTATGCCCCAAATATTGTTTGAGCGAATTTGTCGGAACTTTTTGCAGCCCGGCCCGCTCAATTGCTATCATTTCCATCGAGTCATTGTATGGCGTGGCAGTGCCGTGGGCATTAATAAAGGCGATTTCGGCTTTGTTAAATGACGCCTGATGGTTGATAACAGCATTCAACGCGCGAAAACTGCCTTCGCCCGTCCGCGAAGGCGCCGAGATGTGATTGGCATCGTTCCTTATCGCTCCGTATAGCAATCCGTATTTGGCGAATGCCGAATGGGGACGGGAAAAAATCATTGTTGCTGCCGCCTCGCCCAAATTCAGCCCGTCTCGCAGGCTGTCAAAAGGGCGGCACACATCCTGCGACAAGGCTTTGAACGACTGAAAGCCCGAAATGATAAATTGAGACAAAAAATCGACCCCTACAACTACTGCAAAGTCAAAATCGTTGCTTTCAAGTTGGCGCATGGCAGCAATTTGAGCCGCTCCACCCGAAATACAGGCATTGGAAACTGCGACAGGAGTGTTAGGATTGCCGAAAAATTCGGAAATTATTTTTGCCGAATGCCACAAATATGCTTGCACAGGCAACTCACACATTGTACATACATCGCGCAGCAAATCTACATTTCCTTTTGTTGTAGAAATTACAAAAACAGTCTTTGCGCTTGCCAAATCAACTTTTGCTTCGCGGTTGGCATAATAAACCGAAAGGATTGCGGCTTTTTCCAAATCTGTTATCGCTGTGCCTGCGCTGCGCATAACATCACAACACGCCGCAAATTCCACATTCAGCCGTTCTCTGTCAATCAGCGAGGCAACAAACGGCTCCGACAAATCAAAAAACTCCGCGCCGTAGCGCTTCAAGCCCGATTTTCCCGCAATAATATTGTCAAAATTTTCGGAGGTCGAAAATCCGAGTGAAGAAATAATGTTTGTACCTGAAACGGTGAGCATATTTTTTTCCAAAAAATAAAATAGCAGGGCGCGAAAATCACTTTCGTCCCTGCACAATGTTGTCTTGCTTATTAACTAATGCGCTTTTTCAAAGTCGCGCATAGCCTCTACCAGCGCCTGTACGCTTTCAATCGGCAGCGCGTTGTAAGTCGAGGCGCGAAAACCGCCCACTGAACGGTGCCCCTTCAGCCCTACCATTCCACGCTCGGTGGTGAGTTTTAGGAAATCGGCTTCGAGTTCGGCATATTCTGGCTTCATCACAAAGCAAATATTCATTCGGCTGCGGTCTTCTACTTTTGCCGTGCCAACAAACAGTCGGTTTCTGTCTATCTCGTCATAAAGCAATTGCGCTTTTGCAATATTCAGTTGCTCCATTTGCTTCATTCCGCCGATTGATTTCAGCCAGCGCAGAGTTTCCATTGCCGTATAGATTGGCAGCACAGGTGGCGTGTTGAACATAGAGCCGTCTTTGATGTGTGTGCGATAATCAAGCATTGTGGGGATGTGGCGCGACACTTTTCCGAGTATTTCATCTTTTACAATCACAAAAGTAACACCGGCAGGGGCAAGATTTTTCTGTGCGCCGCCGTAAATCAAGCCATATTTGGACACGTCAACAGGGCGCGACAAGATGTCGGACGACATGTCGGCTACCAGCGTTACAGGGCAATCAATGTCCGTGCGAATTTCTGTGCCGAATATGGTGTTGTTTGTTGTAAGATGAAAATAATCGGCATCTTGTGGAATTGTATAGTCCTTTGGGACGAAGGTGTAATTAGCCTCTTTTGATGAGGCTACCTCCACCACCTCGCCAAATGCTTTCGCCTCTTTTTGCGCCTTGTTAGCCCACGTGCCTGTGTTCAGGTATGCGGCTCTTGTTTCCAGCAAATTGTAGGGCACCATGCAGAACTGCAAACTTGCACCTCCGCCAAGGAATAGCACAGAATAGCCGTCGGGGATTTCTAACAACTCTTTGAACAGCGCAACTGCCTCATCAATAACCGCCTGAAAATCTTTTGAGCGATGACTGATTTCCAGAATTGACAACCCGCCTCCATTAAAATCGAGTACCGCATCAGCCGTCTTCTCAATCACGGGACGAGGCAAAACCGATGGACCCGCATTAAAATTATGTTTTTTCATGGTATTAAATTATTTATTTTTGTTTTATAAAAATTATTGTTTGACATCAAATATTTTGCTTATACAAAAAAATCACCGCAAAAATACTAAAAAATATTGTAATATACAAAAATACAAAAATACGGTTAATTCTTTTTTTGAGGCGCTATGATTTTTTACGTACTTTGTCATCTTCTCTATTTTCGCCTTTGGTCTGCAAACTAAAAAATAGAATATATTATGATTGAACGAAAAAATATATGCAACAATAATTCGACACGACA
>JAISWT010000094.1 GCA_031271005.1 Prevotellaceae bacterium | reverse complement strand
ATTTTTTCGTTCGCTTCGCTCAATTTGCCCTTTGCGGGCTGCTCCGCTACGCCCGCCTTTGGCAAATTTCACTTGCTCACTGCCTGCACAAAACTATCTTATTTTGAACTGGAGGCAAGGCGGAAGCCCAAGCCGTAGTAGCGATTGTCGGGGGCGTTGAGGTTGCGATCCGACACCCGCACGCGCCTCGCTCTGCCGTCCCAACTACCGCCGCGACTCACGCGGTTTAAGCCGAGCGAAGCGCTTTTGAGATTTGTCTGAGAACTACTGCTGTAAATGCCGTACAAATCGCTGCACCATTCCCAAACATTGCCACTCATATCATAAATGCCAAGTTCGTTTGCTTGCTTTGTGCCAACGGGATGAGTTTCGTTTCCATCATACCACGCCACACTGCCAACACCATTGCTGCCGCTGTATTTGTAACCTCGACTGCTGTTCCCGCCCCGCGCTGCAAACTCCCATTCCGCCTCGGTCGGCAAGCGGTAGTTTTTGCCCGTCTGCTGATTGAGTTTGCGGATAAAATCCTGAACATCGTCCCAACTGACGCTCTCAACCGGCAAATTGTCGCCTTTGAAATACGACGGATTGCTGCCCATTACCGCTCGCCATTGCGCCTGCGTTACTTCGTATTTGCCTATATAGTAACCACTTAATATTATCTTATGAGCGGGTTTTTCATCGTCGCCGCAATCGCTGCCCTGCTCCGAAGTGCAGCCCATAGTGAATGTACCGCCTTCGACGAATACCATTTCGTCTGTACCATGTTCCTTGTGAAAAAAACTTAATTTATTTACACCAAACATAGTTCCAACGATAATCAACAGTGTAATAATTATGTCCCTAATGGGATTTTGCCCAAATTTTATAATAAAATACGCAAGGCATATTATGGGAGAAAACACTACTATCAATGCTAAAATTATGATATTTAGAATGAATAGCATCAAGCAATTCAAAATTTTATTTGCCCATTTTTTCTCTCCATAATTGATAAGTTTCAATTGTGGTCCAATCAGAAAAAATGAATAAATTAGTAATAATCCTGCAGTAATCACCGCCCATAAAATTGCTGTTTCCTCTTTCATATGAAAAAGAAATAATCCAATAATAAAAGAATTATCATAAATGAAATAATAAGCAAGAGGTATCCATGAACAGAACAATACAATTGGCGATATCTTTTGAGGATGAAGTGATTGAAATAAATTTTTCCACCCTTGGAAACCGTATTTATAAGAAAAATAAATGGTTGAAACGATTGGAGAGAGCATTCCGTATGGAACAATCCATAATAAAATACCTAAAACACTATGATAAGTAGAAATTTCTCTAACTTTAACAAAAACCTTTTTATTTTGATATTGTTCAGGTTCAATTCTTTCTGTATTCAGCAACTCCTCCATAAACTCCGCCGCATTCTGTTGTCTCCGCTCCGGCTTCAACTCCATCGCCCTCATAATAGTGCTGTTAGCCTCTGCGGGAATGGTTGATACGAGCGAGCGCGGCTCAGGCATCTGTTCCATTGTGCGGGCAGCGGCGTCAGTAGGTTTGCGGGCGGTGAGGGCGAAATAAAATGTGGCGCCGAGCGAATAGATGTCGCTGTAAGCGCCTTTGCGACTGACGGTTGAATATTGTTCGGGGGGAGCGTAACCGGCTGTGAGGATAGAGGTATGCGCCGCCGTTTTGTCGTGAACAAACTCGCGGGCAGAGCCGAAATCTATCAGTATGGCGCGATTGTCGGGCGTAATGATAATGTTTTCGGGTTTGATGTCGCGATGCAGAATATCGCGATTGTGGATATACTCAACCGCTTCGGCAACCTGCGCAATGTAGTTGACCGCCGTTTCATAATCGAGCCTTCCGCCCTTATCCACAATCTGTTGCAGCGTTTGCCCTTCGACAAACGGCATCACGATATAAGCGGTGTTGTTTTCCTCAAAAATGTCCGTAACGCGCACAATGTTCGGGTGGTCGAGCCGAGCAAGCGTTTGCGCCTCTTCGATAAATTTTTGCAGGTATTTTTTATACATATCAGGGTCAACACCTTGAAAAACAAACGTTTTACGCAGTTCACTACGCATCGAATATCCACAGATAAAAAACTCTTTTATGGCGAAACAGTGTCCCAGTACATTGTGGCGGGCATAGTAGGTTATGCCGAATCCGCCTTTGCCAATCACGCGCTCGATGGTGTATTTGCCGCCTTGCAGCGTTGTTCCTTTTGCTAACTCGTTCATCGCTATTCAAAAACTATTTCGTTTTTCTGATTGTCTATCGTGTATTTTCCAAAACGGGAAAGAACGGTTTGTCCCAAAAGACATTCTGCTCGCGGATTTTCGATTATTGTCGCCTCTACGTTTTCCAATTTTTTGTTTCCTATTTCGACTGTTTTTAGATTGAATTTCAGTCCTACCGAAATATTGCCGCTTGCATCCATAAAAGGTTCATTGCCAATTATATCCTGTTTTTTTAATGTACCGTTTTTGACTAATACGACGGCTTCTAACATAGAAATGCAGATGCCGCTCGCACCTGTGTCGAACACAAAATTGAGTTCCTGTCCGTTGAGCTTCACGGGAATGTAGCGAACTCCGTGTTTTTCGTGAATTTTTACTGTGTTTTTATCATAATTATTCGATAAAGAGAAAATTACAATAGCAAGAACGATGGCTGCCGCTGCTCCCGCGCCCCACCAAAGAGCATAAAGTTTTGATTTAGCCCTCTCTCCGCCGTTTTTTGCAAAATAACTTTGCCAAGGCAAAAGCGTATTTCCAATTCGCACCGAATCGCCTGTCATTAGAGGGCTTTCGCTGTGAATTTTACGGTCGTTGACGAATGTTCCGTTTGTGGAATCCAAGTCCACGACTCGAAACCCTGCACCTTCGCAAACGATTTGCAGGTGGTGGCGCGAAACCTTGCTGTCGCTGATAACGACGTCGTTGTCGCTGTCTCTTCCGATTGTTATGACTTTCATATTTTCTTTATTATGTTTCTGTCTGTTCGCTGTCTGAACTGTGATTTATCTGTTTTTACTGCTTTATTGTGTCCTAATCTTGATAATCAGGATTATTTTGATTATCAGGGACAGAGCCGTTTGTCGGGATTGAATCATTTTTGATTTCTATTTTTGTTGGATCTGTTGGCGTTGTTAGTTTTTCGGGATTAGTTTGTCCACTTTTCCCAATCCAAATTCCTGCCAAAATGCTCGCTGCAACAACTGCGGCAAGAATAATTATTTTTCTGATTACAGGTGTCTTTGTGTCAGACTTGCCATATTTTTGAAATTTGGCAAGTCTTGGGTAAACGCTTTTCCTGTGCGGGCTGTGGCTGATTCGCGCCAACTGAAACGTGATATTGTCTGTGCCGCCGCCTGCTTTTGCAGCCTCCATCAGCGCCGCTTCTTTCGCTTTCAAATCGGTTTTGTCGGCAAGGATTTTCTCTATTTCCTTGTCGGAAACCATTCCCGAAAGTCCGTCGCTGCAAACGAGGAAAATATCGTCCCGCGCAGGTAAAATCGGGTTTTCCGCCACTTCAGGATTGAGCGTTTCGCGAATGCCCAAAGCCTTAACAATACGGTTTTTATCGGGATGCGTTTCGGCTTCTTCCTCGTAGATAATGCCTTGGTCAACCAATCCCTGCACGTATGAATGGTCTTTCGTGAGGCGATGCAGACGCTTTTCGGCAGCGACATAGAGATAAATGCGACTGTCGCCCGCGTGGGCAATCCACGCCTTGTCGTCCTGAACGAGCAGTATGCAAGCGGTTGTTCCCATTCCCTGCAATTCGGGGTGCTCCGCCGCCGCGCCGAGAATCTGCATATTGGCAAATTCGAGGGCGTCGCGCATAGCCCCGCGCACGTCGGCATATAGCTCGTGGCTCATAAACTGCGTGATGCAATCGACGGCTATCCGTGAGGCTTGCTCGCCTCCGGCGTGTCCGCCCATTCCGTCGCAAACCGTGCAGAGAACGCCGTTTGGCGTTTCCGTCAAGCCGCAACTGTCTTCGTTTCGCTCGCGTACCAAACCTTTGTCGGTGGCGGAAACGGTGTCTTTTTGAATGTCAATCAGGCTCATATCGTTATTAAAAAAATTATATCAATCAAAATAAACAAAAATCATAGTACAGACAACAAAAAAGCGTATAAACCTTTTTGTATTATTGGTTTACACGCTTGCGGAGGCGAAGCAGAAAGACGGCGGAAACCGTCCCGATGCTTATTATTTGATTTCTTTTTTCAGCATTTCGTATATTTCCTGCCAAGGATGCAGGTAAAGATTTGTTCGTGCATCGGAGAGAGATTTGCAGGTTGCAGCCTTGTAAAACAAGTCGGTTGCAGCCTTCTCGTCCATTTTATCTTCAATAACAAGATGAGAAATTACCTTTCGGTATAACCGCTGAAACGCAAAATTTTGAAATTCTTTTCGTTGAAAAAATATTTCCCAAACTCATATTCGGTTACAAAACCTGCTGTTCCGTGCTGTTCGCCGATGCGTTTTGCCCATTCCTCGGCGTGATGCCTGTTGCGGGTAACATAAAAGCCTCGCCCAAAATCTTTGTTGCGTTCGGATTTAGAGAGGTCTACGTCGTCAATTTCGGTGTAACTGCCGTAATATATGTTCATCGTAATCCTCCATTTTGCGACAAACCTGATACAAATCGCGCAGTCCGTAATAGGCGTCGTCGGTATGCATCGCCCACCAGTGGCGAAACATAAAATCAATGCCGCCATACTGCTTAAAATACAAATATGCAGCCGGTTTGTTCATTTTGAATGCTTCGGCAAATTCAGTTACCATAAATGATATGTAACTGATTTTGTTGCGAATTGCTTTATTGCCAGTTGCCATAATCTTCTATCTTTGACGTTGATAACCCAATGTTAAGTTACAACTTCTTATCCAACAAACAAAACAAACTGAAAAACTAATTGTCAATTATCAATTATCCATTGTCAATTGAATAAGCCTGTAAACCAATATGTCAAAGAACGCTCTTATATCTTTTTCATCTCACTTTCTCAATCTGAAATACTATTTAGGAATATCCAATAAATCAAATGTTCCATCATGATTTATTCTCATACAATATTTTACATTATCTAACAATACTAATTTTCCATTCCTGATAATTTTACATTGAAGTACTTTTGTTAACTCTAATTTATACATAGATTCAGGACGAATAGCAACACACAGTCCTTCCTTGCCTGCTTGAACGCTTGGATATATGATTCCATCAATGTTTGGATTTTTAAGTATTAACTCTGTAAAATTTGCAGAAATCATATAGTTGAAATTTTCCCCTTTATTAACTTTTTTGGAAAACTCTTTCGTTATGAATTTAAGAAATAGTTGAGATTCATTGTTAAGTTTATCGGGTAATTCCTCTAACCGTTTACGATAGTCTGAAACCAACTCTTTAATAAATTGAATTTTATAATCTGTAATTGGGTTAACTATGGTTATTAAGTTCAAATCTTCCTTTACTGTCCATTTTCCAAACGTAATAAGTTGTTCGCCATCAGGAGCGTTTGCGTCTCGAATCAATTCGCTTGTTTCTGCTGCGCCAATCATCCTTGCGTATGATATTTCATCTTCGGAAATTTTTTCAGGAATAACACTTCCATAAAACATTGTATTATCAGGTGTACTTGCTCTTTGATAGTCAGTATTATATTCTTGTGGTTTGTATGATATACGATTTGTATCACTAAATAAAGGTTCTTCATCTGTATTTGGTACTGCTCGTTCAATTTCTTTTCCTTTTGCAAATGTTGTTAGCATAAAAGGTAAACAATTCACTTTTTTAAGTTCATTTTTAATTATGTATTTAGGTCTTTTTGACAAATCTAATCTTGAAAGCCTTTTTACAATTTTCTGCATCTTTCTGATTTTATCCCGTTTGATTTTTCTCTTGATAGGATTTGCTTCTGCGTATGCTATCTCAACCAAATGCTTGACTTTCTCAACCATTCCCAAAATGGCGGGATTTGCCTCGTGTTCAACAACCCGCCCAATTTTTCTCAAGCCCAAAGCATCAAGTATTCTTTTCTGTTTTTTGGGACACCCTATGCGACTTCGTATTTGTTTAATTTTTATTGTTGTCATAACCATTATTTGTTGATTCTAACTATTTCTTCTAAAAGTACGTCTAAATCTTGCCTAAAATCTACTTGTATTTTTGTTGGCAATGCTTCTTTTTTGCGAATTTGTGTGTGTAAATATGCATCTGCAATTTTGCGGCTTGATTCGTTCAAGTGCTTCATACTATCTTGAAAACTCTTTGTTCCATAGCCACCACAAATTGCTGCGAAATTTTCTTTTTCAAAAATTGGAGGAACGTGGTCAATTATCGCCCTGATTAACATACAAACAGAATGATAATTATCATTGGAATAAGCATCGTTTAATTCCTCAAGTAATTGAATCAATTTAGTATAATCAAATTCAGATTCCTCTATTTGTGAAAGTTCCTCAATACGTTCTTTATCAACGAATAAATCTTTGTCCTCCTCTGCATCTTCTTTCAAAAACCCATAAGCATCTGTAATATAATCATCTGTTACCCTTGTGCCTACTTTTTCCAAAATGTCAACCGAAAGATATTTTCCCAGAAAACTACATTCATATTGATTATGGGCTTCACAAAGAGAAACAAATTCTTTTTGTGAGGAAAATTTTTCAGATTCAAAAGTAAATATCTGTATTTCAAGCAAATTATTCAGAACGTATTTTTTCCCTGAAATAAAAATAGATTTTTCACCCAAATTGTAACAATCAACTACTTTTTCTAATTCTTCTTCGCTAATATCAAGGATATTATATGCGTTCCAAGATGTTTTAATAAATATATTGTATCTCATATCCATTACTATTTAACAATTTTTCCTGTTTTATCAATATTTGCGTATTTAGGGGGGATCTTATAATAGTTCCCCCTATAAAACCTAGCATTTATATCATTCAATACCCCTGGCTTTATCATAACTTCTGCTATTCCATTATCAAAATAGTCTGCCTGATAGTACAGAAAGTCAATAACAACTTTACCGTCTTTGTCGATATAACCCCATTTGCCATTTTGTTCTACTGCCGCAAGTCCTTCAGAAAAATTATGAACAGATTGATATTGAAACGGAATAATCATATTCCCTTTCCTGTCAATGAAACCCCACTTACCTTTTTGTTCCACTCTTTCCAATCCTTCCCTAAATAAAGGAATAGAATCAGATTGGTTAAACATTATTGGAATAACTACATTATTATTTTTATCAATCCATCCCCACTTACCAACTTGATATTCGTCGTATCGGTCTCCCCCTATACGAACTTTGGCAATCCCCTGCTCGAAAGGTTCTGCATCATCATATGCCAATGGTATCGCTTCTCGCCCCAATTTATTAATAAACCCATATTTATTATTTTTTCTAACTTTGAGTAATCCTTCTTGATAGTGATCGCGATATGATCGTTTGTTATTGTCATATTGTAAAATATTGATAATCATATAATCCGAAAATGACAATAAAACACCCATTGCAAAAATTGCTGACCACAATGGGATTTGTATGTATTGCAATGTTTTTGTACTAATCTCATTTTTGCGAATTTTCAACGATAATGCTAAGATAATCAGAGGCAAAGACGAACAGAACAAAGCAAAATATCCCCAGCCTGTAACATTTCGATTTTGGCTTTCAGCCATTTTGCGTACCCAAAATATAATACCAATTTTGATTGGTAGCATAAAACTCAATATTCGTAAAATATCAAGATATTTATCTTCTTTTATAATAAACACCAAAACAAATATAAAAAAAAACAAACCGATGGGAACGGCAAAGATTTTTGCAACAATATTCCAAATCTTTTTGTATTGCAAATCAAGTTTGGAATTTTGAGGATTGCCCTTTCCTAATCTACCAAAAATAATCAAAGAGATAGATGGAAATAAAAATGTAAATATTCCCCAAAAATTAGAATTTCGGTTTTTATTCTTTGCCCCCACATAGCCTATCCAAATAGTTGGAATTATTTTTGTTATTAATACAAGAGATAACAAAAGCTCGTGTTCATCACTATTATTAAAATCTTCCCCAAAAAGAATGGCAGCAAGAATATAAAAAAGAATATATCCAATACCCACATATAGAGGCATTTTTGAAATGTTTTCGTTGTCGTATTCCTCTGTATATGTTGGTTGTTGTTTTTTATAGTTATTGTACTGACTTTTATTTAGCAGATTATCCATAAACTCCCCAACCTTTTGCTGCCTCCTTTCCGGCTTCAACTCCATCGCCTTCAAAATCGTACTGTTAGCCTCTTCAGGAATAGTAGAGACAAGCGAGCGCGGTTCGGGCATTGTTTCCATTGTGCGGGCAGCGGCATCGGTAGGTTTGCGGGCTGTGAGGGCGAAATAGAACGTGGCGCCGAGCGAATAGATGTCACTGTATGCGCCTTTGCGACTGACGGTTGAATACTGTTCGGGTGGGGCGTAACCGGCAGTGAGGATAGAGGTATGCGCCGCCGTTTTGTCGTGAACAAACTCGCGGGCAGAGCCGAAATCTATCAGTATGGCGCGATTTTCGGGCGTAATGATAATGTTTTCGGGCTTGATGTCGCGATGCAGAATATCGCGATTGTGGATATACTCAACCGCTTCGGCAACCTGCGCAATGTAGTTGACCGCCGTTTCGTAATCGAGCCTTCCGCCCTTATCCACAATCTGTTGCAGCGTTTGCCCTTCGACAAACGGCATCACGATATAAGCGGTATTGTTTTCCTCAAAAATGTCCGTAACGCGCACAATGTTCGGGTGGTCGAGCCGAGCAAGCGTTTGCGCCTCTTCGATAAATTTTTGCAGGTATTTTTTATACACATCAGGGTCAACACCTTGAAACACAAACGTTTTACGCAGTTCACTACGCATCGAATATCCACCGATAAAAAACTCTTTTATGGCGAAACAGTGTCCCAATGCGTTGTGGCGGGCATAGTAGGTTATGCCGAATCCTCCTTTGCCAATCACGCGCTCGATGGTGTATTTGCCGCCTTGCAGCGTAGTTCCCTTTGTTAACTCTCTATTATCCATAATTTTATATTCAGACAGAAAAATAAATTATCACTTCGCCCAGACCGATAATATCGCCGTTTTTCAGAGTTGAGCGTTCCGTAAATGCACCGTTGACAATCACTTTGTTGGTGCTGCCAAGGTCTTGAATTTCAAATGAATTGCCATTGAAGACGATTTTTGCATGATGGCGCGAAACGCTGTCGTTGACAAGCACAAGGTCGTTGTCTGCGTCGCGTCCGATGATGATTTCAGGTTTGATAACCGAAAAAGAATACCGTGCGCCCGAAAGTTCGTATTGCAAACGGGGCAAAAGATTTTTTACCCGCATCTGTTCCGCAAACCTCTTTTCTTTTTCGCGCTTTTTGGCAAGCGTTTCTTCCTCGTCTTTTTGTTGCCTGTATTGCTCAAATTCTTTTCTGCTGTCTTCTGCCTTTTGAGCGGCGGTTTGCTGTCGTATTTCCAACTCAATCAGTTTTCGACGATGTTTTTTTATTGCTCTGACAATGAAAAATGCTGTTAAAGCAATGATTATCAACGTTGATATACCAATCAACGTTGCCCAAAGCAGATTTTCTTTTAGCCACATACTGAATGTCAATTCGGGCGCGGTAAACGAGATGGAATATTCCTTTCCGCCTACTGTCAGCACGATGCTGTGTTGCTGTCCGTCACGGCAGAATGGCGCAGTGAATGCTATTCGGTAGTCCTGTCCGTGATGTCGGGCTGACATTCCGCGGTAGCACTGCTGCAGCAAATCGGTGGCGATGAGCGTGTTGGCAGTCGCAATCTGCTGTCCATAAGTTTTTTGCGAAATCAGGTCGATATTTGTGCAGTGTTCGCAGCCGCGAATCGGGTATTTGACGACATAAACAGGGATTTTCAGGCTGACGGCGCGGGCTTCGTCGATAGAATTTCGCCCTCCGTAGTTGTCGAGATTGCTGCCTGCCGTGAACACCACTATGGCGCGAACTCTGTCAGACGGCTCTTTTTCCAATCGCACAATACCTTCTTCGATAGCAAAATAAAGTTCCGAATTTTGCTGATTTGAAAAAAGGTCGTATTTCGGGCGAAACACGGCAACAGCTTCCGCCAATTGTTGGCGATTGCTTGTGAAATCGCTTGCGAGCCAAGTGTGTATGCTGTGTCCTATGTCGTTGCCACCTTTGCGGTCGAAAACAGCGATATTGAAGCGGTCGGCGCTGTTCAGCGTGGAATCGCCAAAGAATTGGTTCAAAACGCTTTGCACAAACTTCGATTGTCCTTCGTGCGACTGATGATTGAGGTCTTCCCAAAGAAAGAGGATAGATTTTGCCTGCGGAACGCTGTCGCCAAACGGCAAATTTTCCACACGAGTAGCAATTTTTCCGCTGTCGGCGCGAAGGATAAATTGCTCAGAATCAAGTTTTTGTGGATTGTATTCGTTCCAAGTGAACGACACATTTGGGTAGTCGGCGGTATTGACGTCGCCGCGAAGGGTTTGAGCCTTGCCCGAAAAGGCGAAAAGCAGCATAAAGGCAAGGGTTGCATACCTACGACATGCAAGGTAAAGGCGTGCGGATTCATCATCTACCGAGCGGGCTATCCCTAACGGGATGCTCGTGTGCAAATACTTATATTTCATAGCGTTACAAATTAAGTTAATCATTTTAATCTTGTTAAAATCAGGGTTCAGACTGCAACTTTAAACTTAAAAATCGTTTCCCCCATTTTGATAACATCGTTATCTTTAATCACAACGTGTTCATCTTCAATGTCTTTGTCGTTTACAAGTGTGCCGTGCGACGAAAGTTCGTCGGTAATCTTGAAAACGCCGTTTTTGAAAAGAATAGTAGCGTGTTTGCCCGAAATCATACGGTCGGGAATGGTAATGTTGCAGTCCACATCGCGCCCGACAGTGTTGCGCCCCTCATAGATACGAAAGTCTGCGCCCATCGCGTCAAAAGAGTAACTGACGAGCCAACCCACAAGTTTTCGGGCGTCGCGATACTGGCGCTCTACAACTTCGCCGCCGTCTTTTTGCAGCACCACGTCGGTTCCGAAAACCGTGCGGTTTGATTGCGGTTTGACAGGGTGTTTGTCGATAACAATCCGCGTTTTGTTTTCTTCGCGAGGGGCGGTGTAGAGTTGAGTTTCGCGTTTTTCATCGGGAACGTCAGCCTGCCGCCGTCCGCCGTGGCAGTAGGGGCAGGAAGAGAGTTCTTCCTTGTAGTAATGCCCGTTTTCACATTTGGCAAATCCTTTCATCTTGCTGTATTTTTTAGTTCAATTACTTTTATTTTCCTCGTTCTGCATCAATTCTACCTCTTACTAAGAGGAGGAACAATACCAAATTATGAGTTATAAGTTATTAATTATGCGTTATTTACGAAATTGCAATTTTTGCAATGTTAAACAAAAAGTTAAACATTTCAATTTGCAAGCCAAACTATGAAAATGTATCTTGTTGATACTTAAATTATTGTCTATTTGTTCTTTTTGTAAGACACTGAAAAAGTAAAACAAAAGATTAAACACATTGAAATACAAATAGTTAATATTTATTCTTGCCTTTAAATTAAGATAATCAAAAAAATATTTTGAAATGTCATTTATCTGTTTCATAAATAGTTTGTACATTTACAGTTCTAATTCTGACACATCAGTTCCTCCTCTTAGTAAGAAGTGGAACTCAACCCACGAAATAAATGTTTTTTTGACAGGCGGAATTTTCGGGGGAAAGTTGTATCTCTGCAAATAAATTCGAGCGAAAAATTTATGGATATAAGCAGGAAAAGCGAGTTTGATGAACTTGTGAGTAATATAACTCACGTTCACGAAGTTATGCAGCATTGCGCTGCAAAGTCGGTAAATCAATACCTATCTTTGAGAAATTGGCTGTTTGGCTATTATATTGTTTAATATGAGCAGAATGGCGAGGACAGAGCGAAGTATGGAGATAAACTGATAGCCAATTTAACAGACAAAGTTAAACACATAAAAGGGCTGACGGGTAATCAGTTGTATATTTGCCGAAAACTTTATGAACAGAGAACTCGACAGATAATCACTCTAACTTAATTATCTCCGCATTTGCCCTGTCCACCACCGCCTGCCCAAGCGAAGCAAGATAAATTCGCGTTGTCGCCTCGTTTTCGTGTCCCATACTTTCGCTGATTATTTCGACGGGAATGCCGCGCCGAAGAGCGATTGTCGCCCACGTGTGCCGCGAGACATACGAACTTATCGGCTTATCCAAACCAAGTTTTTGGGAAATTCGGTGCAGACGCTTGTTGTAGTTGCGCAGTTGGCTTGCGTGGATGCGGTTGGTGTCTGTAAAGACAGGGAGCAGGTAATCGTCAATGGTTTGCGCCTCATATCTCAAAATAATTTTCTGCATGCACGGCTCGATTTTCACTGTCAGCATTTGGCGGGTTTTGCTGCGAAAATAGGTGATGTAACCGTTTTGCACATTCGATTTCCGCAGATTTGCCATATCTACAAACGAAATGCCGCGCATATAAAAACTGAACAGAAACAAATCTCTTGCAAGCGCAAGGAAGTGATTATC
>JAISWT010000070.1 GCA_031271005.1 Prevotellaceae bacterium | reverse complement strand
ACAGTAGGAAAAAGAGTAGATATTTGTATTTTCGTATCATATTGTTAATTTATTTGATTATTTTGTTTCTTATGACATATTCCATTGCAGCAATTTTTCCTGCGAACTCTTTTGCATCCTGTTCGTGCTTAAGCTGAAAATAGGAATGAATAGCAGCGGCCTGTTGTTCTTGTAAAGCGTCACGCTTTGTGGCATTCTTTTCTGCGTCAATTTGTTTTTGCAAAGCAGTAATTCTTCCCACATAATTGTCCCGGTAGTCGTCGTTGAAACTTTTAAGCCAATCCCGCGCTTTTTCGGTTTGAGGTTTTTTAACTTCCGACATTTGATACTTATGATATACCTCTTCCACCATTGTATTAATAGCATCGGAAATACTTCCTTTCTGTAAGTTGTCGGCGTCTATTTCTATAGATGTTACAGCATCGTCCCATTTTGCAAATCCTGCAATATTATCATCTCTTTTTGCAGTAGTAGGTATATACATTCTTGTAGGAGGAAGTCCTTCGATTTTCTGTGTTTCAAACAGGCGAAATGTAATTTTAGCAGGATCAAGCGTTATTCCTAAATCTTTACCGACTGCTACCGCCAAACGCCGCATATCCGCCAATCTTGCGTGAACATCACCGCCTTCTTTCCAATGGTTTCCTGAAAAATCAATGCCTCTAAAATACGTATTGTAGGTATTTTCGTCAAAAATATAAGTCCCTTTCGGCAGATACTGCTGAAACTGTTCGGCCACTTCTGCGTCTAACTTTTCGTGATAAAGATGTACCTTGCCTTCAACATTAGTATAAAACATATAGTATTTTGCATTTTTGCCATTTCGTTTTTTCCACGTGTCAAAACTCCCACCTGTTTTGTGCCCGACTTCCTTGCGTGCCTCTGCAAACGTCATAAATTCGTCAACGCTTAGATCCTCAAGTCGTGAAACATGGTGGTTGTTCGTGATTTTCGACCCGGTGGTAAATTCGCTGATTGCATTATCTATATCATTCTGTAATTTTTCTGTTGCAGTAACAACAATAACGCAACCATCCCCTTGTGCATAAACAAAAATTGCCGATATACACAATATTCCTGTAATTAAATACTTTTTCATTTCTTTTCCTCCTGTTGTTTTTGTGATGTTTGTTCCTTTGATTTCCGTTCTCTTATTCCTTTAACTATATTTGCAAAGTCAGTAACTTTTTTCAGTTGCTTTTGAGCGTATTCATTCTTACACTCCTGTACACTACACGGTTTGCCATCTTGATCTGTTGGAGTCGGATTCTTCATCATTTTGTCATAATCATTAAGCTGTGTTTGTAACTCTTTTGCCGCTTTTTCCTTTTTTGCTGCCCTTGCAGCAGCTGCATCTGCTGCATCTGCTGCTGCAAATTCTTCCTCTTCTGTCGCTGCTGCATCCATTTTTTTCGCATATTTTTCCTCTTCTGTTTTTGCTTCTTTTGCCTCTTCGTTTAAAGCCACAATTTCAGCCTCTACTTTCTTCCTTCCTTTTTCGATTGTTGATATACTTGTTTGCATTTGTACTTTTTGTTCAATATTCAAACCCGAAAAATCCACCTCTCTTTTCACTTTACCTAAAACATTATCTGTTTCAACTCCCATTCTTGTCCCAGTTGTCCAAACTGTAGTGCCTAAATCAGAGGGGGCTCTTTGAAACATCTGGCCGTTATATCTATTTGCATTACTTGACAGGTTGGGGTTTATATTAAAACCGCCTTTTGCGCCTGCACGACCCAAACGCTTGTCGAAAGGCTTGGCATTGGCATTGGCACCCCCTCGCCCATTTATGTATGTTAACGCGGCAACCGCATTATCGAATGAGATATCGCGGGTAATTGTGTGATTAGGCTCGTCATTCCCGAGCAGCGCCTCGTTCTGCAATCTTTTTTGTTCGTAGGCGTCCTGTGTTGCATCATACGGATTGGAGGTATAAAAAGAATTGCCTTCATTGGTGCCGGTAAGGTTAGCGCTCCCACTGATACCTGTTCCATTACTCATTCCGGGCATTATAAGGTCGCTGCCCGTGCAAGCAGAGCATATCAAATAAAGTGTACAACCACATGTAAATGATTGACTTATTCCTGCAAATTGTTGTCGTACAGCCTCACATTCCTGTCTAGTCGGAAATCCAAATAAAGGAATTCTTCCTATATCAATTACAGTGATTTTTATGTTGTCGCAGCCCACACAATTACCTCTCTGTCCCTGTGTGACCGTAAAGCCCCACTGTGCGTGTAACATATTCGGCAGGGCGACGCATGCCGCCCAAAATCCGATAATAAATACATGTTTTTTCATTGTTTTTATTTGTTTAATTATTACTTACTTGAACGGATATTGATATTTCACCTTTGCGCCATTTTCATACTTAATCATAAAAATGTCGAACTTCATCAAAGTGTAGGTCGGGCCGGCCTGATTTTCGTACTTTTTGTACTTCACATTGTCCAACCCGATTTCCTGCACTTTGGCTTTAATTTCTTCGCCGTCCTTCAGGATAATAATATCCTGTGCAAACAGCGCATGGCTGCAAACAAGAGCAGCCGCAATTAAATAGATTTTTTTCATAATTTCGCTATTTTTTGTTAATTTGTTTATTCGTTGGTTTGTAATCAGGATAGCGCGATGAACAGATTAACATAATAAACATTTTATACACTCAAGCATCCTTTTATCGGTTAAACAATTCATCATTGGAAAAAACGTTTATATGTTTTTTGACGGGAACCAAAGAGGTCTATTGCGGATTAAGCGGCAATTCATAGATAATGGTGCGGGCTCTTTTAGCAGTATATTGCCACTGGTAAAGCACGTTACAATCTTCAGGGTGAAGGGGCCTTCCGGCAGGTTGGGCACACGGCAGACAATCTTTTTCGGGTCGTTCTGTACCAGCGGGTTGCTGTCCTGCGTCTCGGCGCCGCCAGCTGTCACAAAGAACACGCCCAGCCCTGCTTCGCCGTCGGGGGCAATCTTGATTTTCTCGCCGGTAATGATGATGTCGCCATTCCGGGAAATGGTGCCGTCGGTTTTGCCGGTGTTCAGGTCGGTCACCAGCCCGATGTGTGCGCCGCCGTCGGCTTTCTTGCCCAGCACTTCCACGCCTACTTCCTCAAGAGCACGCCGCAGTTCGGCGGTAGGGACGGCGTCAACCGTGATTTTGTGTGACTCGGGGTCGAATTGGGGGTCGGTGCCAATCCAGTTGCCGGTTACGCGGGGGGCAAGGTGCACGTTGCCGTCCTGCACCGACGAGCCGTTCAGCAGGGCATTGCGCCGTATGCGGTCGCCGCGGTTGAAGACGTCAATCAAGGTTTCGAGTTGCAGGTCTGAGCCTTCTTTCTTAATCGCTTTCGCAACGTCTTCATTACTTACGGTGTGTCCTACGGTCGATACTTCGGCCACGTAGTCGTTTTTCACATCTTTGGTCAGGCGATTAAGCCTGAGCCATACTTTCCAAAAAAAAATTCTTGCCATAAGATTTCTGTTTTTATTGTTAATAATTTAGGTGTCGG
>JAISWT010000027.1 GCA_031271005.1 Prevotellaceae bacterium | reverse complement strand
ACTCCTAAAAATTAGATTATTTTAGGCGGACAAGTTTTCAAAAGCGCAGTTTACTAATGTAAATGAGCATTTTGAAAATGAAGTCCAACGACAAATAAGCAGTTTTTAGGAGTTCCCTTTAATAATGAATTTCAAAAAAAGATGTGTATAAACCGTTACACAACTATCTGTATTTTCCCTCTCCGGCATCGCTAAGAACACTGAGGTAACTTTTATAGCGCGACAAACTGATGAAATGTTGCTTCACAGCATCTTGGACGGCACAATCGGGTTCGCAAACATGCGTACAGTTAGAAAAATGGCATTGCTTGGAAAATAAAAAAAACTCCTTAAAATAATGCCCCACTTCTGACGGCTTCATATCCACTGTGCCAAGCCCTTTGATTCCGGGCGTGTCAATAACATAGCCGCCATTGGGCAGCCTGAACATCTCCGAAAAAGTAGTTGTGTGTACTCCCTTGTTATGATAAGTTGAAATTTGAGCGGTTTTAACCTGCCTGTTTATATCTAAAGCATTGATTAAAGTAGATTTTCCCACTCCTGAATTGCCGGCAAGCAGGGTCGTTTGATTTGTAATAAATTCTTTAAACTCATTCAAAGTATCGGGATGCAATGCAGATATTTTAAATGTTTTGTAACCAATATTTTGATATAAAAAAATCAGATTTTCCAAATATTCTGTCTCTTCGGCAGAAAAAGCGTCTATTTTATTGAAAACCAAACAAGCGGTTATTCCGTATGCTTCGGCAGTGGCAAGGAAACGGTCTATAAACACTGTGGAAGTTTCGGGATAGTTCACAGTAACAATCAGCGCCACCAAATCGAGGTTCGCCGCAAGAATGTGTGCCTGCTTTGAAAGATTTGAGGCGCGGCGAATGATGTAATTTTTGCGCGTAAGCAGTTCCGCAATGACATACGTGCTGTCGGCAGTGCGCTCTACCCTGACATAGTCGCCCACCGCTATAGGATTGGTAGTTTGTATGTTCTGCAATCGGAAAATACCTTTTATTTTGCAGGTAATTATCTGATTATCCGAAGTTTGAACTGTATACCAACTCCCCGTATTTTTTATAACAAGACCATTCTGCATTTTCAATTATCATATTAGTGGTTAGAACCTCTCCCCCCTGCCCCCTCTCCAAAAGAGAGGGGGAGTAGGGCGTATGGTTGATGTTAGTGGTTAATTGTTAGTGGTTAGTGGTTAATTGAGAATTGAGAATTGAGAATTGAGAATTACTAACTGCTAATTGCTATCTGCTATCTGCTATCTGCTATCTGCTAATTGCTATCTGCTATCTGCTATCTGCTATCTGCTAATTACTAATTACTAATTACTATCTGTTTCGCGCTTTTCAATCAGCAAAAATGTGATGCACAAAAATTTTGCGCATCACATTTTTTTTGTGTTCCACAGCCATCAGCCTGTTTTTACTCTGTTTTATCAGTCAGGTTTTCCGGCGTTTCTTTGGCTTGCGGTTCTGCCTGTTCGCTTGTTTTGGCAGTTTTGGCAGCCGCAGTTGTTACAGGTTCGGTTACACCGGTAGCCGCGTGTCGTCCGCCACGTCGGGTGCGTGTCTTCTTTATCACCTTCTCTTTGAGCATATTTTCGTTATAATCAACCAGTTCGATAATGCACATTTCAGCATTGTCGCCCAGTCTGAATCCCGTACGCAAAATTCGGGTATATCCACCGGGTCGGTCGGCAATTTTCTGTGATATTTCACCAAAGAGCGCTTTAATGGCGTCTTTACTGCGCAGATAACTGAAAACGGTGCGCCGCGAATGAGTTGTATCTTCTTTTGCTTTGGTCAGCAGTGGTTCTACATAAACACGCAGGGCTTTTGCCTTTGCCAGTGTGGTGGCTATACGCTTGTGCAAAATCAGCGAAGTTGCCATGTTGGACAGCATTGCCTTGCGGTGAGCCGCCGTGCGACCCAAATGATTAATTTTCTTATTATGTCTCATTTTCCTATTTAATCTTTATCTAATTTGAATTTTGCTACGTCCATACCGAAGTTCAGGTTCAAACTTTCGAGTTTTTCGTCCAGTTCGGTAAGCGATTTTTTCCCGAAGTTGCGGAACTTGAGCAGGTCGCCGCGGCTGTGTGCCACTAATTGCCCCAGAGTGTCCAGTTCGGCTGCCTTCAAGCAGTTCAAGGCGCGCACCGACAGTTCGAGGTCGGTAAGTTTGGTTTTCAGCAGTTGCCGCATGTGTACATGCTCTTCGTCAATGTCGTCTGCGCGTTTTACTTCGGGCGTTTCCAGTTTGATACGTTCATCGGAGAAAAGCATGAAATGATAAATCAAAATCTTTGCCGCCTCTTTGAGCGCTTCTTTGGGGTGTATAGACCCGTCAGTGGAGATTTCGACCACCAGTTTTTCGTAGTCGGTAACCTGTTCTACACGGTAGTCTTCGATGGAATATTTTACGTTCTTTATGGGAGTAAAAATAGAGTCCATCGGGATTACGCCAATTTCGTCAAGGTTGCCGCGATTTTCTTCTGCTTGCACATATCCTCGTCCTTTGTTCACAGTTATATCCATCTGAAAACTTGCCGTTTCGTCCATCTCGCAGATAACGAGGTCGGAGTTAAGCACTTCAAAGGCGGTGAAATATTTTCCGATGTCGCCTGCCTTGAGTTCTTTTTTATCCGATACATTGATTGTTATTTTCTCGTAATCAGTATCTTCTACTATCTGTTTGAAACGTACCTTTTTCAGATTCAGGATAATATTAGTTATGTCATCAATCACACCGGGGATTGTTGCATATTCGTGTTCTACACCTTCAATTTTTATCGAGGTAATAGCGAAGCCTTCGAGGGACGACAGCAAAATTCGCCTTAATGCGTTGCCTATCGTTTGCCCATAGCCGGGCTCAAGCGGACGGAATTCAAATTTGCCTTCAAATTCGCTCCCGTTGAGCATAATTACCTTATCGGGTTTTTGGAATGCCAATATAGCCATTAGTCAATAATTAGTTTTTAGAGTACAATTCAACAATTAATTGTTCCTTAATATTTTCGGGTATATCTTCACGTTCGGGCAGGTGAAGGAAAGTCCCCGACAGGTCGCTCGCTCTGTATTCAATCCAGCCATATTTGTTGTGGTTGAACCCGTCCAAAGCCACAGCAATAACTTCGAGTGATTTGTCTTTTTCGCGTACTGCAACCACGTCTCCGGCTTTCACCTGACACGAGGGGATATTTACAACCCGTCCGTTGAGCGTGATGTGTCGGTGGCTGACCAACTGCCGCGCACCTGCGCGAGAGCGTGCAAAGCCCAAACGATAGACCACATTGTCCAGACGCGACTCCAAAAGTTGTAACAAAATCACACCGGTAACACCGGGGGTGCGCTGTGCTTTTTCGTAAATAATGCGGAACTGACGCTCCAACACGCCGTAAGTATATTTCGCTTTCTGTTTCTCTTTCAACTGAATGCCATATTCAGAGGTCTTGCGGCGACGGCTGTTGCCATGCTGCCCCGGAGGGTAGTTCTTCCGTGAAAGCACCTTGTCCGGTCCGAAAATTGGCTCGCTGAACTTACGGGCAATCTTTGATTTTGGTCCTGTATATCTTGCCATTTTTATTTAAATTATTTTTTTCCAAATAAAATTTACGACTATCGCTTTTTTCCCTTGTTTTGTTGCTACAAAAATTTATATCTGTGTGCAATGTTTTTCAAGTTCCGAAAAAAAAACGAATAATCAATTTAACATTGTTTATTTTATACCCTGCGGCGTTTTGGCGGGCGGCAACCGTTGTGTGGAAGTGGTGTAACATCTACAATTTCGGTTACTTCTATGCCTGCCCCGTGAATGGTCCGAATAGCCGACTCGCGTCCGTTGCCGGGACCTTTGATGTATGCTTTTACTCTGCGTAGTCCCAAATCGAAGGCTACTTTCACGCAATCCTGCGCTGCCATTTGTGCGGCATAAGGAGTGTTCTTCTTGGAACCACGGAAGCCCATTTTACCGGCAGACGACCACGAAATAACCTGTCCGTCGCCGTTGGTAAGCGATACTATGATGTTGTTGAACGATGAATGTACATGCAACTGACCGACTGCATCCACCTTCACTACTCGTTTTTTGGCTGCTACTGTTTTCTTTGCCATAATTGTGTTCTTACTTTTTGTCTAAAAAAAATTCGTTACTTGATTAATTACTTGGTTGCTTTCTTTTTGTTAGCAACTGTTTTTTTCTTGCCTTTGCGTGTACGCGCGTTGTTTTTGGTACTTTGTCCGCGCACGGGCAGTCCTATGCGATGACGTATTCCACGATAGCAACCGATGTCCATCAAACGTTTGATGTTTAACTGCACCTCAGAGCGCAAGTCGCCTTCAACCTTGTACTTTGCGCCAATGATTTCACGAATTTTTGCTGCCTGGTCGTCAGTCCAATCCTTAACCTTGATGTCGAAATCAACACCTGCTGCGGTCAGAATTTCTCTTGCGCTGCTGCGACCTACTCCGTAGATATAAGTCAATCCAACTTCCCCGCGTTTGTTCTGGGGCAAATCTACTCCTACAATTCTTATTGCCATAAATTTTTTTTATTTATTTATTTTGCAAAAAATTAATACTGTTAGCCCTGACGCTGTTTAAACTTGGGCTTTTTTTTGTTAATAACGTATAAACGTCCTTTGCGGCGGACGATTTTGCAATCTTCGTTGCGTACCTTCACCGATGCTCTTACTTTCATCTGTTTATTTTTCCTTTATAAATTATGGTATTTATTTTTAAACCTTAAATATTATTATTTGTATCGGAACGAAATCCTGCCTTTAGACAAATCGTAGGGCGACATCTCTACTTTTACTTTGTCTCCGGGGAGTATTCTGATGTAGTGCATTCGCATTTTGCCGGAAATGTGGGCTGTTATTATGTGTCCGTTTTCCAACTGAACGCGAAACATTGCATTACTCAATGCCTCCAAGATTTTCCCGTCCTGCTCTATTGCCGTCTGTTTTGCCATTATTTTTTCAATTACTTATTTTCAATTGCGATATTTTTATCAGTTCTTGTTGTGTATGTTATGATTTGTTTTCTATAACTAAAAAACAGGACTAAATAAATCTTTCGCCTAACACTTCTTCTATGTATTTGAAACCTGATAAAATGTCTGCCTGCCCTTTGCCAATGGCTACTGCGTGTTCATAATGTGCTGACGGTTTGCCGTCTACTGTTCGGCATGTCCAGCCGTCTTTTTCAATCATTACATTACGCACTCCCAAGTTTATCATCGGTTCTATACATATTACCATTCCTGCTCTGAGTTTGGGCCCGTTGCCGCGTTTTCCGTAGTTGGGTACGTCCGGGGCTTCGTGCAGATTGCGCCCTAACCCGTGTCCTATCATTTCGCGGACAACTCCGTATCCTCTTTCTTCGCAGTAACTTTGCACTGCGGCGCTAATGTCGCCTACTCTGTTGTTTTCGCGAGCCTGCTCTATTCCTTTGTACAGCGCCTCTTTTGTTGTACGCAACAGCGCCTTTACTTGGGGCGACACCTCGCCCACAGGATAAGTGTAAGCCGAATCGCCGTGGAAACCATTTTTATACGCACCTATATCAACTGAAACGATGTCGCCTTCCTGTAACACTATATTGTCTGAAGGTATTCCGTGAACCACTACATCGTTTACCGAAACGCATATTGACCCTTTAAAACCGTTGTAGTTCAGAAACCCCGGCACCGCTCCATTGTCGCGGATAAATTCGTCTGCTATTTTGTCTATATATTTAGTAGTAATGCCCGGTTTAATAATTTTAGATATTTCGCCGTGCGTTTTTGCTACTATTTGATTACTTATTCTGAGCAATTCTATTTCTTCGCTCGATTTCAGAAAAATCATTTTCTGCTTTGTCCTTTCTTCAATAGGCGGCTATATTGCCTGACCTTCCTTTTATCCTGCCCGACTTTAACAGCCCGTCGTAGTGGCGCATAAGCAGGTGACTCTCAATCTGTTGCAGTGTGTCAAGCACTACTCCAACTAAAATGAGCAATGATGTTCCTCCAAAGAATTGTGCAAAGCCGTGTGTAACGTTAAACAGTCGCGCTATTGCGGGCAAAATTGCCACTGTTGCCAAAAATATTGACCCCGGCAACGTGATGCGCGACATTATTTCGTCAATGTAGTCGGAGGTCTTTTTGCCCGGTTTTACGCCCGGTACAAAGCCGTTATTGCGTTTCATGTCCTCTGCCATCTGTTTTGGATTTACCGTAATTGCCGTATAAAAGTAGGTAAAGGCTACAATCAGGATAAAGAAGATGGCGTTGTATGCAAATCTGTCGCTGTTTACAAGTCCTTGCCAGAATGTGCCTACAGACTCTACTTTTGAGAATCCTATGACTGTGAGCGGAACAAACATTATTGCCTGCGCAAAGATGATAGGCATAACGCCTGCTGCATTCACTTTTAGCGGGATATATTGTCTTACGCCACCATATTGCTTGTTGCCTACGAGACGTTTTGCGTATTGGACAGGAATTTTTCGGGTTCCCTGTACCAGCAAAACCGACAGTCCTATAACTACAATCAGGGCAATAATTTCGAGCAGGAACATTATCCAACCGCCTCCTGCATCTCCGTCTCTGCTGATAACCTCTTGAATCAGAGATTCAGGGAAACGCGCAATTATACCTATCATAATTATAAGTGAAATTCCGTTGCCTATGCCTCTGTCAGTGATTCTCTCGCCGAGCCACATTACAAACATTGATCCTGCGCACAATATCAGTGTGCTTGAAATCTGAAACCATGCTCCTCCGGGTGCGCCGCCTGTTTGCGACAGTTGCACACTCAAATTGACCAGATAAGACGGTCCCTGCAGCAGCAGAACCAGTACTGTGAGGTATCGGGTAAACTGGTTCATCCACTTACGTCCGCTTTCTCCTTCCCGTTGTTTCTTTTGGAATGCAGGCACAGCGATGGTTAGCAATTGTACAACGATTGATGCCGAGATGTAGGGCATAATCCCCAGTGCAAAAATAGAAGCATTGGCAAATGCGCCCCCTGTGAACATATTGAGCAATCCTAATAAGCCGCCTTCGGTTTGCGCTTTAAGTGCGTCCAGTGAGTTGGGGTCTATGCCCGGCAGCACAACGAATGAGCCGAAGCGATAAATCAGGATAAATAGCAGGGTGATTAGCAACCTGTTGCGCAGGTCTTCTATTTTCCAAATATTTTGTAAGGTTTCGATGAATTTCTTCATTTTCTTTTACTTTATTCTTATAGTTTAGAAACTGTGCCGCCTGCCGTTGTGATGGCCTCTTCGGCTGATTTTGAGAATGCGTTTGCCTCTACTTCCAGTTTGGCTGTGAGCGCTCCGTTGCCCAGAATTTTTACCAGCACATTCTTGGAAATGAATCCGGCTTCGCGCAGTTCTTTCAACCCGATTTTTGTCAGTTTCTTTTCCTCGGCAAGCAATTGCAGCGTGCTTATGTTAATGGCTTTATATTCTACGCGGTTGAAGTTTTTGAACCCAAATTTTGGCAAACGGCGTTGGATTGGCATCTGTCCACCTTCAAAACCTATTTTACGCGAATAGCCTGAACGTGATTTCGCGCCTTTGTGTCCGCGTGTGGAAGTGCCGCCTAAGCCGGAACCCGTACCGCGACCGATACGCTTGCATGTTTTTACCGAACCTGCGGCTGGGGTTAAATTATGTAATTCCATTTTCTTTGATTTTTTTTTAAATTTTTTTCAACTTAAAGAATTAATACTTGACGGTTAAATCTTTAAATCATTCAATTATTTTTACCAGATGTTTTACTTTTTCAACCATTCCAAGTATGGACGGGCTGTCGTCATGCTCAACAATGGAATTCATTTTTCTCAAGCCCAATGATTCCATCACAAGTTTCTGGTTCTTGGGCGATTTTATAGTACTTCTTATTTTCTGTATTCTAATTTTTGCCATAAAAAATTCCTTCCAAAATTTTAGCCGTTAAACACTTTAGACAATGATATTCCTCTGTTTTGTGCCACCATACGTGCATCACGCAGTTCGCTTAATGCGAGCATTGTGGCTTTTACGAGGTTGTGCGGGTTTGACGAGCCTTTTGATTTTGCCAGCACGTCGTTCACTCCTGCGCTTTCGAGTACTGCCCTCATTGCTCCGCCTGCCTTGACGCCTGTACCGGGCGATGCGGGCTGGATATATACTTGCGCTCCGCCAAATTTGGCTAACTGTTCGTGGGGTATTGTTCCGTTTAGGACGGGTACTTTCACGAGGTTTTTCTTTGCTGCTTCCGTTCCTTTTTCGATAGCGGCGGCTACTTCGCCTGCTTTACCCAGCCCCCAGCCTACAATGCCGTCTTCGTTTCCTACAACAACGATAGCAGCGAAACTGAATGCCCGTCCACCTTTGGTTACTTTGGTAACTCTGTTGACGGCTACCAGTCTGTCTTTCAATTCTAAATCGTTGGTTGTTTTAACTCTGTTCAAATTTGTTGTTGCCATTTCTTTCTTTTTTTTAAAATTTAAGACCGGCTTCGCGTGCGGCATCAGCCAATTGTTTTACTCTTCCGTGGTATAAATATCCGTTGCGGTCAAACACTACGCTCTCAACGTTTGCGTTTTTGGCTGCCTGTCCTATGAGTGCGCCTACTTTTGCTGCCTGCTCGCTTTTGGTCATTTTTTCTTTTATTTTCAACGAGGAGGCTGCGGCAAGCGTTGTGCCTTTGCTATCGTCAATTATTTGTGCATATATTTGCGCGTTGCTGCGAAATACCGTCAAGCGGGGTCTTTGTGCAGTCCCCGAAACGCGATGACGGATATGTGCTTTGATTCTGGTTCTTCTTTTATTTTTATCGTTACTCATAATCTTTTTTTTATTATTTTTCCGTCATTTAACTTTATTTTTTGGTGGCAGATTTTCCTGCTTTTCGGCGTACAATTTCGCCTTTGAAGCGAATACCTTTGCCTTTGTAGGGCTCCGGTTTACGCAGTGAGCGTATTTTTGCACATACTTGTCCCAAAAGTTGCTTGTCTACACTTTGCAGTATCACAAGCGGGTTCTGGTTGCGTTCCGATTTTGTTTCTACTTTTATTTCCTCGGGCAGTTTGAGGAATATATTGTGCGAATAGCCTAATGCAAATTCAAGTATCTGCCCCTGATTTGAAACTCGGTATCCCACTCCTACCAGTTCGAGCGTTTTGGTGTATCCTTCGGCTACGCCTGTTACCATATTGTTAATTAGCGCACGATACAGCCCGTGGAATGCACGGTTTTGCTTGTCGTCATTTGAACGGCTTATTTTCACTTCGCCGTTTTCCACTTCTACTTTGATGTTGGGGTTTACGGTCTGCGCTAATTCACCTTTCGGTCCTTTGACACGTACAACGTTGTTTTGTATGTCTATTGTAACGCCTTTTGGCAAACTGATTGGTAATTTTCCTATTCTTGACATTGTTCTTTTTCCTCCTTAAAATTAGTGCAGATAACATAAAACTTCGCCGCCGATTTTCAAATCGCGTGCTTCTTTATCGGTCATAACCCCTTTTGAGGTGGAAACGATGGCAATCCCGAGTCCGTTGAGTACGCGCGGCATTTCTTTGTAGCCCACGTACAGTCGCAGTCCGGGTGTGGATACTCTAATCAATTTCTTGATTGCGTTCACTTTGTTGACGGGGTCGTATTTGAGAGCGATTTTGATTACTCCCTGCGGTCCGTCTTCTACATACTTGTAGTTGAGAATATATCCTTTTTCAAATAATATTCTCGTCATTTCTTTTTTCAGATTTGAAGCAGGAATTTCCACCACGCGGTGCTTTGCCTTAATTGCATTCCTTAGTCTTGTCAAATAATCTGCTATTGGGTCTGTCATTATTTTATTTTTTTAAATTAATCCCGCCTGTCGGGACAATATTTATTTTTCTTTTAAAAATATCTCCTAAATCCTTCTCTGTGTAGATTTAGGGGTTGTTTCATGAAGTTTTTTTCCAATATTACATTTTTTCCGTCAGTTATATTTGTCCTTTTTTTTAGAACTCGCCTGATGGATTTTAGTTTCTACCAACTTGCCTTTTTCACGCCCGGAATAAGTCCTTTCGATGCCATTTCGCGGAACTGTATGCGTGAGATTCCGAATTGTCGCATATATCCTTTTGGGCGTCCTGTGAGTTTGCAGCGGTTGTGCAATCGCACCGGCGATGCGTTCTTGGGAATATTTTGCAGCGCGTCATACTGTCCTGCCTCTATGAGTTTTTTGCGTTTTGCGGCGTATTTAGCGCACATTGCGGCTCTTTTCACCTCGCGGGCTTTCATTGATTCTTTTGCCATATTTTTTTTTAATTTTTCTTAAATGGTAAACCAAATTCTTTCAACAAGGCAAAACCTTCTTCGTCGGTTTTAGCGGTAGTAACAAATGTAATGTTCATTCCCAGAAGTTTGGTGATGGTGTCGATGTTAATTTCGGGGAAAATTATTTGTTCTACTATGCCGAGCGTATAGTTTCCGCGTCCGTCAAGTTTGTTTTCAATGCCTTTGAAGTCTCGTATTCGCGGCAATGCCACTCTGACGAGGCGTTCTAAAAATTCGTACATTCGTGCACTTCTGAGGGTTACACGCACGCCTATCGGCATTTTTTTACGAACTTTAAAGTTTGAGATGTCTTTTTTGGACACCGTGGCAACCGATTTCTGACCTGTTATTGTGGTCATCTCGTTGATTGCTACTTCGATGATTTTCTTGTCGGCTGTGGCTTGACCGAGTCCCTGATTGATTACTATTTTTTCCAGTTTGGGTACTTGCATCACCGACTTATATCCAAATTCTTTCATCAAAGCAGGAACGATACGTTCTTTATATTCGTTTTTTAAACTTGTTGTATTCATTTCTTTTAAATTTCTTTACCTGATTTTTTAGAGAATCGTACCAATTGCCCTTCGGCGTTTCGTCTGCGCCCTATGCGTACGGGTTTTCCGCCTTCTGCAATGTTCAGATTTGATATATGCACGGGCGCTTCTTTCTTCTCGATGCCGCCTTGCGGGTTCTTGGCATTCGGTTTGGCGCTTTTGGACACAATGTTGATACCTTCAACAATAGCCTTTCGGTCTTTTACCAGTATTTTCAGCACACGACCGGTTTTTCCTTTGTATTCACCTGTATTTACGAATACGGTGTCTCCTTTTTTGACATGTAATTTACTCATATTCTTTCTTTGAAGTATAAGGTTGAAAATTAGGGTCGGAATTATATTTTTTCTGTTTTCTAATTTTCAAAATTTGATTTTTTAATTTTACAAAACTTCTGGCGCTAATGATATAATTTTCATGTTCGAGGCACGCAGTTCTCGTGCTACGGGTCCGAATATTCGGCTTCCTCTGATTTCTCCGGCGTTGTTTAACAGAACGCATGCGTTGTCGTCAAATCGGATGTATG
>JAISWT010000015.1 GCA_031271005.1 Prevotellaceae bacterium | reverse complement strand
CCCTGAGCAACAGCATAAATTTCATTTCCACTTATGTCAAGCAATTCAAACGATACTTCTTCGAACCACGAACCATAGTCCCAAACAAGTTCTACGGGGATGCCGTCGCAAAGTTGAATGTTGAATATTTGCGGGTTGAGTGCAACAATATTGCTTACCGAAGCCACAACATCACCATTTTGTACAAAACTAAGAGTTCCGCCACTCCAGCCGTCTACGAAAGCATCATGTGTTACAACTTTGTAAGTACACCGCTCTTCGGGATTGCAGGCAGCGGTTCTGAATGTAACCAAAGCCCAGTCACTTTTGCCGTCCGCACCACAATCGGACTGTACATATACATAATATGTTTTTACTGCATCCAACTCTGTGGCATGATACCAAGCGGCTGTTAAGCCTTGCGCTGTGGGCGTTACCGATGTAAAGTCGGTAATCTGAACAGGCGACACAATTACGTTCCACATACCCGCATCAGAAGTCCAACTGATGTCGGCATTATCACTGCCAATATTGGATACAGCCAATGCCGATGGAGTGATACATGGTACAGCTTCGCCTATGTAAATATCATCAATAGCAATACCTTCGGCATCCATGCCTGTTACCTCAAATTTCAACTGACAGGTAGCAGAGGTCGCCGGCAATGCGACAGAGGCATTAAACCACAGATCTAATCCCGAATTATCGGCTGTAAATTCCATGCCGGGCAGTAGCGCCCAAGCATCGGACGGAGAAGTTCTGTAATAAACCCGCAACTCTTCGGCGCGTCCTTCCCATTCCATAAGCATATATTTGAATAGCAGTGTTGGCGCATTTAATTCCGTAATATCAAAAACAGGAGTTTCTATATGTCCAATAGCGCCGGCATCTCCCCACGAGAACCAGAGAGTATGCTCGCCCTCCTGTATTGGAGGAGCAACTTCAAACTCTGCCCAGTCTGTGCCGTCTATAATTTTCGTTTGGAAATTGGCAGGCGTAGTTGCTGTCCAGCATTCAGGAATCTTTTTGCTGTATTCAAAGCCTTCGCGATAAGGTTCTGTCGGAGTAACTGCCACTGTTGGACAGTCAGCATCGGGGTCGCCAATATAAACAGCATCAAAGCCTACACCGAAAGCATTCTGCCCTGTTATTTCAAACTTTAACTGATAGTTGGCGCTGGGGGCAGGCAACGCCACAGAGGGATTTGACCATTCGTTAAGCGTTGAATTGCCGGCAGTAAATTCCATGCCGGGCAGCGGTGTCCAAGCGTCTGATTGAGAGCCTCTGTAATAAACCCGAAATTCTTCCGCCTTACCATTAGAATTAAAAAGCACATACTTGAACGACAGCACAGGCACACTCAAGGCGGTAATATCAAAAACGGGAGTCTCCATATAAGTAATGTCGCCAATGTTAGCCGGCGAAATCCACGCAGCCTGAACACCTTCTTCTATCTGACCCACTCCAATAAAGATTTCCGACCAAAATTGCTTGGGATAAATAAATATCCCGGAAAAACTCGTTCCCAGACTTGCCGACCAGCATTCGGGCAGTTGGAACATGCCGACGTCCTCAAAGCCTTCGCGGTAAGGATGCCCCGGAGAGACAGTGATTTTGGGACAGTCATCGCTTGCAGTCTGTGGAGCAAGAGCCCCCGCCTGCTGCGCCAAAGGCAACGCACTTGAAGCGTCAAGCAAAAGGCGTTCGCTACGCTTCTTTAACGCTACAGCAGAAGCCTTTCCAACTGCACGATGACCGGAAATCTGCGCGGAGACATCAGCACGCTGATACTTGCCGCTTTGCAACACCTTGTCGGGCGTTTGAGCCCAAACGCTTGCAGCAAAGAGCGCCACAAGTAAAAAGGTAAAATTTTTTTTCATTATTTACCAAAATTTAAGATTAAGATTAAACAGTTATATTTATTTTAAATTTTATTTGCAGATAGAATTAAAAAACGGGTTGCAAATATACGCAAAATTTCTGTTATACAGGCAGCCCTACGCAAATCTTTTTCCGGATAGCAGTTAGCAATTAGCAGATAGCAATTAGCAGATAGCAGATAGCAATTAGCAGATAGCAGATAGCAATGCTTTGCGTCTAAAAATAATTCTCAATTCTCAATTCTCAATTCTCAATTAGCAGTTAGCAATTAGCAATTAGCAATTAGCAATTAACAGATAGCAATGCTTTGCGTCTAAAAATAATTCTCAATTCTCAATTCTCAATTCTCAATTCTGGAATCTCTCTGTGTAATAATAAAAGAATAAAGACTTGTCCCGCCAAAGCAGGACAAGTCTTACTCTTTACTCTTTATTCTTTACATTACAGCAACTCTACTTTGCCTTTTGCCTCTGCCACTACATCTTTTGCAAGCGATGAGGAGACTTCGGAGTAGTGCGAAAATTCCATCGAACTTGTTGCGCGACCGGAAGTTATTGTGCGTAAGGCAGTTACATATCCAAACATTTCGGATAGCGGCACTTTTGCCTTCACAATGCGCGCGCCTGTGCGACTGCTGTCCATTCCTTCTACCTGTCCGCGCCGCTTGTTAAGGTCGCCAATAACGTCTCCCATACTCTCTTCGGGAGTAACTACTTCCAATTTCATAATCGGTTCGAGCAGAACGGGTTTTGCTTTCGCACAGGCGGTTTTGTAGGCAAGTTGGGCGCAAATTTCAAACGATAACTGATCGGAATCCACTGCATGAAACGAGCCGTCAAGCAGCGTAACTTTGAGCGTGTCCACCGGGAAGCCCGCCAAAACGCCATTTTTCATCGCCGCAGTAAAGCCTTTTTGCACCGCAGGAATAAATTCTTTGGGAATGTTTCCTCCTTTTACCATATCTATAAATTGCAATCCTGTGCCTTCAAAGTCCTTGTCTACGGGTTCTACTTTCACAATAATATCTGCAAACTTACCACGTCCGCCCGACTGCTTCTTGTACACTTCGCGGATTTCTACCGCCTTGGTAATTGCCTCTTTATAGTTCACCTGCGGTCTGCCCTGGTTACATTCTACCTTAAATTCTCTTCTTAATCTGTCGATAATAATTTCCAGATGCAACTCGCCCATACCGCTAATAACAGTTTGTCCGTTTTGCTCGTCTGTATGTACGGTAAATGTGGGGTCTTCTTCTGCCAATTTTGCAAGTCCTATTCCCAATTTGTCCAAATCTTTTTGCGTTTTCGGTTCCACGGAAATACCAATCACAGGCGCAGGGAAGTCCATCGATTCGAGCGTAATGGGGTGTGCTTCTTCGCACAGCGTATCGCCTGTACGGATGTCTTTAAAGCCCACTCCGGCGCCAATGTCGCCTGCGGCGATGACCTCAACAGGGTTTTGCTTGTTTGAGTGCATCTGGAAGATGCGCGAGATGCGCTCTTTTTTGCCTGAGCGCGTATTATAAACATAAGAGCCTGCTTCGAGTTTGCCCGAATAGACGCGGAAATAGCACAGACGCCCAACGTAGGGGTCGGTAGCAATTTTGAAGGCGAGAGCGCAGAGCGACTCGTCGCTGTCGGGGTGGCGAACAACCACTTTATCTTCAAAACGCGGGTCTTTACCTGTTATTTCTGCTGTATCCATTGGCGAAGGCAGGTAAGCGCAAACCGCGTCAAGCATGGTTTGTACCCCTTTATTTTTAAACGCAGAGCCACAAATCATCGGCGTTATTTCCATTGTCAAGGTCGCTTGACGAATTGCACGCTGAATCTCTTCCACAGTAATGGTTGACGGAGCGTCAAAATATTTCTCCATCAACTCATCATCGTATTCAGCCACAATTTCGAGCATTTTATCGCGCCATTCGGTAGCCTCGGCAAGCAGGTCGGCAGGAATTTCCTCAATGGAATATTCTGCGCCCATTGTTTCGTCATGCCAAAAAATCGCTTTCATTGTGATTAAATCAATCACTCCCTTGAACTTTTCTTCGGCGCCGATAGGAATTTGAATAGGGCAGGGTTTTGCTCCCAGCACATCTTTAACTTGCCGCACCACTTCAAAAAAATCTGCTCCCGAGCGGTCCATTTTGTTTACAAATCCTATACGCGGTACATTATATTTGTCAGCCTGCCGCCACACTGTCTCGCTTTGCGGCTCAACGCCGCCTACTGCGCAGAACGTAGCCACAGCGCCATCCAAAATACGCAACGAGCGTTCTACCTCAACGGTAAAATCAACATGCCCCGGAGTGTCAATAAGGTTGATTTTATATTTGTTACCACCGTAGTTCCACCACGTAGTGGTGGCAGCAGAGGTGATAGTTATTCCACGTTCCTGCTCCTGCTCCATCCAGTCCATCGTAGCGGCGCCGTCATGTACTTCGCCTATTTTATGTGTCAGACCGGTGTAGTACAAAATACGTTCTGATGTGGTCGTTTTGCCCGCATCAATATGCGCCATAATGCCGATGTTTCGGTTATAAGTCAAATCTGCTTTTGCCATCGTTTGTTTTAAAGTCCTTAATGTTTAAAAAAATATTCAATAAATTTAGTCGTTTTACGCAACTCGGCATTGATAAAATGTATATTTCGCTTGGTCGCTCAGTATGCGTTTTGTCTCTGCTCTCGCGGCTTAAAACGTTCAATATAACTTTGTCGCTTTTTTTCACTCTTTATACCTGCATATATAATTCCCATTGATTACAATGCCGGTTGAAAAAACGGCTGCAAAATTACAACAATTTTTTGAATTATACAACATGTTTCTATCGTTCTTCCTGAAAATTATGTTTTACAACATAAAGGGAATAAAATTTTCAGAATTTACATAACTTCTTTGTCCTGTCCACGAATTTATCTAACGCTGATTTCTAATTCGCCAGCAAAGGGCTGAAAGCCCGACAGACAATAGCACAGGGCAACGCCCTATGGAACAGGACGCCGCCATAGATGTCGCCCTGAAAGGGCAAAATCGAACGACAGACAGGGCGTTGCACACAACAATGATTACGCCCTTGCAGGGCTTGCCTTTGCTATCGCAATTTTTTTTGCAGGGCGCTACCCTGCGCTAATGATTTACGGGCTTACAGCCCTTCGGTTGCAGGATTATGACTGTCGCTACACAGTAAAACGCTTTGAGTGTGTCCAACTCTTTTGAAAATTTGCCCGTCTAAAATAATCTAATTTTTAGAAGTCCCCTAAATAAAAATAAGAGGGTTTTTTAACAGATAAAATCAACAGGATTTACAGGATTTACAAGAAGAACAAAATAAAAACCTGTTAATCCTGAAAAATCCTGAAATCCTGTAAAATAAACAAAACCTTTAAAATCAACAGGATTACAGGATTTACAGGAAGAACAAAATAAAAACCTGTTAATCCTGTTAATCCTGAAATCCTGTAAAATAAATAAAACCTTTAAAATCAACAGGATTTACAGGATTTGCAGGAAGAACAAAATAAAAACCTGTTAATCCTGAAAAATCCTGCAATCCTGTAAAACAAACCAACAGTTATACGTTTTTAAATATCCAAATTAACTGTTACGAATACAGCGCAGCGCTAACCCGTACCCGCGAACAATAATGTTCGCGGGATTAATGTTACTAGGGCTGGAGGTCAAGGCGTAAGCGCCAGTTCCTGATACTGCAGTACTCCAATAGCGGCCGCCGCCTATTCCCTGGGAGAAGAGACTACCATTACCGTAAGCGCGAAGACCGACCGACGGCAAATGCAGTGTAACTGTACTGCCGTCAGGTTTGATGTCGTAGCCGCAACCGTTGCTATTGTACCAGGTCCATGTATTAGCAAGAGCGGTATTGGGAGAGCCGTTGACTGTACCGCCGCGGTAAATGTCGCCCCATTCGTCCTGATTAGGTGTTCTCCAGTTGGTGTTTGCGCCGGTGGTTATGCCGTCTGTCGGATAAAATGTTGCGTATGTTAAGCCGTCTTCTTTTATTTTTGCACAGGGGTCGTTAGCAGCAAAGCGAGTTGTACGCCAGAGTAGGTCTATCTCGTTTGCGGGCAAGTCGTAAGCCCAGTTGTAGTTTTGTGCTGATGTGGTGATAAATTTTCCGTAATAGTTGTTATCATTGCGCGACACCTGTCGCCACGGGTAATGTTGTGAAGGACCGATAAGATTCCCGTCTTCAAAAACTATTGGCGTGAGGGCGTTGTAGGCAGCCTGATTTGTGCCTACGGCTTTCGAGCCGGCAACAAAGCCCGCGCCTGCTCCACGCTGCTCGTGCCCGTCCCTGATACGTCCCCACTGGTAAAGGTCGCCGTAAACCTGCTCCTCGCCTGCGATATAATAATGTCTGCCGTCTGCGTCATTTGGAGTGGAGAAAGTCATTGAGTGGTTTTTCTGCGCTGCAATGGTCAGTTTTGTTGCCCCAAGGTTGAAGCACATAAACGAGAGCCACTCGCCTTGCAGGTTTTTCGCTCCGCAGCCTACTGCTACCTCTGCAATGTTGGATACTACGCTGTCGTTAGTAGCGTTCTTGGCTACGCAAAAATATTTGTAAAAGCCTGTGTTATTGGCGTTCCGAGTTGTTCCTTTGATAACGCTTGTGGG
>JAISWT010000132.1 GCA_031271005.1 Prevotellaceae bacterium | reverse complement strand
CAGAGCGGCTGCGCATATTCAATTCGCCCGTACCGATATAAACCGAATCCGCCCCCGCTGCAATGGCTGCCTGCAGGCTCTCCATTGACCCCACCGGAGCCATTAACTCCAGATCCTGCGGTAAAAGAGACGGTGTATCTGTTTGTTGTTTCATTTGGAAAAAAGATTGTTTCTGTGCGTACCGGATGAATCAGACTGCCCTTTTACTGCGTGCCGCAAACCATCCGGACACTGCCAAGCCCGATAGGATATGCCAGACACCCCACCATGCCGTAACGAAAAGCATGCCGCCGATAGCCAAATCGGGAGGGAATATTTTCGGATTAAAAAGTAGTACCAGTCCTAGCCCTGAATTTTGGATGCCTATTTCGACAGTCAGTGAACGACGGTCGGGGTGAGGAAGCCGAAAAAACGTCCCAAGTCCGTAACCTGTGGCAAGCGCACAGCCGTTATGCACAAAGACAATTATCGCAATGTAGCCTATATATTTTATGAACAGGTCAAAATTATTGCTGAATGCCAGCACAACCATTAACACAAAGAAGATAATGGAGAGAATCTGGAATGCCTTTTTAATTTTCTCCGTCACTTTGGGCAAATAATGGGCGGTGAGCATACCGAGTGCAAGCGGGAGCGCCAAGAGCAGCATCATGCTCTCAAACATAGCGACGGTATCAATCTGTAACTCCTGCAACGCGCCAATTGCGCCGTTATTGACCAGACGCACATAGAGCCATCCCCAGAAAGCAAAGTTTGCCGGTGTTGCCAGCGGGCAAATCGCGGTACTGATAGCGGTGAGCGTTACCGAGAGTTCAATATTGCCTTTGGAGATAGCCGACATAAAGTTTGAGATGTTCCCGCCCGGACACGCTGCTACCAGAAGCATACCCATGGCAACCATAGGCGAGAGAAACCGGTTAAACAGCATTATCAGCAGAAATGTAACTGCCGGCAGGATTATTATTTGCGACACTACGCCTAGAATAACCGACTTGGGATGTGTCAACACCCGTTTAAACAGAGACGGTTTGATATTAAGCGCCACGCCAAACATCACCAGACCGAGTACAATGTTAATAATGTGCATGCCGTCGGCGGTAAAATTGATACGGATAGTATCTAATTGCTGAAGTTGTTCGTACATAAAATTTAGGTTTTTGCTTGTGCGTGCAAAAGTAATCTTTTTTTGGATTAATTCTTTTTAGGGGTGCTGTAAAAAGAATCAGTAGCCAAAAAATAATGAATAATGAACGCAAGGCGTAAAAATGCCTGCATTTCTTGGTTCTAAGACGCGATGAATCGCGTCTCTACTATTCATTATTCACTAAAAAAAATGTGTACCTTTGTCCCGTTCTTTTTAGTGTCATTTATATTGAAATAACTCAAATAACGGTTTAAAAACAATGGTAAATAACCAACCACATTCCAACGAGACGAGCATTTTGTCTATTTTGCGCCTGTTGCTTTCAAAATGGCGCCTGTTTATGGTCATCACCACCGGCTGTGTAGTTATCGCAGTTGTCTACCTCTTTTTTACTGTCCCCATTTACAAGTCCTCTGCCACGATATTAGTGCGCGAGAATGAATCGTTTAATCCGTTGAAAGACCTCTCTTTTCTGGGGAAAACGTCCGGCTTCTTTTCGGGTGGCAAACAGGTAGAGGATGAGGTTGAAATTATTCAGTCAAAGACGTTTATTCGGAATATGATTGATGAACTTCATTTACGTACCGAAGTCTATCGCAAAAAAAGAGGCTTCTACCGTATGCAGTATGGCGACGAAACGCTCTCTATCGTTCATCCGCAGGATTTTCCAAAGCATGTCATCGGACTGTTTAGCGTGAAAGTCAATAAACGGTCGGCAAATGATTTCCGTCTGACATTCAAATATAAACAGCCAAACAAAAGTACACAGACATTTTCAGCGCAGCTAACATCACTCACTAAACCGGTAAGGACCCCGTGGGGCGATTTTGCTTTTGTGGAACGGCAGGGCAAAGAGGAAGATTCCTACAGGATGAAGTTCATTATCCGGTCGCTTCAAACGCAAATCGAACAGTATTCCAAGATATTGTCGGTTGGTACAATGACAAAAAGCTCCAATGTCATTGCCTTGAGTATTACCTCGGAAAGTCCCGTCTGGAATGAAACTGTTCTCACTAAACTCATCGACCTTTATCATCGCGACATCGTACAGGACAAGCATACGTCCACCGCACAAATGTCTCATTTTATCGAAGAACGACTGAGTTATGTTATTCGGGAACTCTCCGATGTGGAGCAGACTGTGGAGGATTACCGCAAAAAGCATAAACTGGCGAATATCTCTGAACAGTCGCAACTTATGCTGGAATCCGCAAACGATTATGCCGGTCGTATTGCGGAAACCGAAATACAAAAAGACCTGATTACTTTCATTGAAAACCATCTCCAAAAAGCGTCGGATAAAGAACTGATTCCGAATAACACAGGCATTGAGAATGAGGCATTGACACAACTCTTTGGCTCCTACAACGATCAGGTGTTACACTATCTGCTCGTTGCCAACGCATCCACAGACGACAATCCAACAGTAGTACAGTTGCAATATCAAATCCGCACGATGCGTGCCAACATTCTGCAAACCATTGCCACCGTAAAACAGAGCCTTGACATTACGCAGAATAGTTTGATTGCCCATAACAATCAGTTTTTGTCTATGATAGAACAGGCGCCATCCGTTGAACGCGAATATATTAACATTACCCGACAGCAACAGGTTAAACAGTCGCTTTATCTGTTTCTGTTGCAGAAACGGGAGGAGAATGAATTGAGTCTGGCAACTGCAATCATACCTGCAAAGATTGTAGATGCCGCTTACACTGCCGATCGTCCTGTTGCGCCGAGAAAGACTGTCATTCTGGGTTTTGCCGTCGTTCTGGGAATACTGCTCAGCGGGTTGTGGCTTTACATTCGTCTGCTGTTTAATAATAATTCCGAACAACAGACTGCAACACATTGATAAGGACAGGCGTGTACATCGAACAATTAGAACATCTTTAACAATAGGGAATTTCTAAAAATTGCTTTTTCTGCGTTACGCTCTTTCGGTAAAATGCTCATTCACGTTAGTAAACTCCGCTTTTACCTCAATGGCAAGCCTTGAAAAATCTAATTTTTAGAAGCCCCCAATAAAATATTTAGCTTATGAACAACTTTGTATTTCAAAATCCCACTAAACTGATCTTTGGAAAGGGGACAATTGCCCGTCTGGCAAGAGAGATTCCCGGGGACAAAACCGTTATGGTAACGTATGGCGGTGGTAGCGTAAAAAAGAATGGCATTTATGATCAGGTAACTGCTGCGCTCAAAAATCACCGTTATATTGAATTTTGGGGCATTGAGCCTAATCCGTCTGTGGAGACGCTGCGACAGGCTGTGGCGTTGGGCAAAGAGCATCATGTTGACTATCTTTTGGCAGTTGGCGGCGGCTCGGTACTGGACGGCACAAAATTGATTTCGGTAGCTATTCCTTATTCGGGCGATGCATGGGAGCTGGTGCTTAATGCTGAACTGCTTGGTGACGCCCTGCCTGTTGCCTCTGTGATGACGATGCCTGCCACAGGCTCGGAGATGAATGCCGGTGCGGTCATCTCAAACAAAACAACGCAGGAAAAGTTTGCTTTCAACTACAAACATCCGCAGTTTGCCATCCTTGATCCGGAAACAACATACTCCATTCCCGCATTTCATATCGCCTGCGGATTGGCGGATACGTTTGTTCACGTTATGGAACAATATATGACCACGCCCGACCAGTCGTGGCTGACCGATCGCTGGGCGGAAGGTATTTTGCTGAACGTCGTGGAGATAGCGCCGAAAATAGCAGAAAACAAACACGACTACCACCTGATGAGCGAATATATGCTCTCCGCTACGCTGGCTCTGAATGGACTGATTTCTATGGGCGTTACTCAGGACTGGGTTACGCATATGATTGGACACGAACTGACTGCCATTCACGGCATCACGCACGGGCAAAGTCTGGCTATTGTGTTGCCTGCCACAATGACTGTGTTACAGGCACAAAAACGCGGGAAGATTCTTCAATACGGCGAGCGGGTATGGGGCATAACGACCGGTACGCCAACCGAGCGCGTACTTGCTGCCATCGACTGCACCGAACAGTTTTTCCGTTCATTGAATCTGGCAACCCACCTGAATGAAGTACAGATTGGTGAAGAAACGATTGCTGAAGTAGAACGCCGATTCAACGAGCGTAAAGTGGCGCTTGGCGAAGCCTGTAATGTCAACGGCGCTATTGCCAGAGCTATTCTGGAGGCATGTCTGTAATAACCGAGTTGACGGTCAATTTAGAGTGACACCAAAAGGGCGCCTTCTAGCAATTATAAATAACTTTGGACTATGAGTAATAAAATCGGACGAAACAACCCGTGTCCTTGTGGAAGTGGGAAGAAGTATAAAGAGTGTTGTATGAATTCAGACAAAGAATTTGAATTTGCTCAACCCAAACCAAACAAAAAAGAAAATAAAACTTTTGAATTTATTGAATCAAATAATTCCCACCCGTTGTTGAATTTCATTATTGGGCTGCAAATGCAGCCCAATAATCACGGCAAGAATGTGCGAATGGAAGAATTAGCAACACACATTGTTACTAATTTAAACAGCAATCCAAATGGAAATTTAAAGTTGTTCAAGCAACATCTTGACAGAGAATTTGCTTCCAATTATATGGAAGACATTCCCGAAAATCTTTTTAGTGAAAACATCGTTTTCTATGGTGGGAATTACACAGTTTTCTCAGGCATTTACGGATATGCAGTTGAAATCTTCAAAAACTTAACCGAAACAATTTTTACACAAAAAAACGACCTTCCTGACGAATTTAAAAATCACATTTATAGTGGTGTTACTCTGATTTTAGAATTAGGTAAAATTCTTTCTGCAAAATTTGACATTGAAGGAAATATTGAAGGAGCGAAAGGCGAAAGAAAATTTGTTTATTCATCTAACGAAATTGACACATCGTTTAGTCAAGGGGAGATAAATCAAATTTGTAACGAATATAAAATTGACCCAAGAATCATAAATGATTTTATTGTTCAACCGCATGACACAGGTTTTTCAAACAGCGACCCAGACAAAAATCCTTTATTGAAAAAGCCAATTATCAAATTTGAAGACAAGTATTATTTCGTTCTTATATCAAGCCAAGTAACCGTTCTTAATGAGTTTATCATACGATTAAGTAACAAGTATAATTGTAATCAAAAATTGACGGAATTATATCACGATAAACTTTGGCACGAACAATGGGGAGCTTGCGACAAAATGGGTTGGCAATTAACAGATATAGAACTTCCTCAAAACAACACACCAACGATTTTAAAAGAACGTGTTTTCCAGTTTGAACAAAACAGACTTGCTTACGCTTGTTACGTTCATAACGATAAAGACGAAGAATATTTTTCGGGCAAAAATTTAGACTTAGACAAGCGGATTGCCAAAGTAATTACGGAACTAAAGAAAAATCCGTCAATGAAAGACCATAAATTTCTTTCATTAGTTACTTATGATTGTATGGGGCGTAATATGTTTATTGGATTTGGTGCACCTCAAAAAGACGAACTTCGTTTGTCATTCTCAATACACCAATTTAATCTTCTTTGTTCTTCCGAAAAATGGCATAGTTTAAGTCTTTGGAAATTCGCAAAATCCTATGAGCTTTTCTCACAAAAAACACGTTCAACTTTAACAGACACATTAGACATTTATTCCATTTATAAATCTAAAGATGAAAGTTTTTATTTTGGAGACGATGCTCGTCCCAATTTTCTCACAGTTGTTCCTGGGGACGGAAGTCGTTTAATTAAAGAAACTAAAATTGAAAAAAACAATCACGGCATTTTAACTAAAATAGACGGACAAAATGTTTTCATACCTTCTACAAAATATGCTGATTACGCACCATTATACAAGCCGCTAAATAGTTTGGGGTATTACACCATTTGCTTAAAAGCATTTGACTTTCCTATTTGGTTGGTTAATCATCAAGTTAAAGACAAATCAATGACGGGTCAGGTGCGAAATTTTGCGGAAGCAATTGGATTTTGGCTTTACAAACTTCAACCAGAAATCGCTAAAATTTTGAATCCTACTATTTCAAATTATTTCGAGATAAATATAGTTCTTGAAAATAAACTTTTTGAAGACACGCAAACAAAAGATATTGTTGAAAACAATGAAGATTCGGATTACTCTTTCTCTTTAAGTGGTAATACCCTATCATTTTCAATTCCATTTTCTAAGATAAAAACCTTTACAGGTAGTAATAATTTTGGCGAACGAGAAATGATGAAAGCAATATTAGATGCTTTCAACATGATTGGAGAAATTAATTTTTCAAAACAAAATATTGATTCCTTTATTGACAGGTGCATTCCGTTAGGACAAGCCAAAATGATTTTGTTATCTGACAGTCAAAAAGACCACTTAATTGATAATAGGTGGTTAATAAAACCATTTTATATTACCAATACTGAAGTTGATATATTATTAGATGAAATTCCATTATTGATTGAAAAGACAAAGAAGATTCCTAAAAACATTGGCAACGAGCAAGACAAGAAAGAGCTTTTCAATACAGCAACAAATCTGTTATTGGACACATTAAACAACGAGATTCAAAATTTTGAATTTGAATTTTTATTGCACGTGCTTTTGGAATTACACGAAACATTAGTTTGGAAAAGAGAACAAAATAAAACGATGATTCCTGCACAAATTCTTTGTTTTGGAAACTTAGAAGGAGAACTAAAAGAAATTTTGGAGAAAGACAACAAACTTGTTAAAACATCATTAGCAACAAGGTGTTTAATAGAATACATCTCAGCTAAACCAACAAAAGGTAGTGTTAAAGTTAGTCTTGATGACATTGACAGACTTTTAGTTTTGATGCACGAAATAGTAAACTATGGTTTTTTAAGTGATGCTATTCACTTTAAACTTGCAAACCCGACTGTTGGCAAATTAGATTCAGGCAGAATAGGAATTTCAAGAGAATTTTTTGACGACAAACTCAAACTTTTTGCAGAAGCAAATGCAAAAGAAGAAGTTAATAGATACATAGAAAACTTTGACAACAGATTTGAAATAGCAGAGTATTCACAAGGAAAAGATGAACCAGAAGAAGATAAAGAAGTTAAGGAGATTGATTCTGCATTTTTAGAAGATTGGGGAATTAGCTACTTAAACATTTATAAGTTCTGTTATTCTTGCTTTATTGTATGCATAGAAACGCAAAGTTCAACTTGTTCAATGAAAGAATCTGAATTTATTCAGAAAATCAACAACAAAGCCCAAATAGACAAGAAAGAAATAGTTGTAGGTATTGAACGTTTTTCAATTACTCAAAGAGATAAATACTTAAAAGCACCTAACGGCTATAATGATAACGATGTTTTTCCTTGGAAGTATAATCGTGAATTTAGTTTTGCAAGACGATTTATTGTGAAATATAAAAACGAGAAAGACGAAACGATTTTGACTTGGGGTTTTAGAAATGCAATTTCTGCACAAAAACAGTTGAATTATTTGTTGTTTGAAGGAAAGCTAAACAATGGCGGTAAGAAAATAGAAAAACTTCTTGGGGCTTTCCGAGAGAAAAAAGGTAAAATATATCGTAACGAAGTGAAAAATTGGCTCAAAACAAATCCCGACTTAACTGTAATTGATTATGAAGTAAAAATTGAAACGAACGGACATCTTGTAGCAGACAAAAATTATGGCGACATTGATGTTTTAGTGTATAACATAAAAACAAATACAGTTTACAGTCTTGAATGTAAAGACACGAACAAGGCAAAGAATATCCACGAAATGAAAAAGGAAATGGATAATTATCTTGGGCGTGAAGGACAAAAAGGTATGATTCAAAAGCACGTTGAAAGACATAATTGGCTAAACGCTAACAAAGACAAACTATGTGCGTTTTTGAAAATTGACAAAGAACCAAAAGTCGCTTCATTTATGTTGACTTCGGAAGTAATTCCAATGACATACATAAAAGCAGAAACACTTCCATTGCCGACAATTTCTTTCCAAGACCTAAAAGACAAAGGAATAAACCTATTGGACTTGACAAGTGAAAATTTTGGCGAAGCTAAAAAGACATAGACTGAAAAATCTGCAAAAAAAAGCCCTTTGTTCGGCATTGAATTTAAGACTTGCGGTAAAAAAACAAAATAATAACCGCAAATTTGCGGTAAATAATTCGTACATTCGCCGCATTATCTTTTTAGAACAATGACAAAATACATCTACGAACATAAAAATTGGGCAAACTTTTCGTGGGACGAAAAAGCCATAAATGCTGTGTTTGGTGAAGTAAAACTAATGCAGGGTAAAATCATTGGGCAAATGAACGCCTTAGGTTTTTCTGCCAAAGAAGAAGCCACACTTACCGCCCTAACGCTTGACGTGGTAAAATCAAGCGAAATAGAAGACGAATTGCTCAACTACGACCAAGTGCGTTCTTCTATTGCAAGGCGTTTGGGTATAAACACGGTCGGGCTTGTTCCAAGCAGTCGCCATATAGAGGGCGTAGTAGAAATGATGCTTGATGCTACCCAACGCTACACGTTGCCGTTAACTGAAAAACGCTTGTTTGGTTGGCACGCAGCGCTTTTTCCCACAGGGTACAGCGGACCTTATGAAATAGAAGTTGGCAAATACCGAACAGGCGAAATGCAGGTAGTTTCAGGTGCAATGGGCAAAGAAAAAATTTACTACGAAGCGGTAACCCCCAAATTGGTAAAAGCCGAAATGGACAAGTTTTTAGATTGGTTCAACAATGACAATCAACTTGACCCCGTAATAAAAGCAGCTATCGCACACTTTTGGTTTATTATCATTCACCCGTTTGATGACGGAAATGGACGAATTGGACGAGCCATAACCGATATGTTGCTTGCCCGTGCCGAAAGCAGTGGCGAACGTTTTTACAGTATGTCAAGTCAAATTTTAGTAGAGCGTAAACGCTACTATGAAGTATTACAAAAAGTGCAACACAGCACAGGCGACATTACCGAATGGCTCGAATGGTTTTTGCATTGTCTTAAAAACGCAATGCTTGCCACCGAAAACACCACGCAACGCATTTTGCGTAAAGCCGAATTTTGGAAACTGCACGAACACACGCAAATCAACGAACGCCAACGCACCATTTTGAATCTGCTGTTTGACGGATTTGACGGAAAATTGCAAACAAGTAAATGGGCGAAAATTACCAAAATATCACCTGACACAGCATTACGTGACATAAAAGACTTGGTAGAAAAAGGTATCTTGCAACAAACCAACGAAGGTGGACGAAATGCTAATTATGAACTGACAAGTTTTACTCTTGACTAAGTCAATTTGTTAGAAAAAACCAGCAAAAAACGAGGCGGGACAAAACATAAAAAAAAGTCATTTCTGGACAATCACCATCTCTCGCGTCTGTCGAATCACCGGCGCAATTTCTTCATCAGGATTACAACTTACAAGTTTTATTATGGCTCCACGTCGGCAACATTTGCCAAACCATTTTGCATTTTTTACACCAACTCAAATTTATCCAACGTAAGTATAATTTTCACATTTTCAAATATATAAATGCGACAATGCAACTATATGTACCCCCGATTTTGCATCGGTATAACTTTGCTTACCCGCCGTAATAACACACATTCCCGCCATATCTTTGCGCTTGCTATCTGTTACTTTGCCGTGCAATGCTCTGAGGTGGCTTATTCCTTCGGCTACCGACCGTTCACCGCCAAGTTTTATTTCGCAGGCGAGCCATTTGCCGTTGCGCAACTCTGCGATTGCATCAACTTCCAAGCCGGTTTCGTCGCGATAATGATATACATTGCCATCGAGTGCGTGAGCGTAAACTCGCAAATCGCGCAATGCCAATGCTTCAAACAGAAAACCGAGCATTTTAAGGTCTTTGAGAAGTTGAGTCGAAGTAATTCCGAGAGCCGCCGTTGCCAGCGAAGGGTCGCAAAAAAACCATTTGGGACTTACCCGCCGCCTGACATTTGAGCGAATGTGCGTTGCCCACGCCTGCAATTCCTGCAAAACGAATATCTGCGCAAGTTGGTCAAGATATTTTCGCGCCGACTGTACCGAAATCGTAACATCGTTAAACTCGGCTTCGGCAGCAAGTTTTGTAACAGACGCTTCGGTTGCAATATTTCGCGAAATTGCCCGCAACAAAGCCCTCATCCGTGCAGGGTCGGTTTTAATAATATCGGTTCCAACATTTACCCGCGAAATATCGTCTAAATAATTCGAGAGATATATTCGAGCCTGTTTCTCCGTTTTATTGATAAGATTTGGGAAGCCGCCTACAATTATTTTTTGAATATATTGCTCTATAGTCAGCCCTCCATAACCCGCAACCTTGAGATTTTTATCTTGAAATAAATCTTTGAAACTCACTTGTTTAGTTGAATTTTCACTCTCAAACAGAGTCATCGGCATCATCGTTACCCGTCCGATACGTCCTGCGCCGGTATGCCGCGTAATATCGTCGGAAGGGGAGGCGGAACCGGCTAAAATAAATTGTCCGACCGCTTGCCTTTTGTCAATTTCGTGCCGCACCGCATTCCAAATCGAAGGCGCTAACTGCCACTCGTCGATAAAGCGTGGAGTATCACCCTTAATAATCACTCCGGGACTGACTTTTGCAAGTTCCAATAACTCCACACTTTCGTCGAGCGAAAGAGCCGATTTTGCAAGGTACTTTGCAGTAGTTGATTTTCCTACCGCACGTGCACCTTGAACCAGCACAGCGCCCATTGCTGAAAGGGTTTCTCTTATCTCTTCCTCTGCTATTCTAAACAAATAATCCGACATAAAATATCACTTTTGCGTTCGTTTTAATATCACTTTTACGTTCACTTCAATATCACTTTTGCGTTCGCAAAGATATCACTTTTGCGTGGATAAAAAATATTTTTACGACTATTTTATATCAATTCAAATTTATTTAGCCTTTCTTTCTATATGATTTTTTCTAATTCTGCATACGTCGGCAGCATCTGTCAAACACATTTTGCCATCAGGATACGGCATTTTCAACTGTACGATTTTTCGTACAGTACACGCTTATGTGTTAAAATTTTTGTAGGTCAGTAGTGTTATTTCATCTTTACAGAGAAATTAAATACTCTCTGCACAACCTTAATTAGCAATAGAGAAATTAGCGGCATTTATTTGATAATCACTCTATTGTAATATCTCAACCTTGGCGTTTGTAATGATAGACCCACGATTTAATGCTTCAAAACGATATGCTTGTAAATCGTTATTGTCCTTCATTCTGAATGAACAAATATTCCGAACATCATCCAAAAGTTCTATTCCTATTCTGTAAATAACAATACGAAATGTGTATTCACCGGGGCCAATAAAAGTATCTGGGAAAGTAATAAAAATTTTATTGATACAATCAGGGGTTCTTTCTAATTTGTCTAACTCATAGGGTAGAGAGAATAGTTTGTTCTGCAATCCATTGTAAAGTTCGATTTCCAATACGACATTTTTCAAAGAAGCAGAGTAATTATTATAAATTTCTACAGCCAAACAGGGCTTTTCCCATGTCTCAAAATATTCTTGATACTTCGCTTGTTCATTGCATATATATATTTCTTTTACATATAATTCGCTATTTTTTTCTGCTGTATATATGCCATCCGTCTTATTTGTTTTTAGATAGCGGGAGATTGCATCATTTACTTTTCCCGTATATGCAATAAAGCCATCCTCCATTAGAATACTTGTTTTACACAGATTTTCCACTGCTGCCATATTATGGCTCACAAATAGCACTGTTCTTCCTTCACCTCTGCTCACGTCCTGCATCTTCCCGATTGCTTTTTTCTGGAACTCTGCATCGCCTACTGCTAAGACCTCATCTACAACCAGAATTTCGGGGTCAAGATGAGCGGCTATGGCAAAACCCAGTCGCACGGTCATACCTGAAGAATAGCGTTTTACAGGCGTATCAAGGTAACGTTCTACACCCGAAAAATCAACAATTTCATCCAGTTTACGCGAAATTTCCGCCTTTGTCATACCGAGTATGGCGCCGTTCATATAGATATTTTCGCGTCCCGTCATCTCGGGATGAAAGCCCGTGCCAACCTCCAAAAGAGCGGCAATTCTGCCGTACACCTTAATGACACCGGTTGTTGGCGTTGTTACCTGAGAAAGAATTTTCAGTAGCGTGGATTTTCCTGCGCCATTCTTGCCGATAATGCCCACCACATCACCCTGCTTTACCTCGAAATCTATATTACGTAATGCCCAAACGTATTCGCTTGTGCCTTTCTTCGCACGGTCGTTGGTCTCGCCAATTTGCAGGTATGGGTCTTCCCTGCGCAGAATAGAAGTCTGCCACCAACGATTCAGGTCATGGCTGATGGTACGTGTAGAAACTGATCCTAAACGATACTGTTTTGAAATATTCTCAAATTTTATGGCTATATTGCTCATTATGTCCGTTTGTTATTCTGATTACTATATCATTAAAAACAAAGTGCAAAGGTAATGAAAATCCCGTGTAAACGCACGATAATTCGCCGAAGTTTCTCTCCCCTGATAACCTTGCCGGTTACTGTCTTTTGTGTACCCATTCTGCGATTACGGGGTAATGGTCGGAAAATCCTGTGTGCACAATACGACACGAAACGGGCGCAAAATGTTTATCAAGCAGCACATGGTCAATGCCGACCAGCATACCGTTTTGGTAATAAGTGTAACGGTAGCCCCAACCGGTGGCGGTGTAAGCGTCAATTAAACCCTTCTTGATAGTCTGGTAGGCGTATGATGTCGGCACGTCGTTAAAATCGCCGCAGACTACCACAGGATAGGGCGACGCCTGAATCTCATTCGCCACTACCCGCGCCTGTTTCGCCCTGATAATATATGCAGCGCCAAGTTTTTCGGACATCATCACAGAAACATTCATAAACTCACTGCGGTCTTTGTTGTCGTTGTGATATTCTTTGAAGTCGCGCATAGTGAGTTTGTTCGATTCAAGATGATTGTTCATCACACGTACCGTGTCCCCGCCGAGTATTATATCGGAATAAATGGAGATATTGAATCGGGAATCGTATTCAATTTTATGTTTATGAACAATCGGATGTTTTGAGAATGTCGCCGCGCCCCACGATGCCATCCTGTTCTGGTTTTTGTACCAGATGTGATGATAGGGATATTTCTGTTCAAACAGCGACACAATAGCTGCCGCCGACAGTTTTGAGGCATGATTATAGTAACCAAATTCTTGCAGACAGACTATATCGGCATCGGTGTTGAAGATAAAATCAACTATTTGCCGGTAATTTTTTTCGCCGCTAAAGAGTGATATGTTATAGGATAACAATTTGATGGGTGCGGCGCTAAGAACAGGTTTTTTCTTAAAAGGAATGGTAAAAACGTCATTGTTTGAGCGTATCGACAACAGCAGTAACAGACACAGTACAATCCACATACGTTTTTTTCTCACCATCCACAACACCATAAATACAACGTTTACAAAAAATATTATCGGGTAAAATAGTCCAAAATAACTGAACCACATGAAACTGTCCGGCGGCGTCCATTTCGACAGCATGGCAAACACGTGAAACAGCACGAACACCATATTTACAGTAAATAACAGATGTTTTATGGTGGCGCGAAGCCATCGCGTCAATGGATGACCGCTTTTCCTTGCCGTTTTGGTAACGGGCGTTTTTTTCTTTACGGTGGACATGCAATTACAGATTTGCGCTGTGATCGAATAACTTTTTTTTCTCTTTATCACTCAGGCTGCCGTAGCCGGATTTCCTGATTTTATCAAGAATAATATCCATTTCAGCATCGTTTCTTGCTTTCTGCTGATTAAAGTCGGCATCAGACTTAACGTAGTGATAGGTTGTTTTTGGAGTTGATTTACGTTTGCGAAGTACAAAAATGACGCTTAATTTATCGCCAATGAAAGTAATCGGGCGCAGAATGTCGATATGTTTTTGTAATAAAACGGCATAGAGCCAGCCTGCCGCCGCTCCTCCAAGATGTGCGATTTGCCCTCCTGCATTCGACGATGTAATGCTTAACATACTGATTATCACTGCTGCTATAGCCACATATTTAATTTTGATGGCGCCAATAAACAGCAATCTCAATTGACGGTTGGGATTGGTTACTGCTGCTGCTGTTATGATTGCCATAACGGCAGCCGATGCTCCCAGCAGCGACGAGCCGGCAAGATGTTCCGACAGATAGGGGAAAATGTTAAATGCTGCCATATACAGCCCGCCGCCCACAAGACCTCCCAGAAGATAGACACCCGTCAACTGCTTTCGAACAAACGATTCCTGAAAAAGTTTTCCAAACCAGTAGAGGCATAACATATTAAAGAACAGGTGAAAAAATCCCGTATGAACAAACATGTAGGTCAGGACAGTCCATGGTTTTGAAAGAAATTCCGGTATGCTTGCAGACAGGCACAGAGAGGAAGCAATCCACGCCGACAGATTCACGTTAAAGAGTTGAAAAATCAGTGTTGTCAGTGTCAACCCAATGTAAATGATGCTGTTAACGAGTAACAGGAGCGTCAGAGCATTGTTCTGCTTTAGCTGATGGGATAGAAAGGAGCGAAAATTCATAGATTATCGTATTTTTGGAAAGAATAAACGTATGAAATGGCGATTAATTGCGCCGGTAGAGTTTACCTTTTTTCTTCCAGTAAAGGAGTAGCAGAGCGCCGAAGACCATACCGCCGAGATGCGCAAAATGTGCGATATTGTCGAAACGAAAGTTGGCAACTCCCAAAAACAGCTCTATGATGGCATAACCGCCGACAAACAGCCGCGCCTTAATGGGGATTGGCAGGAAAATCAGCATCAGTCGTTCTTCCGGGAACAGCCATCCGAACGCCAGCAAAATTCCAAAAACCGACCCCGACGCGCCAACAGTGCAAAGCATCCCCAGCAGTTCCTCAGCAGACATCTGCATCGAACCGACCTGACAGAGTATATCGGGGTGGGCTATCACTTCCCGCAGCGTAATCATCCATGTAATCTCCTGCATAACGGCAGCGCCCAGACCTGCAAACAGGTAATAGAACAGGAATTTTTTCCATCCCCAGACCTGTTCCAGTATTCGTCCGAACATATAAAGGCTGAACATATTAAAAAAGAGGTGTCCGAAAGCCATTGAGCCGTCGGCAGAGATTGCCTGATGCATAAACATGTAGGTGAGCAGTTGCGCCGGATTGAATGTGGCGCTGTTCCACGAGTGCAATCCGAGATAGTCTGCCAAATCTATGTCAAACCGTTGATAAAGTATGACTGTTGCCAGCCAGACAAGGGTGTTGATGATAATCAAATGGAGAACAACGGTAGAAATCTGAGAAAAAGGGGACGCTGTTTGTCTGTTCATACGGTAAAATTTGGCTGCAAATGTACGCAAATATTATTGTTCCCAAAAACATGGAAGCGGGTTTATTTCCGTATGAACAGACCCTAAACAGACATATTTAAAAATTTTTGAATCTGCCGTGAAGAAAAAAAGTAAAAATGATTTGCAGGTAAATAAAATATTGTACCTTTGCCCCCGAAAAAATTCTGCCTCGTTGTGTAATGGTAGCACCACAGATTCTGGTTCTGTTTGTCTGGGTTCGAATCCTAGCGAGGCAACAAAATTCACTAACACAGTGTTCTTTCAATCGCCGCAACAACAGTCAATGAGTATGGAAAACAATGATGCTGTAGGCAAAAAAATTGCCGAAGCTAAGGAAACAATTAAAATTACGTACGACGGTTTACGCATGATGATGATAATGAATTACAGCAGCGTCTCCTATAACGGAGGTCTCTACGGCAAGGAAGTCTTTTTCTCCGAAGGTTTCTCAGGTGATGTTTCGTATCTTTTTCAGGCGCTTGGCAATATAGGCGCTACTGCGCGCGACACGGATTTGGATGTGGATATTTCATACATTGTCATATCCAATAAACTGTTGGAAGATTTCAGAAAAAAGGACTTACAAACTGATTTTTTTACCGATTTGTCCCAAAGACTGAATACTGCCAGTTCGTCATACCGGCGTATGAAATTCTTGTCGGAAAATCATCTATTCTTGCATCTTGTAAATCACGGAAACAGAAACAATGACCCTGAATTGAAGTTGTTACTGAATAAATACAAGGAAAGCAGAAAAGATCCAGCTCAAAGAGACCTGTTTGCCACTACACAAAAGTAAGTATTACATATCAAATTGCACAGCAAAAAAGCCTCCACTGCTGGAGGCTTTTACTTTTCTCTGAACTGCGGTTTATTTGACTGTTAATCACTAACCGCTATCCGATTTTCTGTTAAAAGAAAATGCTAATACTCAAACTGGTAATAGGTATTGCATCGATTGTAAACGAACTATTGCCCGGCGATGCCAAATTCTCTTTTGTGCTTACCTGATACGTTTCCCATTCTTCTGTGGTGGTGTAAATTGTGCCGCCTTTTGTACCTCGCGCTTCAAATGCAATTTCGCCTCCAATGGCAAGGTTAGGCATCAGAAAAATATCAACGCCAACAATACCTCTCAAACCATAAATAAAAGTACTGTTTTGTTTACTGTACAAGGTGCGCACGCCACCATTGATATTTCCGTTGAAATTGAAGCTCGAAGGAACAGGATTAGTCTGACTAATCGGATTGCCGTAAGTGTAGGTATCGGTTAGTTTTCCGTAACCTAAAAAAACCTCTCCACCGATATAACCTTGCATCCTGCGGAATCCGATACGTTTTTCGTAACCGCCTCCGATCTCAAAATTACTGTTCTTGTGTTTCCACAGGTCAGAAACAACCTGTGAAGCATCGTTTTCGAGCAAAAATTTTTCATCATCGCGCACATAATTTGCTTCATTGGCATTATTTACATCAGCTTCCAGACGCAATCGAAGCGCAGATGTTGAATTGAAAAAATATTTACCCATAATATTGGCACGAAAGGACTGAAAAACAGGCGCAGTTGCCGGATTGCCTCCACTAAAATTCAACAAATCGGCGACATATTCAAGAAAGGGCGATGCATCAACCACCAAAGCAAAATCACCCGCTTGCGGCAGCAAATAACTGTAATCCTTTTTTCCCGTTTTTGTTTCGGTATTCGCGTCCGATTCCTGTGCAAATAAAGCGATTGCAGTGCACAAACAGACTATTGTTATTATTGACTTTCTCATACGAATTACGATTTTAATAGGGTCCGACCATTGTTTGATTTGTCAAAGTAATCTGCGCATCGCCATACAGGGTTGCTGTAATTGCGGGATTGATTTTAAAAATACGTTCTTCCGTAACTTCGGCTCCTGCTACCGTTGATCTGTAGGGAAGTTGAGCTGTAGAAGAAATTGTGACAACCTTTCCGTCATCAATTACACTTGGAGCTTTGATGGTAAATTTCACCTTTCCACTTGCCTGTACCTGAGTTTCAACATAAGTCGTTTTACTATCTACGTTGTTGTAAGTCAAACGGATAAGTGTTCCTATTGGAACGAATGCAGTACGACCGATTGAGTCAGGATAACGCAATGTAAATTCAATGCTCCCATCTTTCCAGTTGTCTGTTGTCGCAATGGTTTCCTTGTCGGCATACGTCAAGTTTTTTACATAGCTTAATTCGGGATAAACCGTAATATTCTGGTTGGTCAACTCCAGAATTTTGGTTTCCGTTCCGCTGTTTTTTTGCACATCGTAAACAAATTCATTTCCTGTTATCTTTACCTGCAAATTACCGGCATCGGCTACGGGAAATTCGACCGAATAGTGTCCATTAGCTCCCACAACTGCGCGTGCCACATACTCGCCTGTCGCAGTGGAAATAAGATTGCTGTAATTTGTTTGAAACAGCAATGTGGTACCTTCGGGTGCAAACTCCAAATCGGCGTTTGTCCTGTCCAAATCGGCATAAACCGTTCCTGTGATTGTTGCCTTTTTCAACTTATCGGCGCTAACCGGCTCCGATGGTTCGTACTTTTGACAAGAGGCAACCGCGATTGTCAAAGTTGTAAATAAAAGAATTTTGTTCATAGTTTTAAAAAATATTAGAATTTAATATATCCATTTAATTGCGAAATTTTTTATTTCCGGAACGTTGTTTTGTTACTCTGCGTGGCAAAATTGGTGATTTATTGGACAGCCCGTAATTCTGGTAAAAAAATGAAAATTTCTTTATTGTTTTCACATTTTGCTACATCTGTAAGTACACTTGTTAATTCTTTAATTTGAATATGTAAAATACAGGGGCAAAGGTAATACAAGTTTTTGGATTTGGCAAGAGTTTTTCTGTGGTCAACAAAAAATGACGGAAAAAGTTTTTTTTTGTCAGGCTTCCTATATTTTCAAGGAAATTCCCGCCTTCGCGAAAACAACTGTTTTATATCGCCACCAAGAAAGAGATAACTGTTTTTTTCTTCCGCCATCATCACAGTATAAGGCTTTACGTGTTAAAATCATCTATTAAAATCTATAAAATATTTATTTGCGTTGTATTTCCGGTGTATGAATTGGTTAAAAAAACGTCATATATTTTTGATTTATAGCTATTTATAACTATTTTCAGAGGGAATAAAAAAAGATTGGAAAAAGTTTGGCAGGATGTTTTGAGGGTATTACTTTTGCAGTCGCTTTTCGAGAGAGAGAACGCAGAAGAAGATATGCAGACTTAATGCTAAAAAATATCAGCCTATCTCTTTCTTAAAGATTTTTTTTGAGTTAATAAAAAAGCGTTATCTTTGCAGTTCTGTTTTGCAGTGTGCAAACACAACGATCGGTCTTTGACATAATGAACAACTAAATGTAGTATGAAGGAAATGTTATTGT